>JAUSOU010000016.1 GCA_030656095.1 Thermovirgaceae bacterium | reverse complement strand
AGAGGTGCTCGACCTTATGGACGGCTCGGTAGCCGCTCAATATGATGGAGATATCTTCAAGTTGGTGGAAGCACCTGCCTCAACCGGAAAGACTAATTCATCATGTCAGAAAAAACATAGCGGCAAACAAACGAAACAAACCCATAAACCCGCCCCTGACCACCCATGGAGAGATGGGTATAAAAAGAACATCAAGAGAATACCTGAGTATTGTCTGGATGAAATGCCCTTAGGGGGATGACATTTTCGCTGTCCCAAATAACCGCCTTACCCATGACATTTTCGCTGTCCGTTGACAGGAGAAGATAGATGCCCACCTCAAGGATCGCCTTGAGGAGTTTAACAGCATCGACAGGGGGCGCATGGAGCACCTCCAGGAAGATTTTCAAAAACTGGGCTGTAAAGATGTCCGGATCGAACTTGCCTACGGGCACCCACAAAGGGAAGTTGTAGAGAGGGCAAACCGGGGGTGGTATTTCGCTGGTGGTCATGGGGAGTCAGGGCCGCGGTTTTCTGAATGAGATCTTCCTGGGCAGCGTCAGCTACGAAACGGCCAGGCGATCGAAGACTTCAGTTATTCTTGTTCCTTCTTGACGATAGAGCCCTTGGTTCATTAATAACATCCAGTGGTGAGCAGTGGGTCGATTTTTCAGGTTATCCAGCAAAAGCGGGGGAGGGAATAACATGACTGAACAGAAAATCCGCATAACTTCGGAGTTCTGGCTGGAAGATGTTCAGGAGCACGGAAACGAGTTCCGGATTTTTATGGCGGTCAACATCGCAGGGTGATGAACGGTCTATAGGGGCCCGGTGGGCCTCTGGGGAGAGCCGGAAGAAGAAAAGGACCAGTACATGGTTTATGAGATCGAAGGGCGTCCCGGTATGAAGTGCCATATCAAAAAGGACGTATTTGAATGGATGGAGCAGGCGGGACCGATGCCGGAAGGGGACTACCTCTTTATGGTCGAGGGCGTGGGGAGGCTCAGGTTTCGCATAGTTTAGAGCTGCAAATGTCCGACACGCGCTATATCCTTCTCCAGCCTTGAAGAACTGCGGGATCTTTTCTCAAAAGAGAAGATCTGGGAAAAAGTGAAAGCGCAGATGATCGAGGAAGGTAAGATTACGGGCTGAGATTTTCAATGAGATGTTGTCGGAAACATGATCCACCAGATCGGATTCAGTGAAAAAGAAATTGAGATTCCCGATTCCTCGCCCCTGAGGGATCTGGAGATTTTGCACGGAATCCAGGAGGAATCTCCCAGGATTTTTGTCCGGAACGGGAAGCGCATCGCTCCGCTCCGGAAGATAAGCTTGTAGCTGGCGACCGTATTGTTATTGCTCATCTCTATTCGGGTGGATAGGCATATCGCTTCCATCCGTGTACTATGCTAACTGCCATACGGTGAATTAGCGCATGAGTACAGATAATTTGCCAAAGGGAGGAGTTAACATGTCTGTAGCTGCGTTCGATAAAGTGAAAGCCTTTGTGTCTTCAAGAATGCTGGAGAAGGTTGCTGAAGCAGCAGCCGACAGTGATGAGAGGAAACTGGCGGATCTTTTCCTGCTCTTCTCGAAGATATCTCCCGCAAGGTACTACAGGGAAGGTTTTCTGGATCTCGCAGAAAAAACCCGCCATAACCATCCCTTTGCCCAGTTATTCCGCAGGATCTTTACTGAACTTTGTGACAACTGCAGGCAAAAGGCCATCACGAACTTCTTCGTCAACTTCCTTGTCCTTGGCAGAGGGATCAGGGACAGGAAGGAGGCCGAACTGAACATTCACATCCCAAATTTCCTTGTGATCAGCCCCACAATGAGATGCAATCTGAGATGCAAGGGCTGTTATGCTGGCGACTACGCCAAGGAGCATGAACTGACCTTCTCTGAACTGGACCGGATAATTTGCGAGGCAAAGGAGCTTGGCATCTACTTCTTCACGTTTTCTGGCGGGGAGTGTTTCTTCAGGCCGGATCTTCTCGATCTCTGGGGAAAACATAGTGATTGCTACTTCCACGTCTACACAAACGGAACCCTTCTTGATGACCGGATGGTGGAGCGTCTCGCAAGGCTGGGTAACGTGGCTCCCATGGTGTCGGTCGAGGGATCGAGGGAGGATACTGATCTCAGAAGAGGGGCAGGTGTTTACGACAAGGCCATCGACGCCTTTCACAGGCTTGACTCTAACGGGGTCCTCTTCGGCTTCAGCGCCACGTACACGCGCACAAGCGCACCATATCTCGCCTCCGATCAGTTCATCGAAACTATGATGGACCTCGGGTGCAAGGTGGGGTGGTTCTTCCAGTACATACCAACGGGTGGCGACCCGGACCTTGGCTATATGGCCACACCCGGGCAGAGGCTGGACCTGCACAGGAAGGTCACGCAATGGAGGGAAACACTTCCGATATTCCTTGGGGATTTCTGGAATGACGGACCCTACGTAGACGGCTGCATGGCTGCCGGGGAAAGATTTTTTCATATCATCTCCAACGGGGATGTGGAACCCTGCGTTTTCGCCCACTTCGCGGTCGACAACATCAGGGACAAGAGTCTGGTCGATGTGATCCGCAGCTCCTTTTTCCAGGATATCCGCGAGGCCCAGCCGTACGACGACGATGACCTTCTGTGCCCCTGCATGATAATCGACCATCCCCATGTCCTGAGGGATGCGGTGGTCAAACACGGTGCCAGGCCGACCCACCCCGGGTCGGAGAGGATCGTCAACGAACTGGCAGATGGGCTTGATGACTATGCCAAAGGGGTTCACGAATGTTTCGACCCCCTATGGAACGCGGGAGGGAGGGAACACTATCTCAAGGGGCTGGAGAGAGAGGACAACCCCCGCCCACACAAGAGATTCAAAAAAACAACGTGATTTCTCGACTCAACATCTGGCGCGGAATCACATAGGAACTGGCAAGGCAGTGCGTAATATTTTGTGTAAAGCCCATTGTCAAGGGGTAGGCCTGGAGAGCCCGCTGGGTTTTGTCCTCGACAATATATCGTCAGGTCTCCTGCCAGTATCAGCCACCAATTGAGTACGGGTTGAGTCCATTTTTCAATGATCCTCATTGTTGTCAGATAAAGTATTTTCATCAGGGCGCCTTCGGAAACGAAGGCGCTTTTTGTCTTTGTCACCCTGATCTCCCGCCTGTTTTACAACTATGAAACCAAAAAACCTGTGACGGGAGGGCTTTAAGCGCTATTCGCACTTGCAATGTCGCTCCTCTATAGTTATAATTGCAACTATAGAGGAGGGGATGCTTCATGACTTATCGTGTCCTTCAGGTCAACAAAAAAACCGGTGTTACCTATGTCTATGAAGCGACATCCGTCTGGGACAGGGAAAAGAAGCAGCCTCGTAACAAGCAGGTATGTATCGGCAAGCTCGATCCGGAAACAGGGGAGTTTCTTCCCTCAAAACGTCTTGACCCTGAACAGGCGGCTGTGCGCGATCCTGCCGTCACTGCCACCGCGAAGATTGTCGGCCCTTCTTTGCTCCTGGATCAGATCACATCTGAACTGGAGCTGGACAAGGTCTTGAAGAGCGCCTTTCCAAAGGCGTATCAGCAGATCCTTACCATGGCCTACTGCATCACCAGCCGGGGCGGACCGCTCAGTCACT
>JAUSOU010000005.1 GCA_030656095.1 Thermovirgaceae bacterium | reverse complement strand
GACGGCCCCGCACCGTCTGCGTAGTAACGATAACTGCTCCATGGATACTCCTCCGGGGATCCGACCATCTTTGCCCCCACCGGGTTCAGGTGGATGTAGCGGGAGAGCTCGGCGGCATAAGTGTCGGCTTCCACAAGGATCGCCTTGTAGCGACCCTGAAGAAGATGGCCTGCACGCTTGCGCTTGATGTTGAAGTACGAGGTGTAGGAGCTGTTTATATGCTTCATTATCCAGGAAAGATTCCCTTGAGGGGTTTCAAGCATCAGGTGGTAATGATTGCTCATCAGGCAGTAGGCATGTATTACCGCTCCGTACCTTTCCGTGGCCGATTTCAGGTAGGAAAGGAACTTCTCCCGGTCTGTTCCGCTTTTGAAGATATCCTTCCGTTCGTTGCCCCTCGATGTCACATGATAAAATGCGCCGGGGTATTCGATACGCAAAGGCCTGGCCACGATTCCCGCCCCCTGTCCTGTCATTCGAGGTTTTCCGTCAGTTGTCGGACCCATCTTCCCGGAAGTTTCTGTTTATGTCAATTATGTAGGTCTGACCCCTTTGAAGGTTGAGACCTTTTTCAGTAAAGGACCATAAAAAAGCAGTCCCCGGAAGGTTTCCAGGGACTGCTTGAGTTCTTCTTAGGTGGTGGTGGCGGTGAGTGGAGTCGAACCACTGACACTGCGGGTATGAACCGCATGCTCTAGCCAGCTGAGCTACACCGCCGGAAGATTGGTTGCGGGGGCAGGATTTGAACCTGCGACCTTCGGGTTATGAGCCCGACGAGCTGCCTGGCTGCTCCACCCCGCGATATCCAACGCTTACATGGTGCCGAGCGCGGGACTCGAACCCGCACGGACTCTCGTCCACAGGATTTTAAGTCCCGTGCGTCTACCTGTTCCGCCAGCCCGGCCAGCGCAGTTTATTATATGCATCGACCCCGGTCGAGTCAACCCCGGGTATGAGGCAATATTTTCCACCTTCTGGAGCGTTACGCCAGATCAAATTTACGATTTTTCTCTGTAAAGTTTCCCTCTGTGGAAGCTTGCCCTAAACTCTAGGCAATGCTAGAATAAGCTAAAGCATTTTATTTATGGGGGGGATACAGCATGGCGGAAAAGTGGAAGGATCGACTGACAGATCAGTTGTGCAAGGCCACCCTGTCGCTTAAGACGGTTGATGATGTTTACCGTTTCCTTGAAGATATCGCGACCATCGGTGAGATCAGGGCTCTGGCACAGAGACTCGAAGTCGCAAAGCTTTTGAGCGAGGGGTTCACCTATCCTCAGATCGCACAACAGACCGGAGCCAGCACCGCGACCATAAGCAGGGTCAAGAAGTTTCTGGAATACGGAGCTGACGGCTACAAACTGGTTCTGGAGCGCATCAAGAAAAAAGACTAGCTTTATTCAATAGACAAGCGAGCTGCGACAGGCGCCCCGCCCCAGGGGCGCTTTTTTATCGCATAAGGCGGCTCAAGAGGCTCTCCCTGACTTTCATCGCGTCGCAGGGACACATTTCGTGGCAGCAAAGACAAAGCACGCATGTCCTGGTATCGATCATGGGAAAACCGGAATCATCCATGGTTATTGCCTGTACGGGGCACACGCGAAGGCAAACCCCGCATTTGATGCAGGAGGATCTTTCCAGTCGGGGATACAGGGTCACAAGGCAGTGGGCCATGCCCCTGAGGAAGGCCGGGATCATCCTTATCGAACCGGACGCCTTGCGGAAACCCCGGACCGGAAGATCTTCCCACCCGACCCCCTTAAGATCTATCTCCTCCATTGAACGCGGGCCGTCCAGCCTCTGGGATGCGATATCCAGAAGCGGGATCGCAAAGGGATTTTTATATCCCATTATGCAGGCCTGGACGACGTCAAGGGCCAGGGCGTTCCTCGAGGCCGCGATCCACCCAACCCGGGTCGGCGCGCCGTGTGAGGGGCCGTTTCCCTCCATGCCATCAACCGCGTCAAGAAGGCAGAAATCAGGAACCCTTACTGAGAATAGATCAATGACCGCATTGAGAAGAAATGCTTGACTCTTCATTCCATGAGCTTTTTTTCGGGTGTCGGTATCGGATATCCCGAACATGTTCTTTATGGCTCCGGTGATCTCCGTCTCTACGTGGGTTTTCAGTTTGGAGACATTGATCACGCAAGGAGATTTGAGGATACTCTCGGAGACTCTCATGGTCTTTAGCGATACCGCGCCCGGCGGCGAAACATCCCGAAATCCGTTTCTGGAGAGCAGCCCCACCACTGCCAGGTTCTCATCCTGAATCCCCCGCATGCCTGTCTTTTGAAGGAGTTCGGCCTCCTGATGCCTGAAGATATAACCCGGGTTGTCCGCGATCTCTATATCCGCCGCGCCAGATTCGGAAAGAAGGAGACACATTGCCCTGAGCACCTCAGGGTGTGTAGTCACGGCCCTTGAGGGGTCGCTGGGGGACAGCAGATTGGCCTTTACAAGAACTTCCGCTGGGATCTCCGGAAACCCTCCCGCCAGCTTCACGGCCTCTCTTGCCGCGTTTTGAACCTTCTCTCTTTCGTAGGATCCGCAGCGCACGCAGGCAACGGGGAACCGGTGGGGTCTCATGATGTTTTACGTTCCCTCGGGTATTCACAGCGGTCACAGAGGGGACAGTTCCCGCAGAGAGGGGACCTTGCCGCGCATATATGCCTGCCGTGGGTGATCATGTTGAGATGGTCTCCCAGGTAATGTTCCTCATCGATGACGGCCTCAAGAATTTTTTCGATCTCCTCGGGAGTGGTCCCGGATCCTGCCCATCCGAGCCTCCTTGATATCCTGGCAACATGGGTGTCGACCGGGAAAGCGGGGCGCCCCAGATCGAAAAGAAGGACACAGGCCACGGTCTTGGGGCCGATCCCCGGGATCTCCTCGAGGAAGGCCCTCACCCGCTCCGTATCCCAGCTCTTGAGATCTCGAAGGGTGTAATCGCGGAACCTGGAATAAATCCGATCCATTATTGAGAGGATCCTTGCTGCCTTGATGTTGGCTATTCCTCCGGTGCGGATCGCATCGGCGATCTCCTGATGTGTTGCGCCGGCAACACCCTTCCATGACAGGAAACGGGCCTTGAGTGATCCAAAGGCCCGATCCCTGTTTTTGTCGTTGGTGTTTTGCGAAAGGAGAGTCAGCACAAGTCCATCGAGAGGATCATCGGAATATGGCGGATGCCCCATAACCCCATTATGCCAGAGCCCCTCCAGTTCATCGAGGCACGAGCGAACGGCATCCGGGTTGGGCAGTATTGAAGGGGTCATTCGTCCGGTTCTTCCTCTTCCCATTCATTTTCATCGTTGCCGGAGTTGTCGGAAGGTCTGCATTTTGCATCAAGGTTTCCAGCTTCACGGCGCAGTTTCGCGGCTTTTTCCATCCATGTTCGCAATCTTGCGGCGGCTTTGCCGTAAATACTGTCGGGAGGATAACAGCCTTTTTCGTCCGGCTTTCCAGGCTCCTGGTCCGTAAGAATGGCTATTCCTTCGTCAATGGTGAAAACTGCCCAGATCCTGAAGTCTCCCCTGGCCGCGGCTTCGACAACTTCGTGATCCAGCATCAGGTTTTTGACGTTCTGGTGGGGGATGATCACACCCTGTTCCCCGGTGAGGCCGCGGACCTTGCAGTATTTGAAAAAGCCCTCGATCTTTTCGTTCACTCCGCCTATTGGCTGGACATTCCCCTGCTGGTCGACGGATCCGGTCACTCCTATGCCCTGTTTCAGGGGCATCTCCGAAAGGGCGGAGAGGATGCAGTAGAGTTCCGTGGACGATGCGCTGTCTCCCTCTATACCCCCGTAATTTTGCTCGAATGTGATTCTGGCAGTGAGGGAGAGCGGAAAGTCCTGGGCAAACTTCCGGCCCAGGAAGCTTTCAAGGATGAGCAGGCCCTTGTTGTGAATGGGGCCGGTCATTTTGACCTCTCTCTCGATATTTACGATCCCTTCCGCGCCCATGTAGACATTCGCGGTTATTCTGGCCGGGTGTCCGAAGACATGATCCCTCATGTCAATAACAGTCAGGCCGTTGATCTGGCCTACAACCTCTCCATCGGTCAGGATTCTGATGGTCTCTTCCTCGAACGCTCTCTGGATCTTCTCCTCTATCAGGTTTGCGCGGAAGGTCTTCTCGAAAAGGGCCTTGTTTACCTCTGCGGCTCCAACGACATCAAGCTGGGCCGCGGAGGCCCAGGCAGAAGACTCGACTATTACCTCGGCAATTTTATTGAACTGGGTAGACATTCTGTCGGAGCTCCCGGAGAGCCTTGCGGACCATTCTATCAGCTCTCCAACCCCATCGGAGGAAAATGGCAGGAGGCCCTCTCTTTTGACATAACCAGCGACAAAGCAGGCCATCTGTTTTTCAGTTTCTATGTCCCTGGACATATCGGTGTCAAAGTCTGCCTTGATCTTGAAGAGCTTCTGGAATTCCGGATCGTAGTTGAGCAGCAGGTGATAAAGGTAGCGGGTCCCTATCATTACGACCTTAAGCGATATTGGTATCGCCTGGGGACGGAGCGATGAGACTGGGATCACCCCAAGCTGTTCGCCGAGGTTCTCGATTACAAGTTCTCCTGTCTTGAGCGTTCTTTTCAGGGCATCCCAGGACATATAGTTCCTCAGTATCTCCTCCGCATGGAGGACAAGGTATCCGCCGTTTGCCTTGTGGATCACCCCTGCGATGATCTTGCGGAAATCGGTGGTCAGCATCCCCTGCCGGCTATCGTATTCGACTTTTCCCGCAAGGTTGTAGTAGGTCGGGTTGGTCTCCCAGACAACGGGAGCTCCGTCTTCAGGGTCGTTGGAGACGAAGACATTGACCATGTACCTGGAGAAGTCAACCTCAACGCCTTCGTCCCTGACAGAGGCAATGAACATGCTGAAGTTGGAAATAATGTCCTCGGAAAGCGCATCGAGCCATTCGCTGATCTTTTCCTCTTTGCCAAAGCGCTCTCGGGTTTCCTGAAGATAGGGGCCTATCGCGGCACGGGATATTTCGGACTCGAGTTCCTTTATCCTTTCCTTGAGCGTTTTTTCCATGTCGCGGATCTTGCGCAGCACATCAAGGGTTCGCAGCGATATCTCCTCGGATACGCCCTGCAGATCTTTCTTGCGGTCCTCAGTGAGCGATTCAAAGTCCTCCTGCATCATCTCTTTCAAATCGTCCTTGCCATTACCGCCCTTTTCTACTGAACCGTTTTCTTCATCGGGTGTCACGGGTTCGCTTTCGGCTTCAGTTACCTCCGGGATTGCCGCATCCGCGGGTTCGGATTCTTCGGGGCCCTTGAGGATCATGGGGATATTTACAAAACCCTGGGGGGTCCGCTTGACCACAAAACCCTTATCCTTAGCCCAGGTGCGCAGCTCCTCCATGACCTGGTTGACCTGCTCCTGGAAGTCCTTGACGAGCTGAGCCTTCGCGTCCTCATACTGGCTGTTCTCAAAAGCCTTGCTGAGGGTGTTCTTGAGCACCTCGACCAGTTCCTCCAGGTGAGATGAGAGAATCTTCCCCTGTCCTGGAGGGAGGTTTATTGCGAGCGGCTCCTCTGGGTTTTCGAAGTTGAAGGCGTAGATGTAATCGCACGGCACCGGTTCGGCCTCGGCCTTGTCCTTGAGCCGTTCGAGGGAGTACGTTGTGCGGCCGCTGCCGTGATCTCCTACAACAAAAATGTTGTATCCGGTATTCTTGATGCTCATGCCGAAGGTCATGGCCTGAACTGCCCTGTCCTGGCCTATAAGGTCGTCCAGGCACGGGACATCGAGGGTAGTGGCGAAGTCAAGGGATGTCGGATCCATCCTCTTTCTAAGCTGTTCGACTGGGACAATGCGGATGTCATTTTTCATCGCCGGATGGCCCTCCTCATTCGGTTCTTTCAATAATACCACCACCATATACTCTGTCATTGTAATAAAGCACAAGTGATTGCCCCGGCGCAACCCCCTCGACTCCCTCCGGAAGGAAACATGAGAAAGAGGTTTCTTCGATGCCGCCAAGGACACACTTCGAGGGCCTGCTTCTGTACCGATGGCACGCAGAAAGGGTCGTTCCATCAACGGGGTTTTCGTGCCATATCGCCTGTGTACAGAAAACTTTTGAAACCCTGAGATTTTCTTTGCCACCAACGATTAGTTCGCTGGTTTCGAAATCTTTCCCGGAGACGAACCATGGCCCTCCCGAAAGGGCCAGCCCCTTTCTCTGGCCTATGGTGTATCTATGCAGCCCGCTGTGACACCCGATGCACTCGCCGGAAACAGTAACGATCTTCCCTCCGGGAAAGGGTCCTGCATTTTTCTGGATGACAGCCCCAAGCTGGCTTCCTGATATGAAGCAAAGATCCTTGCTCTCGGGAACACCTTTAAAAAGCCCGGGGAAAAGCGAATGACTTCTTTCGCGGACTATTGTCTTTGTCAGACATCCAAGAGGAAAAAGCAGTTTTGAAAACTTTTCCCGGAGTATCCGGTAAAGCATGTAGCTCTGATCTTTGGATGGATCCGATGCCCGGAAAAGCGATTCGGCCCCTCCGGGTCCAGGAGCGATCCTGGCGTAGTGTCCGGTTGCGACGGCGTGGGCTCCCATTTTCTCAGCAGCGGAAAACAGGGTCGCGAATTTTACCAGTTCGTTGCAGATGACACAGGGGTTCGGGGTAAGCCCGTCACGGTAGGCCGCAAAAAAAGGCTCCAGGACCTTTTTTTCAAAGTCATCTTCAGCCGGGATCACAAGAAGGCGGATCCCAAGCCCTTCGGCTACAAGGGCGGAGCGTTCATCCGTCTTGCCTTCCCTGTGGAAGCGCAAGTTCGCGCCGATGACTTCATGCCCCTCTTCCACGAGGATAGCTGAGGCTACGGCGCTGTCCACGCCTCCGCTAAGGCCGACAACAACTTTCATTATCCCACCATTCCGTATCTAAAAATTTTCCTGACCTGGGCGATCAGGGTCGGCACGAGGGCTCCGAGGAGCACGATCCCCCATTCGAGGCCTGACAGGGGGACAATGTCGAGCACGGTCTGCATTATCGGGACATGCGTTATGGCGACCTGCAGGAGGGCCGAGAAGGCCACTCCGGCAAGAAGCCAGTGGTTGGAAAATATCTGCCCGGGATTTGAGAAGAGGCTCTTGCTCCTGACATTGAAAACGAACAGAAGCTGGGCAAAAACAAGGGTATGGAAACATATCTCGGTGGCCCGGATGGTATTTCCGGGGTGCAGCGCCAAAGAGAGTCCGTAAGCGGAGAATACGCCAAGGGACATCACAAATCCGTAAAACACAATGTTTATCCTGTGCCTTTTGGTCAGGATGTCCTCCTGCCTGTTTTTCGGAGGGCGCCGCATTACGCCGGGCTCAGCCGGGTCAAGTGCAAGAGCAAGAGCAGGGGCCACGTCGGTGACAAGGTTGATCCAGAGGATCTGCAGCGGGAGAAGAATGGAAGGAAGACCCAGGATAATTCCTCCCAGAACCGTAAGAACTTCGCTGAGGTTGCAGCAGAGAAGGAAAAGAACTGATTTACGGATGTTGTCGAAGATCTTTCTCCCCTCGCCGATGGCGCTGACGATAGTCGAAAAACGGTCGTCCTGGAGGATAATGTCTGATGCCTCCTTGCTGACTTCCGTCCCCTGTATGCCCATGGCTATGCCGACGTCAGCCTGCTTTAGCGCTGCCGCATCGTTGACTCCGTCACCGGTCATAGCCACGACCTCTCCCGCGGCCTGGAGAGCCCTGATGATCTTCAGCTTATGTTCTGGCGTAACCCTTGCTATGACGGCTATATCCCTGGCTCTTGCGGAAAGCTCCTGTTCGTCGATTTCGGTGATTTGATATCCGGAAAGGGCTACCAACCCGCTCTGGTCAAGGATTCCGACCTCGCCCGCTATGGATCGCGCCGTAACGAGGTGATCGCCGGTGACCATGATCACGTGTATTCCGGCGTCCAGGCAGGAGCGAACGGATTCCCTGACATCCGGCCTCGGGGGGTCGAATATTCCAGCAACTCCGAGAAAGATCAGGTCGTTCTCATTCTCGCCCCAGGCGAACGCGAGAGTGCGCATCCCCTGGCTCGCCATCTTTTCAACGCGGTCCATCCATTTGTCCCGGTGATCCGGGGTAAAGGGAACGGCCTTTCCTTGGTAGAGAAAACGGGAGGCCTGGCTGATCAGTTTTTCGGGGGCACCCTTAACCGCGACGCCGTGCCTGTGCCAGGTCAGCATTATCATCGTTTGAGACTCGAATGGCTCCTCCCGGAGGATCGGACTCTCTCTCCGTATGGCCTCAATGTCGACTCGGCGGGAAAGAGCATATTTGAGAAGGGCTACCTCCATCGGATCTCCCAGGGAGGAGTCGCCGTCGAGATGCGCCTTGTTGCAGAGCACCGCAACCTTGAGGAGCAGATCCTCATCGCCTGGGTTCATTACCTCGACCGTACGGACTGCCATGTCGTTCATCGTCAGGGTGCCGGTCTTGTCGGTACATATCACCGTAGTTGATCCGAGTGTTTCAACCGAGGCCAGATTTCTGACCAGGGCGTTGCGCTTCGCCATCCGGTGTACGCCCAGGGCAAGAGTCATTGTCGCGACGAAGGGAAGCCCCTCCGGAACGGCAGCGACGGCAAGGGCTATCCCGGTCTCTATCATCCTGACAATGCCGCGTCCCTGCAGGACCCCCAGGCCGGTGACCAGGACCGCAATGCCTATGACCATCTTGATGAGAAATCTGCTGAGCCTGTCGAGGCGCTCCTCGAGAGGGGTGGCGACCTTGCTGATATTTGAAAGAAGAGAGCTGATCCTTCCGATCTCCGTATGCATGCCGGTGGCGAATACGACCGCCCGGCCCGATCCGCGGACTATCGCTGTCCCCGAGAAGAGACAGTTCTTTCTGTCTGCCAGCTCGGTTTTCGGGGGGAGCGGGGAAACGGACTTGTCCACCGGGAGAGATTCTCCGGTGAGGGCTGCCTCGTCCACCGCCAGGTTGAACTGCTCGAAAACGCGGGAGTCTGCGGGGACAACATCTCCGGCCTCCAGGAGAATTATGTCCCCGGGGACGATGAAACTCGCGCTCACCGTACGGACCTTTCCTTCGCGAAGGGTTACCGCGTTTGGAGAGATCATTGCGCGAAGCGCCAGAAGTGCTTTCTCGGCCCGAAACTCTGTAGTGAACCCTATCACCGCGTTCAGCATAATTACTATCAGGATCGCTGTCGCGTCGAGGGTCTCTCCCATAAGAAGGCTTATGGCGGAGGCTCCTCCAAGGAGATAGATCATGGGTGTCTGGAACTGCTTGAGAAGGCTCTTCCACCATGGATCAGGCTCTTCCGGGTTGATCTGATTTGGACCAAATTTTTCAAGTTGTGATTCGACTCTGGCTGAATCCAGCCCCATAGCAGAATCTATTTCGAGGCGCGAAAATATCTCCTCACCGGCAAGAGCGTGTGCGTCGAATTCGTCGAACAATTCACTTTCACCTTCCCATGAAAAAATTTCCTCTCCCTCGGGAGGGGGTTGAGGCTATTTTAGCGGTGCATTACAATGCCTCCAGAGTGGAGGATTGAATTTGAAACGACATGTCACGGCTATTATATCGGGAATCATCCAGGGGATCGGCTTCCGCCCTTTCTGCAGCAGGCTTGCCCGCGAGATCGGTCTGGGCGGCTCCGTCCGAAACACTGCCCGGGGTATCCGGATCGAACTTTTCGGCCCCAGGGAGGCCACAGGTTCTTTCCTTGAGCGCCTGCGCACGGATTGTCCCACCCTTGGACATATCCAGTCAATCGTTGTTCTGCATGACGAGCCGGCGGAAACCGGCTCGTCCCGGTCTTTCGATATCCTCGAAAGCGAAAACGGCGAGGAAAACCTTGTGCTGATCCCGCCGGATATTGCCACCTGCGAAGACTGCCTCAGGGAGATGAGGGATCCTGATGATCGAAGGTACGGATACCCTTTAATCAACTGCACCAATTGCGGTCCGAGATTCACGATTATTACAGGCCTTCCCTACGACAGGCCAATGACCACGATGTCACCTTTCCCGCTATGCGAAAACTGCGAAAGCGAATACCGCGATCCCGGCAACAGGCGTTTCCACGCCCAGCCCGTGGCCTGCGAAAAGTGCGGTCCCCACCTCGCTCTCCTTGACAGGGGCGGCTTTGCGCTTGCGCACGATTCGGGGGCCATAGAGGCTTGCGCAACTTTCCTTGCCGGAGGGGGCATCGCCGCCATCAAGGGTCTTGGCGGTTTTCATATCGCCTGCCTTCCCGATGACGCCTCGATCGCCGAATTAAGAAAAAGGAAAAAAAGGCCGCACAAGCCATTCGCGCTGATGGTTCGGGACGAAAGTACCGCAGGGGAGATCGTCCGGCTTTCGACTTCCTCGCGCCTTCTGCTCAACTCGCCCCGGCGCCCCATCATAGTATGCCCCAAAAGGGCTGGCTCTGAAATATCCGGACTTGTAGCCCCCTTCCTGGATTCCATTGGAGTAATGCTCCCCTATACTCCCCTGCATCACCTGATCCTTGAAAGAATCCCTGTCCTTGTTATGACCAGCGCCAACCTGAGCGAGGCCCCGATCATTTCCGACAACGCCGAGGCCGTTGGGTCTCTCGGTGCCGTTGCGGACCGGTTCCTTGTCCACGAAAGGGAGATCAGGATGAAGATCGACGACTCGGTTATCAGCACCGCCGGGAAGAGATCCATCCTGCTCAGGAGGGGGCGCGGTTTTGTCCCGCATCCTTTGGTTGTTGACCAGGATATGCCCCAGATACTGGCAGCCGGGGCCGAAATGAAGTCCACCTTCTCCCTTACCAGGGAAAAGACGATTTTCATCAGCCAGTACCTTGGAGATCTCAAGCAGATGGGAACAGCTGTATTCTATGAAAAAGCCCTGAGGCACTTCATCGGGCTATTTGGACTGAATCCCCGGTTTCTCGCGGCCGACCTCCACCCCTCATACCTGGGTGCCGATATCGCAAGAAAGGTTATCGGCGAGCCGGAGGATACGCTCCTTGTCCAGCACCACCATGCCCACCTTGCGGCCTGCCTCGCTGAAAATGGATACCGCGACCCCGTTATCGGCATAATTCTTGACGGTACCGGCTTCGGCTGCGACAGGACCACCTGGGGGGGGGAGTTCCTTGTTGGTGACCTCCGTTCTTTTGAACGCTCGGGGCACTTCCGCAGGGCCCCGCTTCCCGGGGGTGACAGATCCGTCCTTGAACCGTGGCGTTTCGGGCTCTCTCTATTGGAAAACACTTTTGGACGGGGCGATGCGGCTTCCATTGCCGAAAAACTCTGGCCCGAAATGAGCGCCAGATTCGGGCCTGTCTTGTCAACCCTGGA
>JAUSOU010000163.1 GCA_030656095.1 Thermovirgaceae bacterium | reverse complement strand
CCTACCTCCACGTTGCCGAGCGCGTCGCTCAGGACGTCCGCACGGATCTCCATCTCGTTCCTGACTGCGAGACCGACTACAAGATCTCCCGGCGCCACGACCTGGTCTTCTTTCGCGGGGAGGTTGAGGACATACCCGTCTATCGGGCTTTTCATGATAAGTTCCGCCGACTTCTTCTCCAGCTCGCCCAACTGGTCCCGGAGTCCCTTTCGGAGTTCCGACGACGAGGCCAGTTTTGCTCCGGCTTCCGTCAGATCCTTTCCGACCCGCTCCACACGCAGGTTTGCCTGTTCCAGCTCGGTGCGCGAAATGGCTCCTGCCTGAAAGAGTGCCTTCGAGCGTTCGAGGGTACGCTTTTCGTCCGCGAGGAGCAGCCTCATGCTTCCGACGGCAGCGGCGTATCCGGACACGCTTTTTTCAGCCTGGTCGGAGTAGGTCCGCACCTCGGCAAGAACGGCGTTCAGGTCGGGGTTAGTCATCCTGACGAGGAGCTGTCCGCGGACGATCGCGTCGCCGGCCTCTACCGGCACCTCCACGATCCTTGCATTCTGGGTGGCGTAAAGGTTACGGTCGTCGATGGGCTGGACATACCCGTCCTCCTCGACTCCGCTGGAGATCTCTCCCCGGGAGGTCCTGACGGCGGATACCTCCAGCGGTCTGAAAAACATGAAAAGCGAAAGGGCGATCACCGCAGCCGCGGCGGCAGCCGCGATTATCTTCAGTCTGTTGATCTTCATGTGCCGAGCCTCCTCAATCGTTCGCCTTAAGGGTCTCCACGGGCTTGAGCCTTCGGACACCCCTGACGGCAAGCCAGTAGGCGATCAGAATGAAAAACCCTCCCCCGAGAGCGGCGAGGACGTATGTCAAAGGATAGATGACAGCCTCGAAGGTGAAAAGCTCCGTGCTCACTCCGACGGCGTAGGCTTCGGCCAGCATCTTGCCGAAGGGGAGCCCGAGGATGGTCCCGGCGGCAAGAAGCAGAAGGTTCTCCTTCCATAGTAGAGAAGAGACCTCGCTGATGGTAAATCCCAGGATCCTCAGGCTGGCCAGTTCGCGTTTCCGTTCGGAGAAGGAGAGAGATGAGGCGTTGAAGACGATGGCGAATCCCAGGATCACCGAGAAGATGACCATCACTCCAACCGAATAATAAAGGTAGCTCAGGTTTTTATCGAGGTAGGCGATCTCCTTCTGCCTGTTCGTTACGGAGGATACGTTGATCATGTCCACCAGCCGGGCCTCCAGGGCTTCGGAATAATCCGGATCGGCCTTGAGGACCATGCCCGAAGCAGTCCCCTGCTCGTTTAGAAGCCGGTTTGCTACCGCAAGGCTGGTGCTTGAGGCGCTTCCGAAGGCCTTGCGGCTGATGCCCACGACGCGGAGAGTCGTGCGCCTGGGCGGGCCGAGACCCAGGATCGTCTCAACCTCGATGTCGTCGCCGGTATCCGCTCCCAGTATTCCGGCGGCATACCAGTCCAGGTAAAATCCCTCCTCGGGGAAATCCAGTTCATGTCCGTCGCGGGCGACCACACGCCCAAGGGCCGAACCCGGGTGCATGGCGAAAAGAACGTCCTCGCGCGACCTGCCCCGGAAATGGAACCTGACGGGCAGCTCGAAGATCGGCTCCGCCACACTCACCCCTGGAAGATTCGAAATGCTCAGGAGATCGGCCTCCTTAACTGGGTTCAGGATGCCTACCTTGAAATCGAAGCGCCACTCCTTTCCAAAGTGTTGCACCATGAGGTTGTCCATCGAATCCCTCGAAAAGAGCGAGACCACGAGCATGCCGACCGCGAAGAGGACCCCCAGGGTCGTTACGGCCGCCCTGAACCGGTTGCGTCCCATGGAGCGAAGGCTCATTCGCCAGGGCAGACTGAGGCGTTCCGAGAATAGGGGGATCTTCTCGAAGAA
>JAUSOU010000162.1 GCA_030656095.1 Thermovirgaceae bacterium | reverse complement strand
TTCTTCGAGAAGATCCCCCTATTCTCGGAACGCCTCAGTCTGCCCTGGCGAATGAGCCTTCGCTCCATGGGACGCAACCGGTTCAGGGCGGCCGTAACGACCCTGGGGGTCCTCTTCGCGGTCGGCATGCTCGTGGTCTCGGTCTTTTCGAGGGATTCGATGGACAACCTCATGGTGCAACACTTCGGAAAGGAGTGGCGTTTCGATTTCAAGGTGGGCATCCTGAACCCCGTGAAGGAGGCCGATCTCCTGAGTATTTCGAATCTTCCAGGGGTGAGCGTGGCGGAACCGATCTTCGAACTGCCCGTCAGATTCCATTTCCGGAGCAGATCGCGCGAGGACGTTCTTTTTGCCATGCATCCCGGTTCGGCCCTTGGGCGTGTTATCGCCTTCGACGGACATGAACTGGACTTCCCCGAGGAGGGCTTCTATCTCGACTGGTATGCTGCCGGAATACTGGGAGCGGATACCGGCGACGATATCGAGGTTGAGACGATCCTCGGTCTCGGGCCGCCAAGGCGTACAACGCTCCGCGTCGTCGGCATCAGCCGAAAGGCATTCGGAAGCGCCTCGAGCACCAGCCTTGCGGTAGCGAACCGTCTTCTGAACGAGCAGGGAACCGCTTCGGGCATGGTGCTCAAGGCCGATCCGGATTCTTCCGAAACCCTTGAGGCCCGGCTCGTGGATATGATCAACGTATCTTCCGTCACGAGCAGGCAGAAGGAGATCGCCTACCTCGATAAAAACCTGAAATACCTCTATTATTCGGTGGGAGTGATGATCATCTTCTCGGTGATCCTGGGATTTGCCATCGTGTTCAACGCATCTTCTCTCTCCTTCTCCGAACGGAAACGCGAACTGGCCAGCCTGAGGATCCTGGGATTCACCATCGGCGAGGTCTCCTCTCTCCTGTGGAAGGAGAACCTTCTCCTTCTTTGCGCCGGGACGATCCTGGGGCTTCCATTCGGAAAAATGCTGGCCGAAGCCTACGCCGCCGGGGTAAGCACGGAACTTTTCACCTTCGAGGCTGTCATCTATCCTTTGACATACGCCCTCGCCGCTATGGGAGGAGGGCTTTTTATCCTGATCGCATACTGGCTTGCCGTCAGGGGCGTCCGAAGGCTCAAGCCCGTGGAGATACTCAAGGCGAACGATTGAGGAGGCTCGACACATGAAGATCAACAAACTGAAGATGATCGCTGCCGCCACGGCGGCTGTGGTCGCCCTTTCGCTTTACATATTCTTCAGACCACTGGAGGTTTCTGCCGTTGCGGTTGTCCGTGGGACAATATCCAGCGGGGTCGAGGAGGATGGGTATGTCCAGGCCATCGACGATCGGAACCTTTACGCTACGCAGAATGCAAGGATCGTGGAGGTGCCGGTCGAGGCCGGGGACGAGGTCTCCAGGGGGCAGATCCTCGTCAGGATGACTAATCCGGACCTGGACGCACTCCTTGCAGAGGTTCGCGCCTACTCCGGCCAGGCTGAAAAAAGCGTGTCCGGATACGCGGCGGCGGTCGCAAGCATGAGGCTCCTCCTCGCGGACGAAAAACGCACCCTCGAACGTTCCCGGCCTCTTTTTCAGGCCGGGGCCATTTCCCGCACCGAGCTTGAACAGGCAAGCCTGCGCGTCGAGAGGATAGGGAAGGATCTGAAGGAAGCCGAAGCAAGGCTGGCCTCCTCGGCCGAACTCCGGAAGGGACTCCGGGATCAGCTGGGAGAACTGGAAAAGAAGTCGGGGGAGCTGACACTTACAAGCCCGATAGACGGGTATGTACTCAACCTTCCCGCGAAAGAAGATCAGGTCGTGGCGCCGGGAGATCTTGTGGTCGGCCTTGCTGTCAGGAACGAGATGGAGATCCGCGCGGACGTCCTGAGCGACGCGCTCGGCAGCGTGGAAGTCGGGCAGCATGTTCGCATCACTGCTCCAGTGCTGGGAGGGATCGCCCTTGATGGACGGGTGAAGAAGATCTACCCGCTTGCCGAGGAGAAGATATCCCCCCTCGGGGTGGAGCAGAGGCGCGTCCCCGTAATTATCACCCTCCCTGTCACGGGAGTCCTGAAGCCGGGGTATGAGGTGCGTGTCTTCATCATGACGGCCCGCCGCGATAACGCTCTTCTTCTCCCAGTAGAATCGATCCGCACCGAGGACGGTTCAAAGAAGGCATTCAAGGTCTCCGGGGGAAAGATCCGCGTAACCACAGTCAAAACCGGCATAACGGACCGCCGCATGGTGGAGATCCTGGGGGGGCTCGAAGAGGGCGACATCGTCGTCCGGGACGCCAGCCTGGACATCCAGGAAGGACAGCGGGTCAGAACGTCAGGCGCCAGATAGATCCCCTTTCACTTCTCCCGCGGAAAGATGTCTCCCGGGAGTCCGGGGAACTTCTCAAGCAACCTCCCGAAATAATCATCGTCCACCGGGGAAGAATCTTCTTCAAGAGAGGGGATCTCCACGATGATCCAGATCCCTTCGCGCTTTTCCAGCAGGGCAAGGAACGGTTCGTAGCGGTTTTTGCCGTCGCACGACTGCGGTTCTGTCTCGACCCATGCCCATCCGTCCTTGACCTTGAGCCATTTGACGACGAATGCCACTTCGAGGTCAAAATTATCTCTGATCTCAACCCTGAGCGTATTCAGGATCGCTTTTCTTTCGGCGCTCCCTACAGGAGGGGTGAACACGTCCTCCGCCACGCATAGACCTGCCGCCATAAAGAACACAGAAACCGCCAGGATCAAAAGAGCGGTCCTCTTCAATGACTTCGCCTCCCCTTTTAAAAGGCTGCGCTCCCGCCCAGGCACCGCCAGAAACCCGATAAGGAGCGATGCTAAAGCTGGACCGTTTTTCCGACGTGAAGCTGTTCGAAGCGCCCCCCCAGAGCTCTGGAGAATTCGCTGAGGGCCGCAAGGCCCGTGCAGTGGCCGGTGATGACGCGACCAACGTCAAGGCTCTTCAACGCCTGTGCCGTCTTTTCGATGCGCTCGGCAGAAGACTCGATGAGGTGAAATCCGCCGATCACGACGTCGACCCGGGACTCGGCGGTCAGTTCCTTCGACCAGTCGATGATGTTGACGATCCCAGCGTGGCTGCATCCCGAGATTATTGCAAGGCCCTTGCCTTTGACCTTGACGGCCAGCGAAAGGTCGTCAAGGATCTCGTCAGGTGTGAATTTTCCGTCATCAAGGTTCCAGGTGCCGATCCCCTGCTTTTCGAAATCTCTTTTCCTGGGGACCACGCCAGTGGCAATGACCCCGGGCATTATCTCGAACGGCTCGTCCACCAGGACAAGGAGGCCGCCAGCATCCTCTATTGCCTCTCGCCCGTTCTCCTTCATTACGCCGATATTCCGGATGAACGGCTTGAAAACGTAGTTGGGACGGAAGATGCTTGTGTGCGCTATCACCGGAACATTCTTCCTTCCGATGGCCTTGAGAGTATCGACAAGCCCCTCCGTATGATCGCAGTGACAGTGCGAAATGACAACAGCATCGATCGAGGAGGGGTCGATATCCATAAGTTTCATGTTGTGAAGTATCGGCAGGGCGGACTGCCCCGTGTCCATGAGGATCCTTTTGCAGGCACCATTCGAACAGGCCTCGATCAGCATCGCGATGCCGTGTTGTGCCAGGAAGGATGTCTCGTACCCTGCGTAGTCGTCGAGGACCGTCACGATCCTCGCGGAATCTACCGCTTCCCTGAAAACCAACTGAACTCCCCCTTGCCAGTTGCTATTTTCCCCTGTCCGCAACAAGCATCCACCAGCAAAACAATGATAGCCGGATAGACGAGCATTAGCCAGAGGACCGTATAGCCGACGACCTTCCCAAGAACTGTCGTGCCTATCGCAAACCCGACCAGACTGCTTATCGCAACGATGTATCAATCCAAATGTAAAAAAAACAAGGAGATTAAAGAACCTTCCCCCCCGCATGAGGCGATCTCCTGGGATCATGGGAATGTTGGACGCAGCAGCCAGAAACAACGTAGAACATTCGACCAGACAACGTGATCCTGAAAGCAGGAAAATGGAAGTGATCGCAAGATCCTGCCTTTTGCGAAATCGGATCCCACCATGCCGGATAGGCGGATAAGATCAGAACTACGGGAAGTTGATTTCAACCCCACCCGGTTGTAGAATTAATACTACCCAATAGCAAGAGTATGATGAGGCAGTGAATTAGCATTACAGAATCGACGTCACCTGTCTGAGAAACCAGACGGAGGGGGATCAACGTGAAGAGAAAATTTGCATCCTTGCTGCTGCTGCTTTTCCTGGTACCTGGCACCGCGTCCGCCGCGAACTGGGTCCTGGTTAAGGAAACAAGTTCGCTAGGCTGGAAAATGTACAGCTACGTAGACGCGGATACCGTGCTAAAGAAAGAATCTATTCTGACTTTCTGGTTCAACTCCAAGGTCGTTAAGCCGCTAGGGGCAAGTGAAAAGGTTCAAAAGATCGAAGCCAACCTTTCCACTCATCAATATCGGATCCTTGAAATTCACGTTTTTGTGAATGGCAAACCTGGATCCCAGTCATTGACACCAACAAAATACGCCAATGATAGCCCCATCAAGGACGAGATCAACACGGCCCTTCAATATGCTGTGGAGGGAACAGACGGAGGATCGGTCCCCGCACCGACCATAAGCAGCCAGGAGACGGGGGGATCCCAGCCTCCCCCGAAAAATGAAGGCGCAGGCGATATATCTGCGGGAGCCGACACGACAGCCAGCCTTTTCACCATGACCATCATGGGGACGACCATCCCGGAGGTCCAGGATGTGATCCTTGAGATCATGACACGGGAAAAGTACACACTCGAAGAGGTCAACGGCAACAAGGTCGTCATGGGCAGGCAGGGACCGTCCGTTTTGTTCATACCGGGAGTGTACAGCAGGGTGAGGTTCAACATGGTGGCCCGGGACACAAACGTGAAACTAATGGTCAACCAGGTCGACAGTCAGGGGCCGCAAAGCCAGCAACAGCCTATCGCTCCTCTCGTCCCGCTGATAAAGGAGATCCGGAACAGGATCGACGGGACCCCGAAGGAACAGATCACGAACGAAACCATTACACCTGTGGCGGAGACGGCAACCACTACTGGGAAAACTCTGGGAATACGCCTGGGGGCAAAGACTCCGGAAGGTTACATTGTCGTTGACAAGGTCGAACCAGGTAGCAAAGCCTCAGAGGCCGGTCTGACGGCACTCGATGTTCTCCTCGAGGTCAACGGTCGTCCCACGAAGGAGTTCGAAGTGAAGGACCTCCAGTCTTACCTCGAGAAGAAGTGGTCACAAAAGGCTTCCATCCTCGTGGTCTATTCCCGGGATGGGAAAACGGAACTCGCAACCATCAAGGATTGAGAGGTCCGGGCGTATAAAGGAACCCGCCATTTTTCAAAGAGAAAAATTACTGCTTTGTTACAGATTGGGAGGATCCTTATATGACTCAGTCCGAACAGCAGGTCGACCTGCTCCTCCGGAGGAGAATAGAAGCCCAGGTCCTTCTCCCTCTGATCAGGGCCTTCGAGAAAAGGCTTGGCAGGGAAGAAACAAGGAAGATCGTTTCCGACACCCTGAAGGATATATCCAGAAAAGACGGAAAAGCCAAGGCAGAGTCCCTCGGAGGGAACAGCCTTGGGGATCTGGCTGCCGGTGTTATTCCCATGTGGCAGGGGGGAGGACATCTCGAGCTCGAGATGAAGGAAAGCGCGGAAGATGTCCTCCGGTTCGACGTCACGAGGTGCGACTACGTCTCGCTTTATGAAGAACTCGGCATGGGTGACCTGACGGAGGTCCTTTCCTGCGGCAGGGACTGGGCTTTCCTCGAAGGGTTCAACCCCGAACTGGAGCTCCAGCGTGACCAGACGCTTGCAGCCGGAGACAGGATCTGCAATTTCTGCTACAGGAAAAAGCACACCCTGTAGTTCCGGAATAAAGAGCGTACCGCCTCATACACACAGAAGGACCTCCCCTTCCAGGGAGGTCCTTCGTCATGCAGTTCAAAGCTGCGTGATGCGGCTTCTCCTCTGCGTCCTGCGTACGATCAAACGATCCAGCCGCCCGCGATCTAGCGAAAGAGCCGTTCCGTGCGGAGCATGACACATTCTCCGAACAGTCATCTTCTCTGCGACGTCAAAACCGCTCCGGGATCTTGAAAAAGCATTGCCTACCCTGCCCCCATGGGCCCCTTCCACACTCTCTCAGGAATGGTCTGCGACACATGTGTTCTTCAAGAGCCCAAGCCCCTCTATCTCAACCTCTACCTGATCTCCGGTTTTTAAGGGTCCGATGCCCGCAGGGGTTCCCGTGGCGATCACGTCTCCAGGCTGCAGCGTGGCAAACCTGCTGATATAGGAAACCAGCCTTGGTACGGAGAAGATCATCATATCCGTATTGGCAGACTGGACAATCTGCCCGTTCAGACGGGTTACGATACTCCTGCCGTCCGCGTCGCCAGCATCGACTATCCAGGGCCCGATCGGGCAGAAAGTGTCAAAACTCTTTGAACGGATCAAAATGCTGTCCTTCTTCTGCAGTTCCCTTGCTGTAATGTCGTTCAAACAGGCCATACCGAAAATCATGGCCGGAACATCCTTCTCCGAAACATTTCGACAGACCTTTCCTATCACTACGGCCAACTCTCCCTCGTAATCCACCCTGCCCGCCCAGTTGGGAATCCTGACCATTCCCCCCGGCTCAAGCAACGAATTTGTCCCCTTGAGGAAGATCGAAGGTTCCTCCGGCAGTTCGCTCCCGACTTCCTTCGCATGATCCCTGTAGTTCAGGCCGACACAGAAAATATTCCCCGGCTGAACAGGTGCGAGCAGTCGAACCTGCCCGAGGTCAAAGGTCTCTCCGGAAAGCTCATGGACTCTCCAGGGCGCTCCCGACAACGAAGAGATCCTTTCTCCTTCCAGGATGCCGAAACGGGATTCTCCCGACTTTTCGAATCGGACGTACCTCATTTTCTTTTGCCTCCTTTTATATCCCTCCCGGATCTCCAACTGACGGAAACCCCGGTTGGGGATCTCTTTCCTGGGCATTCACCTGATACGATCTCCCACCCTGCAAATTAGCAACCTGCTTTTTCCAATCTTACCTGAAAACCCCACCCACACAACAACGATAAAAAAGGACCTCCCCTTCCAGGGAAGTCCTTTGATCTTTCAGTTCGAAGCCGTTTGATCCGGCTTCTCCTTTGCTTCCTGCGTCAGACCCTTTTGCCGTTGCAGATCTCTTGCAGTCCGCGTTCCGTGCGGAGCATGATACGTTCCATGAACAGTCCACTGCTCTGCTCCGCCACTTCGAATTGCCCTTCCGGGGTTAACCAGAAGGGCTCTCCGCTGACGTAAACAAGGAAGAAAGAGATTCCGAACACAGACGGCGCGCAACGCAGGATGTTTCGGTTCCATCGTGATTGTGTGGAAGAGATGCGCCGCCAAAACAAAAAAGGCCTTCCGGGTATTTCCCGGAAGGCCTTTGAGGTTTTCTAGATTGCCTAAACTAATTATAGCACATGGTTTAGTTATTTGGATGCGGCACCCGAATTCGAACCGAGGGGTGAAGGATTTGCAGCCCTCTGCCTTACCACTTGGCTATGCCGCCCTCAGAAAAAATGGAGCGGAAGACAGGATTTGAACCCGCGAAACTCAACCATAACCTAGCACCGAGAGGTGCTCGCACACAACGGATTATCTGTCAAATCATTCTTTTGTAGGGGCTTTAGAGTCTGTTGCATAATTGCTCTATGCGCATACCTTCAGTTACCTCACTAACGAAAATCTCACTGCAGGGCCCATCTTCTACGCATTGAGGGCATACTTTTAGCACACCACATGTGTTGAAAATGGCATTACTCAACAGACTCTTTACCTGCCTATTTTATTTTCAAGGATGAAGGATTTCTCCCTAGACATCTTTTCCACCAATCAAAGTTGGGAAAACAACGACAATACAGATAAGAGCTAAGAGAGGTGTGTTTAATGCAAGGTGAATATTTTAGAGCGATTTTTCAAGACTCCCGCAAATGTATCGTACTTCGGGGTCCTTCTTTTGTGCTTTTTCATATCCTGCCAAGCTTTTTCTGCCTCAATTAAATTTATTAACCCTTTATCATACAGTTGAATCATTTGCATCGTACTTGACCATACTCCCAAATTCAGTTCAAGAATAATTGCTCCAAGTTCCGACATATTGTTACTTGTCACGATTCCTACTTCTCCGTTCTGTTTTCGGCACTTGCAATAAGCCAGTACTGCCGTTTCTCCTGCACCAATACCATACTGACGCTTTAGTTCTATTCTTTCAAAGAACTCCATTGAATTAGCTGCTATTTCCTTATATGTAATTTCCCCTCTGCTGATATAACCTTCAACCAGAGGGGCAAAAAGGGGTGGAAAACCATCTACTTCCCCTTTAACCGTATCTAAAAGAACATATTGCCTAGGAATCATGTGCATCCATTCTGGACAACAACCTATCTCCAAAAACGTACGAATATAATCTGCGTCAAGAACATACTCTTCAATCGTCTTCGTCATTTTGAGGAAAATCCTCACAATCTCTGAAACATCCCACCTGCTGAAACACCTCGCTGTACTTTTGGGTTGTAATCCTGTTATACCTACGAAGCGTGTCTAAAAGAATCAAGAATTTATCGGATATTTTAGTTTCATTCGTGTTGCGATATATGTCCGTGCTCAGGTTCATTTTTTCTGCTATTTGGGTTACTTTTACACCTGCATATGTTTCACGTGTAATTCTGTCGATATAATCCAGGTTATGCAATCGCCAACACATTGCCAAATGACTTACTTTGTAAATATTCTCAAGCCAAACTACTGTTTCTGGTTTTACTGTTTCCAATTCTTCTTTTTGGATTTCAGCAATGTTTCTATCAATACCTTCTCTTGGCATCAGCAGGGCTGAAGCGAACATATCTGCTTTCTTTTCTTCCTCATTGCCACTTGTATCAAGCGATGAACCCGTGTTGCATAAAACGCTCTTCATATCCAAGCTATATTCTGCATGATACAACTCATGTGCAATCGAAAAATTCTGCCTCCCGATTGTTTTTGTTGTATTGACGAGGATGACTCTCTCAAGATCCACCTTGAAAAAGCCACCGGATATCCCCTCGGATAAAGGTTTCTTAAACAAAAGGATATCCATTTTCTCTAACAACCGTTCTAAGTCCAAAGAAACCTTTAAATCATTGAGTTGATACTTGACTCTAAATCTACCTGCAAGACGTTCAATCTTATCCATCATTGCCATCTGGCAAACCTCTTTCAATTAGCCTCTTAAACAACGCATAGTTCTGGCCAATTTCCCTTATGGAAGCAATTACCTTCAAATCTTCAACTGTGGGGCGTTTTTCTGACCTAAAAGCAAAGCAGCCATTGCCACCACTCGGCATTGTTTCATCAATAAAGTACCTTGCGTTTTTCCCGTACAAATTTGCAACCTGGAGAAGGTAGTCTCCTGAAATGCTCCTTTTTCCTGTCTCAATCATAGAGATGTACTCCCTAGTAACACCAAGGAAGTCTGCAACCTGTTCTTGGATTAAATCACACTCCTTCCTGGATTCTTTCAATCGCCTGCCTACTAACTCATTACTGGCTAGCTTCATTTTTAAACCCCCTAGGTAAATCACATTATTAACTAATTATTCTCGTTACTATATTTACTAGTTCGATGCCATAAATAGTAACACCAATATTCCCATATTTCAAGCCACGGGACATATGCAACACAATGTCGTTGTGTTGCATTCGCTAAAACCCGCTTTCCACAGTAACAGTAACCCTTTTCTTCTTGTTCAAGCCCATCAGGATAGGCTTACTTGACTCCTTAGGTCACTTTAGGTTAAGAAAATCAGCCAGTGCTTCCTGCCAGCGCTCCTTGTTCTGAGCTTTAAGGACTTTCGTTTTTCTCATATGTATTCCTCCTGTTGAATTACAGCCAGGAAAGGCCTTCCACGAGGGCTGAAGGATTCAACAAAAAAAGAAAGAGGGACGAAGAATTTACCCTTCGTCCCTCAATATAAACATTGCCGCATTCGTCGATTCCCCCGTGTGTGCCTTGAATTTTATTCTCTCGGGGCTTGAAGTTAAGGCAACACTCGAACCCTAACCGGGGGTGAAGGATTTGCAGCTCTCAGCCTCTGTCGGTTATCACTTAAGACCACAATGATCCATGGACCCTGATTGACATACATGCATGAAGGTATGTATAATCCATGAGCTTGATTTTCCACGGGGGGAGAATATTCACCAATGGTGCGACGGGTAAGGGAAGATGCTCTGGATACAAGGAAACAGCTTCTGGAAGCCGCTCTTGAGATCATGAGCGAAAAACCGTTCTCAAGTGTCTCCATGACTGAAATAGCAGGGAAAATAGGCCTCTCGAAGGGCGCAATATACTGGCATTTCAAAAACAAGAATGATGTCCTGCTCAACGTGATCCTGAATATGCGCGCACGAATGGAAGAGGAGTTTTATGCCGACAGTGCGTCTCTCGAATCCATCGACGACATGCGTGCATATTTTAAAAAGAAGATGCAAAAACCTCTTCAGGTCGGAGATTTTAAAAAAATGCACAAACTGATACACCGCGGAGAGGAATGGCCTAAAGAGATCCGCAAAAAGGTTTTTGCAATGATACTGGAGAGCCTGGATCAGGAACAGAAGATGGCGGAAAGGCTGCTCGTCAAGTCCCAGGAAGAAGGAACCATCAGGAAGGATGTTTCACCCAGAGACTTATCGTTGATGGTTACGGCCATGTTTCAGGGCATCTTCGTGTTCCAGGTGCATGATTTATATCACGTCGATTTTTCGGAACATATAGATTTCATATTCGACGCTTTCAAGAAAGAGCTCGATCCTGAAAACAATACAAAACAGAAAGGGTAGGTGTACCGCACAATGACGTCCCCGGAACAGAACAAAAATGCAGAAAGCGCTAAAAAGCTCAATTCGGAGATGGTAAACACGATCGCCGGACTGCTTCTTTTAGCGGTTATATTTTTTCTCGGAAGGGCATATCTCAACAGCAGGTCGGCCGGAAAACAGCCTCAAATGCAGCCGCAGGCGCCGGCAGTCGTCCTGTATACGGTAGAAAAAACCGATCTCTCGGTGGGCCGGGAATACGTAGGCCGGGTGGAACCCATTCAGGCAGTTTCGCTGAAACCCCAGGTCAGTGGAGAAATTGAAAAGGTTCATTTCAAGGAAGGCTCGATGGTGAAAGCCGGTGATCTTCTTTTTACGCTTGACGACAGGGAGTACAGAGCAACAACTGCCCTGAGGAAAGCCGAACTGGCCAAAGCCGAAGCAAACTTCGA
>JAUSOU010000160.1 GCA_030656095.1 Thermovirgaceae bacterium | reverse complement strand
GACGGCTGGTGGATCGAAGGGTGCGTCGAGGGCGTCACCGGTTGGAGCATCGGCCCCGCTCCCACGGAGAAGATCGACGACCAGTACGACGAATCCGTCGACCTGGACGACCTCCTGTCGAAGCTCGAAAAAGTCATTATTCCCGCCTTCTACGACAACCCGGATGAGTGGGGCAGGATCATGAGGGGAGCCATCGCCCTAAACGGCAGCTACTTCAACACTCACAGGGTTGTCCGCGAATACTGCGAAAGAGCCTACGGGATACAGATGAGGGGACTGTAAAAGCGAAAATCTCAAGCATGAAAAAGGGATCGGATCTGCCTGAAAGCAAAAGCCTGAAAGAAAAACATTGCCGTGAAAGCTCATATGGAGTAGAATACTTTATTAGGAATCTTTCCTTGAAAAACCAATCGCGCAGTCTGCGGGGGGGCCCCTGGAAGGGGCTGAGAATAAGGGTGAAACCCTTTTACCCCACGAACCTGATCCGGTTCATACCGGCGTAGGGAGCAAGACGCTGAATGTCGGCAATAGTCGGCAGATCAAGACAGGAATATACGGCGGGCTCCCAAAAGGGAGCCCGCCAATTTTTTCTTCAGGGAGGAGATTCGTGTGTCCATCTACAGAGGCATTGCCTTGACTGTTGCGGGGAGCGATTCAGGGGGAGGCGCGGGAATACAGGCCGATCTCAAGACCTTCGCGGCTCTCAGGGTTTTCGGTACGTGTGCAGTGACGGCCCTTACGGCGCAGAACAGCTTGGGAGTCGCTGCCGTCTACCCGATCCCGCCGAAAGTTGTCAAGGCCCAGGTGGAAGCAGTCTGTGACGATTTTCATCCCGGTGCAGCCAAGACAGGGATGCTCGGAACGGTCGGTGCCGTCCGGGAAGCGGCCTCAGCGCTGGTCGGGAAGGTGCCTTTTCTGGTCGTGGATCCGGTAATGGTGGCCCAGAGCGGGGACTCCCTGATAGAACCGGATGCCGTGGAAGCCATCAGGAACTATCTCTTGCCATCGGTGACCCTGGTAACGCCCAACGCACCGGAAGCCGAGCGTCTTGCCGGAATTCCTGTGTCCGACACGGAAGGGATGATC
>JAUSOU010000158.1 GCA_030656095.1 Thermovirgaceae bacterium | reverse complement strand
AACGGGACGAAAGGAAAAAGGCCTTGAAGGTGTTGGCCCACCTGAGCGAACGCGACGGCTTTGAAAAGGCAGTTTCAAGCATCGAAGAAGCGTTATCGAGGAACATATCCGACCTTGACAGTCTTGTTACGCTTCACGGCTACCTGAACAGTGCAGGAAGTCCTGAGATGATGAACCTGGAGACGGCCAACCTGCCCTTTTTGCCGGCGTTCTCCTTCTCCGCGGAATCGTATGACGCAATGCTTGAAAGAGAAGGTCAGGGACGATGCTGAACGCAGAGATCGCGGCCTGCTGTAAAAAGCTCAGGTTGAGCAGGAATCTGGTCGACAACAGCGAAACAGTCGAAGCTGCAGGCTTCCAGGAATATCTACTGGAGCTGCTGAAGCTGGAAATAACGCACCGGGAACAATCCAGAAAAGACAGGCTCATAAAGAGTGCGAACTTTTACAGCCTCAAATCTTTTGGCAACTTCCGTTTCGACGAGGTCAAACTTCCTTCGGGAGTAACGCCGGAATACCTGAAACAGGGGACATTCATCGATGAAGTCAAGAACCTGATACTCTACGGCAATGTAGGAACGGGGAAAACCCATCTGGCCATTGCCCTGGGAATAGAAGCCTGCAGGCGCGGTCTGAAGGTCGGTTTCTACAGGACGGCAAGCCTGGTAAATCAGCTGGCCGATGCCAGGAAGGCTAAAAACTTGAGCAAAATCCTTGCGTCGATAAGAAAGCTGGATCTTCTGATCTGCGACGAATGGGGTTACGTACCGTTGGACAGGGACACCGCTCAATTGCTCTTTCAGGTCGTCTCCGAAAGTTATGAAAAAAGGAGCGTGATATTGACGACAAACCTTGAGTTCAGCCGCTGGATAGGTATCTTCTACGATGAACAGATGACCGCCGCTATTATTGACAGACTGGTGCACCACAGTTATCTGCTGCTTTTCGATGGCCCGAGCAACAGGGTACGGGATTCTCTCATGCGCATTCAGGCATGAAAATTCCCCACCCCTCTACTGGGGAAAAACTTTTGCAATAGTGGGGATTTTCTACTTGCACAAAACACTCCGGAATATATTTTACAGAACATCCCCGGCTTCAAAGCACATTTTGTCACACCTTGCGGTGGTTGCCGGTCCGGTCCGTGCTTTCATTGCGCTCTTCGAGGCGGGCTTCCAGTTCCTTGTAGTTTCTGCGGAGCTGATGCTTCAGGGATTGGGTGTCGATGACGGAGTTGTTC
>JAUSOU010000153.1 GCA_030656095.1 Thermovirgaceae bacterium | reverse complement strand
TGCAGGCCAAGCCAGAACTGTGGAGAAACCCCAAAATAACGCGCCAGACGCAAGGCCGTATCCGCCGTGACGCTACGGCCCCCCAGCACGATCTCGTTGATCCGGCGTGCGTCCACGCCTATCTCGATCGCCAACCTGTTCTGGCTCAGATTCAGCGGTTTCAGAAACTCCTCGAGCAATACTTCCCCCGGATGAACCGGATTCAATTTTTCAATCATAGTTACACTCTCCTTAGTGATAATCGACAATTTCGACATCATGGGCGTTTAAAGATCATGCGAGTATTCTCATCTTTGAAGGTTTTTATCACAAAACCATTATATGGCGCGTTTCGCCTGTTTGCTGTTTATCGTAGACCACGGGGAGGGTACCGGGCACCCTTGCGGAAAAAGTTCGAATCTGACACACTGAAACGGAATCGTCGCAGTAACCACAAAAGGCAAAACACTGGCCACGGACAAGAGAGGAATGCCCAGATGAAAACACTCCTTTTCGACCCCCTTTCAGGCGCCTCCGGAAACATGATCCTGGGAAGCCTGATAGATCTCGGGGCCGACATCGGGAAGATACGCAAGGCCGTCGAGTCGGCTGTCGATGGAACGCTCTCAGTTGAAAGGACCCGCGGAAGCGGCGTGGAGGCGGCAACCGTAACACTCATGCCCCTTCACGAACAGCCTGAGCGGAATTACCATGAGCTGGTCGAGATCATCCAAGGTTCGAGGTTGCCCGGGATCATCGAAAAGGACGTTCTGGCTGTTTTCGAGATCATAGCGAATGCCGAAGCGAAGATCCAGGGACATACCCTGGAACATCTCTTTTTTCACGAGGCGGTACAGGATAGCACTCTTGCCGACGTGATCGGATCCTGCACTGCTCTTCACGATCTGCACGCGGAATCTGTTCTCACCACGCCCATCAACATTGGCGGCAACGCCGCCCCGGTCTCGCTGGAGATCATGAAGGCAGGCGGCCTGCCCTTTTACGGCCGGGGCAGCCGGGAGCTCCTGACACCCCCGGGAGCGGCGCTTCTCGCCCACTTCGCAAGACCCGTGGACAATATCCCCCCGGGTAGAGCCCTTGCCATAGGATACGGAGCAAACAACGATGCGGAAACACCCGATCTCCTGAGAACCCTGCTCATGGATCTTGAGGACGGCATCCCGGGGGATCTTGTAGAGGTCCTTGAGACCAACGTGGACAACGTTTCCGGAGAGATCCTCGGGAACCTTTTCGACCGCCTCATAAAGCTGGGCGCCAGAGACGTGACCATCTCCCCCGTAACCATGAAAAAAGGACGCCCCGGTCATCTGATCCGCGTGGTCTCCCACCCCTATACGAGCGCGGCCCTGGCAAGGGAAATAATGAGAGAGACGGGGACTTTGGGGATTCGCGTCATGACGGGCCGACACCGTTTTGCGGCGACACATAGAATGGGCAGCGTTACTCTTTCCATCGGCGGCGAGAGCTTCGAAACACCCGTG
>JAUSOU010000143.1 GCA_030656095.1 Thermovirgaceae bacterium | reverse complement strand
CCTGTGCATTTTTTTGAGGTTGTAGGCGCAACAGACCAGGTTCCATTCGCCTCCGGCCGCCTTGTAGCCTCGAAGCAGGAACTGGCGAAATCCCATTACGTGCTTGATGATTCCAAATACCGGTTCGATCCGCGCCTTGCGTTGCCCGTAGATCTTTCTTCCCTCGGGAGTCTTGAGCCGGTGCTCCATGAGCAGGACGAGGTCATCGGTCTCCGGAGCCGGGAGGTTTGTCCCTTTCAGACGATCCTCAAGCGACAGGTTGTGCTGCTCCCGGCCGATAGATATGTACGGGGTTATGGAGTCTTTTTCGCAACGCTCGACGTTGTCTTTGCCGAAGTATCCGGCGTCGGCCAGAAGGGCTTCTGGACGTCCCAACTCCTCCGGGAGTCTTTCAAGTTCGTCCAGAGTCGGTTCGAGTTCTCTTTTGTCAACGGTGGACTGGCTTATGCGGTTCGCCACAAGCAGTCCGCTTTCATTGTCCACGATGGCCTGGGCGTTATAGGCCTGCTCGAATCCGCCGCCGGAAACGGGCATGATGCGGGACTCTTCATCCGTCAGGTTGACCTGGTCCTTGTCTTCTGGACCCGGTTTCGGTTCTTTGGGAGGGCGTCCACCCGCTTTTTTGCCGGTGCTCTCTTCCTTGCGCTTCCGCTCTTCCATCTTTTCTTCATACTCGCGCATCCGACTCTCGTAGCGCTCGTTAGCCCTGCGTTCGATCTCGACCTTGGCCTCGGCTATGACCCTGAGACGGTCGCTTCTGCGCCTGAGTTCTTCGGGGATGTCCGTGCCCGGCGCAAGCTCCGTCGTGTCGGCTTCTTCGGCGAGCCGCAGGAGATGCTTCACTTCGGCCCTGAGCTGTTTTTCGAGTTTTATGGCGTGCTTGTAGCTCAGCGCCTTGTGCTTGGAGGCGTTGGCCTTTACCTTCGTTCCGTCGATGCTGACGATGCCCACCTTCTTAAAACCCATGGCGTGGGCTATCTGGAGGATGCGTACAAAAAGATCGTCGATCTCGTTAAGAAAGCGCTTCCTGAAGGAAGCGATCGTGTCATGATCTGGATGACTTCCGGCCGCGATGTAGCGAAACGCTACGGAGTCGTATGTGGCTGCTTCGATCTTGCGGCTCGAGAAGGTCCTGTTGGCGTAGCCGTAAAAGAGCAGGGAGAGCAGAACGGATGGGTCGTAGGCTTTTGATCCGTGCCCGGCGTATGATTCACGCAATGGGGAAAGATCCAGCATGGAGACGACTTCGACGATGAAACGGGCCATATGATCCTCCGGCAGCCAGTCCTCCATGGATGGAGGAAGGATGTATGGCGTTGTGCGGTCAACTGTTATGAAATTCTCGCTCATCGTCTGTCACGTCCGTTTCTTCAGCGGCTTCGTTACGCTGTTTTCACAGCTTTTCCTGTCTCTGTATATTATACAATGAGCGGGCTAAGCCCGACAGACTCCTAGTTAATAAAAATATCCAACATAAAAAAGGAGGGATTTCCATGGGAGTGAAGAACGCGCTGACAGCGGAGAATCTGAGATCTGCCTATGGCGGAGAGAGTATGGCGCATATGCGGTATCTCATCTGGAGCGATATCGCCGAGAAGGAGGGTTTCCCGAAGATCGCGAAACTCCTGAGGGCCATTTCCTTCTCTGAATGGGTCCACGCCAGGAACCATTTCACGATTCTCGGTGGAGGCATAGGCGACCACCTGGTTGCATCCGGAGCCGTTTTTGGTGTTGGAAAGACCGCTGATAATCTTACCGGCGGTTTTAGGGGCGAAGAGTTCGAGATCGACCAGATGTACCCGGTGTACCTGCATACCGCGGAGTTCCAGGGGGAGAAGGCTGCGGCCCGGACATTCGGCTGGGCACTTGAGGCCGAAAAGATCCATGCCAGGCTCTTCCATGAGGCCCACGAAGCAGTGAAGTCAGGCAAGGATGTCGGTATTGATGCCATCTTTATCTGCGATATTTGCGGCCACACAGCCCCGGGAAGCGCTCCCCAGCAGTGCCCGGTATGCAAAGCGGGGAGAGATGCGTACAGGGAATTTTAGCGGAAAACATGAGTAAAGCGCAAAATGCGAAGATATTTGTTTCTATTCTTCGCCGTGCTGTTTCTTGCAACCTTTTCGCGATCACGCCCGGCGAAGGCTCAGGCTGAGTATATAGACAGGGAAGATTTCGTCCTGAAGTTCGCCAGGCCCGGCGATCGCCGACCGCTGGAGAGAGATCGCAGGGCCTTTTGTCAGGGATTTGACAGTCCGTTGCCTTGACGATGTGGATTGGTGTCGGTATAGTTAGAAAAGTAAAATCATTCCAATTTAAAGAAGGGGGCGATGTCATGAGAATTTGGTTTCTCCTGTTCATCATTCTGGCTGTCGCTCTCTCGGGGATCGGTGATGCTTATATGGCTGAGGGTGGATCATTTAAAACGGCAACTTTTGCCCTGGGGTGATTCTGGGGGCCGGACTCCCGGTTCGGGAGCCTTGAGGGCGTGATCAGGACGCGTGTCGGCTACGCTGGCGGTACCACCCCAGACCCGACTTACCGCAATATAGGTGACCATTCGGAGACCGTCCAGGTAGATTATGACCCCGATGTGATCTCCTATGAACAGTTGCTTGATGTATTCTGGAAGAACCATGATCCCTTCTCGGGATCTTTCAGCCGGCAATACGCAGCGATCCTTTTCTTTCATGGCCCAATGCAGAAGAAGGCCGCAACCGACTATGCAGCAAGGCTGGGGATTGCAAAGGGGCGCAGTGTCCTGACGGAAATAATTCCCTTTAGAGAGTTTTTCATGGCTGAGGATTACCACCAGAAGTATTACCTTAAGGGCAACAGGGCGATCTATGATGAATTCCAGACGATCTACCCTGAAGAAGAGGACCTTGTTGGATCAACAGCAGCTGCAAGGGTCAACGGATACCTCGGAGGAAATGGAACCCACGAACAGATGGAGAAGGAACTGCCTCTCTTCGGGCTCTCTTATGTTGCCCAGAATGTGCTGCGAAGGCTTTTACCCTGGAGCAGTCCTGTCGATTGAACAGACAATTTCCTGCCTCCACCGAAGGGCTTTTTCCTCGAATGGCATTGTCGCATAAGCCGGGCTGGTAGAAGGTAGGGTCTGTCGTGGTATTGAAGAAAACCCTGGGGGAATGGATGGGGTTACAAGACGCTTGTAAAGGTGTGCGGCCTTTTGTCCGTTGAAGAATATCCTGGAGATCCCCGGATGATCTTCAAAGAAAGCGGGAAAGAGATTTGGCAAGGATCCGCTCTCGATTATCGCGCCGTCCATGCTTCCTGCGCGTTCGCATCTAAAAAGGACATCCCACAGCGCTATTCCCCTTGAATGAAGCCTGACCAGGCGTTCCTCATAGGGAATGTCGATCCCTGCATCGCAGATCAACCCCATGATCCGCCAGAAAGAGTTCTGCGGGTGTGCATAGTACTCCCCAGCCTCCAGGGATCTGATCCCGGGAAAACTTCCAAGTATCAGCAGTCTCGTGTTCTTTCCGGCCACAGGAGCAAACCCCGTGCAGTTAGTCAAGACACCACTCTCCCCGTTTATCGAAACCAGCTATATTCAGGATGATACAATAATGAAAACACGTCCCTGGCTCAAAGTCCAAAGAGAGAGGTTGCTGTTCCCTTGAAGGAGCGAATACGCATTGACTTTCTGGCGGTCCTGACTGCCGGAGTCCTTTGGGGCACCCTGAGCCCTGCGGGCAAGCGCCTGGGGATGCTTGGCACCGATATGTTGACGGTAGGGGTTCTGCGGGCAGTGATCATGACAATAGGGGTTGGGTTTTTCCTTGCGTTGTATGCTCCCCGGTTTTTCAAGGTAAGCGGGAAACAGCTCTTTCAAATTGCGCTTATAGCGGGACCGTGCATGGTTGGGATTTATGCCGGGTTTTTCTTTGCCCTGCAGTATCTTTCTGTTCCGATGACTATCGTCCTCTTTTTTACCCACCCCCTTCTCACTACAATAGGCTCTCTGGTTATCACCCGTGAGACACCGAACCGCTACCAGGTCTCTGGCGCACTTCTGACCCTGGCTGGAGTTGCCATAGGGGTGTTTCCCCAGGAAGGCTCTTTCCTGAGTTCAGTACATCCTGTGGGGTTGGCATGGGTTATGTTCGCTGCGGTAGGCATGTCGCTGTACTCTCTCTTCGGAAGACTTTCGGCACAGTCCGGATTTGTCCCCCAGCCAACGCTATTTTTCTACATTCAGGCATTCGGGCTGGTATGGCTTTCCATTGTCAAGACATTTGGGACAGGCTGGGGGAACATTTTATTGTTGTCGTTACAGCAGGTTGGGTTGATCCTCTATGTGGGGCTGATAGGCAGCCTGCTGGGGTACAGCATCTATTTCTACAGCCTTAGAACCATACAGGCCTCCACGGCCAGCATAGTATCGTCCATAGAGATAGTAACGGCCTTTGCTCTCTCCGCTATTATGTTCGGCCAGCCTCCGGCTTTACAGGAGATGGTGGGAGCAATGCTCATCATCCTGGCGATAGTTCTTGTCAGCAGGAAGAAAAAAAATCCCAGAGCGGCACGCTAGGCGCGAAATCATTCTGACCCGGAGAGGTGCCTTCCCGGTATTAACAGATTCATTTCGCCTGAAAGTTATGATCGGAGGGATGATATCCCATGGAAGAAAATCTGCTGCGTCTTGAGCTGGAGATAACAGACAGGAACGTCATCGACTTTTTGTTCCAGTTTCCCGACGATGCAAGACCTTCAAAAGCAATTGAAGCCCTGAAGGTGGGGGTTATTGCGATAAGGTCCGCCTCGCCGACCCTGGACACGAGGGTCGTGGAAGAGAAATTCCGCGAAGTTCAATCGCAGATAGCCGGGGATGTAGAGGAGTTCCGGGAAGAGCTGAAGAACAGGCTAGAGCAGTATTTCCGGAGCGAGGGAGGGACCGTTCCTGCGTTCATAGAAAAACACTTCGGCGAGGACGGGAGGATCTCCCGAATCCTTGAATCTTATTTCGGAGCTGAGAGGGGAAAGCTGGTCTCCCTGCTGGAAGGGCAGGTCGGTCCGGAAAGTTTTCTCGGGCGTAGGATGGATCCCTCCAACAGGGAGGGACTTGTAAGCCAGGTGGAAAAAACAGTTGAGGAGCTGCTGAAACAGAACGCCAACCAGATGCGATCGACCTTTTCCCTGGATGACGAGGGCAGCGCCCTGAGCCTTCTTAAACGCTCCCTTCGCGAGGAGATAGAAAAACTCCAGGCCACTGTTAACCAACACTATGCGCAGATCCGGGAGACCCTGGCCAGCGAGAAATCCCGGCTTGCGGAGGCCGAAAAGGGCACCGGGAAGGGGAGGGATTTCGAAGAAGCCATTTACTTTCCCCTCGCGGAGATGGCTGTGGCAATGGATGACCAGCCCGAGAACGTTTCAGACGTCAAGGGGCTGGTCAACAACGACAAGGTCGGGGATTTTGTGGTGCGGCTTGGAGGGTCCAGCAGGGCTCCAGGCAGGGGAATTGTCTTTGAGGCAAAGAAGCAGCAGGGTTACAACATGAAGAAGACGCTGGAGGAAATTGACCGGGCAAAGAAGAACCGCGGGGCCGACATCGGGATCTTCGTCTTCTGCAAGGGTTACGAGCCGCGCGAGGCCGGTGATTTTCATAGAACAGGGAACGATTTTATCGTGACCGTGGACGAGCAGCAGCTCGAAAAAGGGCAGAGACTGCTCTTCCTTGAAGCAGCCTACAAGGTGGCGAGGATGCTCATAACCTCCAGGGCACGTGAGGAGGAAGAGCGTGCCATCGACCCGGAGTATATTCGCACAGAGATCGACAACATCCAGTTGGCCATGCGCGGCGCCTCTGAGGTCAAGATCAAGGTCGGGACGATACGGAACAGCGCAGACGCCATAGAAAAGGTCATGGCTGTTTTCGAGGAAAAACTTGAAAGGCATCTTGAAAACATAAAGGAGCATTTGCCGGAGAGGCCGTAAATCGTAAATCGTAAATCGTAAATCGCACCCTGTCGCTTCGCTCGGAGCATACCCTTCACTCCGTTCGGGTACTTTGTACCCTGCCACAGGACGGCGGGCACCCTGTCTACGATAAATCGCAAATCGTGATGCGTGACTCGGGGTGCAGAACAGGCTGGTCCAAACCTTTAGAGACAACGCAAGGGCGGGGCTACCCCCGCCCTTGCGTTGTAAACAATTACGTACTTCTCCTCAACTTCGATCGCCCTGGTTATCGATCTTCCTGAAAGAGCTGTTTTTTTCAAATGTCTTGAGGAACTGCCTGTACATAAGAGGTGAAGAGAGGAGAATGACGCCGCAGATGATCCTGAATGCCCAGGCGAAGTTCAGCCAACTGGCGAGGAACCCTGTGATCACGGGCGAGGCGAAGTAGCAGCCTGCCATGAAAAACCATAACAGCGAGGTCGCCTTGGGGCGGAGTCTTTCCGGAACGGCGTCTCCGATCAGGGAGAGGTGCATGGGAAAACCGTAGCCCATGGCTATGCCGTAGACAACGCCCCAGAGGACCATCCCGGTGTTTGAATTGACGAAGGTTATCGCTATGGCGCTGGTAGCGGTGACGGCGAAAGTCAGCGCGGCTATGCGGCTTCGGGGGATCCGGTCCATCACCCGGAAGCCGAAGACTCGTATCAGAAGCCCTGTGAGGGCCTGGGATGAAATGAAGGATGATGCCAGGACACCCTTTTCGAGGGCGAGTCCTCCCATGGAAAGGATAATGGCGTCGGTCATGGCGAAGAGAACTATCGATGTCAGAAGGGTCCTTGATGCCGGTATCCTGAAGATATCCGAGTATGTGCCCCAGTTTCCTTTCATAAGCTCAAAATCTTCGGCCGGGGGCAGTGAATTTGCTACCACCAGGCAGAGGATCGCAGGTAGCAGCGGAGACCAGATGTACAGAAAGGAGTGCCCGTTCCTGAGCAGCCATTCCGCAATCGGCAGAATCGCGAAGAGGGGAGCTATTGTTCCGGCGCTGGACAGAGTGAAGGATGACCCGCGAATCTCCTCCGGGATGGTCAGTGTCTGATACGTGGTCAGTCCCACCACAAAAAGGCTTGAAGAGAAGCCGGTCAGGGCCCGGAAAATAAGGATCAGCGGGACGGAAGTTCCAGCAAGGGCTACCCCTGCTCCGCTTGCAAGACAGAGTACTGACGCGGTCATCATGATCGGCCTGAACGCGAATCTCTCGATCAGGATGCTTGTCACCGGGCGGGTTATCGTGGAGGCGGCGAAATATATCCCCAGTATCCATCCAAGGGTGCGCGGATCGGTCACCCCTACGTCCTGAAGGTATAGTGCCATAAGGAAATATATGTCTCCGAAAGCCATAATCCCGAAATTGCCGGCGATGAACCTGGCTATCAGGCCACGGTGCAGTGTCATGAAATATGCTCCTTTGTATGCATTCAACAGATGGAGTTTATCACAAGAGTCCGAAATCCTGTCAACGAGGATATCTTGCGAGGTCCTTGAGGGATTGGAGATCCTCCGGTGTCACATATCCCGATACAAAGGGGGCGAAGACGGTATTGTTTTGCAGGAGCGGCTCGCGGGCCAGTTCCGGGTGCCTGGGGAGCAGTCCGTGGAATAGTTTTGTCCCGGGAATGGGGGAGTACTGGGCAATTTTGGCTCTGCCCTCAAGGGACTGGACGAAACGTATTGTTTCGGCAATGCTCTGGATCTTCTGTCCGGGAAGTCCTATGAGGACATAAGTTTCTATCTGTTCCGAAGAAAATCCGGCCTTTCGGAGGTTTGCCACCGCTTCGGCGTATTCCTGCGGGTTTGCCTTTTCCTCCCCGGCCTTAAAGCTGACAGGGTCGGTTCCTTCGAGGCTCAGCCTGATGGTCGAAAATCCGGTTTCGAAAAGCGCCAGCGCGCACTCTTCGTCTATTTCTCGTACGTGCATGCCGTTGGGGGTATGAAAGCGGACACCCGGGAATCGCTCCCTCAAAGCGGCGCACAGTGGAAGAAAACGCCTTTCTTTATCTGCCAGGAGGGCGTCGTCGTAAAATGCGATGTCTTCTGCCCCAAGACCGACCTGCATTGATATCTCATTCAGCACATCATGGATATCGCGCATTCTGAACTCCGGCCAGAGGATCCTCGAAGCGCAGTAGGAACACCCTCCCGGACATCCCGTGGACGTCAGGGCAACCCCGTAGGAGAGGCTTCCGTAGAGATCCATCGCCGGCATGGAGGGCGGAAGCGGCATCGGGACGGTCTGCACGTAGTCAGCGCCTGATTTGAGTGCGTGCTCCGGACACAGAACGGGATATGCTCCCCCGAGAAGGATCGGGACCGAGGGCATTGAGTCGTGAATAACGCCCAGGCACCAGAATACGCCGGGGTACCAATAAGTCATAGATGAAGTTACAAGGATCACGTCCGGACGGGGAAGGGATTGCAGCCTTGATTCAAGTTCTTCCCTGTTCAGGCCGAAATGCCAGTATCGCCTGGGTATGTTTTTGTAAGGTTCCGGCTTCTTTATCTCGTATCTTCGGGGGGCCCATCTTCCGAAGGTTTTTGGCTGGCCTTTGGCTTCGTGGACACAGTCCACCAGGGAGACAGCGTTTCCCTGATCCCGTAACCGGTCGAGAATATAAAGCAGACCCAGAGGCTTGGCCCAGAGATCGAAGAAAGCGAAATCACGGACCGGCGGGTTTAGGCCGAGGATCCTTTTGCCCCTCAATGAATCAAGGAAACCTGTCAGGTCTGACATGATGCTATTTCTCAGCGGTGGAAACGCTCTCGATGGCCATTGATAGTTCTCCTCATTCGAACCCGCATCTCGTTCCGTTGCGGGTTGTAAGGTATTGCACAAACAAACCGCCGAAAGAATTTCCGGCAGGAATCAGCTCTCGTTGACGGAGTATGCGTGCTTTCCAATGATAACAGTTGTCGCGGAGGTCAGGAGCCGGATGGCAGTGACTGATCGACATTTGGCGGACCTTTTGGGGTAAAATATTTCCCGGTGTCCTTAATCGATGATACAGGGAGGCAAGAAAATGCGGAAAAGGAGTCTGATCCTGTTAGTGGCTGTGATGCTGGCGTTTGCACTGGCCGGAGGCGCTTTCGCGGCACAGTTTCAGGCAGACATGACAATGGATGGAATGGGACAGAAAGTTACCGGGAAGGTTTATGTAAAGGGTGAACTGATGCGCCAGGAGATCAATACTCCATTGGGCAAGAGCATCACAATAATCGACGGGGTGAAGGACACTACGTACGTTCTCATGCCAAATGAGAAGATGTACATGGAGATGTCCAATGAACAGCTGGTTTTTGCTGAGTCAGAGACCATCGAAGAGAAACTCGGAGATGAAGCCGATGTCCGCAAGGTAGGAACGGAGACCATCGAAGGTTACAAGTGCGACAAGTACGAGGTGAAATACAAGGATACCGCAATGGGCGAATCAGCCATGTGGTTCTCCCAGAAACTCAATTACCCGCTCAAGGGAATTACGAAGACATCAGAGGGGACAATGACCTTCACCTATACGAACATAAAAGAGGGATCCGTCGACGCCGGTCTTTTCGTGATCCCCCCCGGTTACAAGAAATTTTCCTATTAGCCGGAAGTATCTAAAACGCGCCGCGGCGGCTTGCGGCCAGGTCTGAATGGATGGTGATGCGATGTCTTCCCAGATGGGTTCGGTCCGCCTTTCGAGGCTGAACAGTCTTGTAATGGAGTTCTTCAATGAACCTCACAGGAGCCGCAGGCACCTTCTGACGGAGCTTGGCTACGGGGCTAACGGCAGAGCGCTTGAAAGAGACCTGAAGTTCCTTCGGGAGGAGTTCGGCGTCGAAATACTCTACAACAGGAGTACATGCCTTTACGAATTCCACGGAAACGGCAACTTCATCCTCCAGCTCAAGATGAACAGGCGAGAGGTCACGTCGATCGCTGCAGGGCTGAACATGGTATGCCACTTCCTCCCTCACCTGGAGGAAGATTGCTCAAGGTTCTGGGCCAAACTAAAGACGATGCTTCCCAAAGACCTTGCGCTGGAAGGGGAAAAGCTTGCGGAAAGCACGGTAGTGGCACTCCCGGTTTCGAGGATGGATCCGATGGTCTTCGAGACTATTCTCAACGCCATTTCCGACGGGCGCAACGTTCGTTTCCAGTACGAATCACCCTACAGCGGGGAGGGCTCGAAACCAAGATGCATCTCTCCGTGGGGTGTCTTCTTCCTGGCTCACGCATGGTACTTCTGGGGTGTTGCCGGTGAGGGGGAGGAGCCCAGGACTTACCGCGTGTCAAGGATAAGATCGGTCTTCGCCTTTGATGATAGCGGCTACATTCCCCCGCGAGAGGGGCAGGATACCAGGTCGTACGCGTCCTCGGCCTGGTACGGATGTTCAGGAGGAGAGAAACACGACATTCTGATACGTGTCCGGCCGCCTCTATCCGCTGTTGTGGAAGAGACCGACTGGCACCCCACCCAGATGATCACGCACATGGATGATGGAAGCATAAACATAGCGGCGACGGTGCCCAACCTTGAAGATATCGCCCGATGGGTTATGGCGAGTGCGCCGTATGCCGAAGTCATAGAGCCTTTGTCACTGCGCCGGAAAATTGCCGATTTGAGTTCGCAAGTTACAAACAATCATTCGTGAAGCATCTCCAGCGCGAGGGCAATATAGAGGCTGAAGGCCTGTTTGAAGCTCCTGGGGTCCGCCCCTGTAGCCCTGTGGATTTTGTCGAGCCTGTAATGGAGGGTGTTTCGGTGAATGTTAAGGGTTTCGGCGACACTGCCTGGGCTGCATGGCGACTCGCACCAGGCCTGGAATGTTTTCAGCATCTCATCCCTGTCCGGAAGCTTCTTTAGGCGACCCAGCATTTTTTGCGAAAAACGCTTCCCCTTTTTGATGTTTACTGTTGTCAGAAGGTCCTCCAGGAGATAAGCTCCGATCCTGTGGATTCTGCCCGGTTCGTTCTTCCTCAGGCCTATTGAGAGAGCCTTCCACGCGTCGCAATAGGAGTAGTGAAGTTCCTCGACAGACTTGGCGTGGGTTCCTGCCCCGATGGTGAAGATCAGGCCGATTTCCGCCGCCATTGAGCCGCATTTCCGGCATCTTTCTTCGACGGGTTTGAACCATGTCGGTCCTTCCGAAATCTCTACGGCTGGGAAAGCCGCATAACGATTGCGGCCCAGCTCCGATGAGAAATTCGATGGCTCAGGGAAGGCGGAACGGAGTATATCCGCAACGTCACTGCGAAGGGCTGACTGCCTCAAGGGGTCGTTCAGCCGATCAAGGACCACGCTGTCGGGGGATCCGAGTTCCAGGATCAGACAAACCCTGGGAGTTTCCAGATCGTAGCCCAATTCTCTCCCCCTTGTCGCAAGAATATCAAGGTCGTCCTGTTCAGGAGCAAAAGCGGCGATGTCTCCGACAAGCTCTCTCAGGGCTCTTTCCCTGGCCACCGTCGACTCCAGTATCAACTGTTCCCGGAGAAAGAGTTCCGCCTGCTTCTGCACAAGGTGCCCGTAACGGGCCACTTTTCTATGATCGCCCGCGATGGCTATGGAACCAACAACTTCCCCTGCAAGGCAGACCGGAAGAGTTACGCCTTGCTTGACCCCTTCCAGGCGTGCGGCTTCCTCTGCGTCGGTGTAAGTCTCTATGCGGTGTCTCATGACCAGGATCGATGGTTCATGAACCGTGAAAAGGCGTAGAGGATCGCTGCTCCCTATAATCACAGCACCTTCGTCGGTTATAAGAACGTGATGGTCGATTATGTCGTGGGTGGTTTCGCATATTACTTGAGCAAAACGCTTGAGCATCTTTCTCAGCACCTCCCGGAAAAGCCTGATTCAATTGTCCGTCATTAATCAATGTTGTGCAAACGCATAAAAATCCGGCCATATTAAGGCAACAACTTCTTCAAGGTGCACAATGGGTTGAGTGAGCCGGTACTCATATAATAAGACAGTCTGTCTGCGATATTACGACTTTGGGAAGGGGGGATTGTGTCGTGCGATTGGAACTGCACAAAGTTTTTGTCAAGAATGTCAGTTGGGGAGACGAGACGAGGATCGAAAAGGGAACACTGTACGTCAACCGTGAAGAAATGCTGTCAGTTGTGCTGTCCGACGATCGTTTTGCAAAGGCCGACCTGGAGCTGGCGCGTCCCGGTGAAAGCGTGAGGATTATTCCGGTCAAGGACGTTATCGAGCCCCGTTGCAAGCTGAAGGGCCCTGGAGAGGTCTTCCCCGGTTTCGTGGGTGGCATGGAGACCGTCGGCGAGGGTAAGACACTTGTGCTCGATGGAGCCGCCGTTGTTACATGCGGCCCAATAGTTGCCTTTCAGGAGGGGCTGATTGACATGACCGGCCCCGCTTCCTTCTACTCTCCGTTTTCAGGAACAAACAACGTGGTGCTTGTGGTCGAACCCGTGGAAGGGCTTGATCAGCACTCCTACGAGTTGGCCCTTCGGGTGGCAGGGCTGAAGCTGGGATGGTACCTGGCCGACAGGTGCCGAAACGCCCCGGCAGACGAGGTCAGGGTTTTCGAGATGGGAGGACCTGTGGACGAGTCAGCCAGGTATCCCGGTCTGCCGAAGATAGCCTATTTCTGCATGTCCATTACGCAGGGGCTGCTGCATGATACCTTTTTGTACGGTGCTGACATGAAGCATATCGTGCCCACTCTCATTCACCCCAACGAGAAGATGGATGGAGCCATGGTTTCGGGAAACTGCGTTTCAGCGTGCGACAAGAACACGACATGGCATCATCTGAACGACCCCATAGTGGAGGAACTCTACAGCCGGCACGGCAAGGATCTGGTATTCCTGGGCGTGATACCCACGATCGAGGATACCAGGCTGGCCGGCAAGGAGCGTACCTCCTGGTTCAACGCGAAGCTGGCAAAGATGCTTGGAGCTGATGGAGTGGTCATTTCAGAGGAGGGGTACGGCAACCCCGACACAGACCTTTGCATGAACGCCGCCAGGTGCGAAAAGCTTGGGATACGCACCGTCATTATCTCTGACGAGGCCGCCGGCACAGACGGAAAAAGCCAGGGGCTTGCCGATGCTACTCCGGAAATGACGGCGTTCGTCTCGGCGGGCAACGTGAACGAGATGATCGAACTGACTCCGATGAAGAAGGTTATAGGGTTTGCGGAATCCATAGCCAACCTTTCGGGGGGCGCCGAGGAAAGTCTCCGGGAAGACGGTTCCATGTTCATAGAGCTCCAGGCGGTGATCGGTTCGACAAACGAACTGGGCTTCAGCAGCATCGGCGCCCGCTGGATTTAGGAAGGAGGCGAGGAGAGTGCCCAAAAGGGTCGTATGCTACATAAACCAGTTTTTCGCGGGTCTTGGAGGAGAGGAGCAGGCTCATGTTCCTCCTTCATCACGCGCTGAAGCAGTTGGTCCGGCCATGCAGATCCAGAACATCCTCGTGGGAGAGGCTGAGGTCGTTGGCACGGTTATCTGCGGCGACAGCTACTACGGTGAGCACCTGGATGAAGCAAGGGCCGCCTGTGTTGAGCTGATAGCAGGGTTCAGGCCGGATATTCTGATCGCGGGGCCCGCTTTCAATGCCGGCCGTTACGGCGTGGCTTGCGGAGACATCTGCGGAGCCGTTACCGAAACCCTGGGCATTCCGTCAGTAACCGGGATGTATCCGGAAAATCCTGGAGTCGAGTTGTACAGGAAGAAAACCTACATGGTTCCTACTGCCGACAGCGCAAGGGGCATGAAAGACGCTCTCGCGGCCGTTTCCTCGCTTGCGATGAAGATCCTCAGTGGTGCTGATCTGGGTGCGGCTGAGGACGAGGGGTACATCTCCAGGGGAATCCGCAAGAACTTCTTCCATGAGACCAACGGCGCCCGCCGGGCTGTAGACATGCTTTTAAGCAAAATCAAGGGCAAGCCATTCAGGACGGAGTACGAAATGCCTGTCTTCAAGCGCATTACCCCGGCAGAGCCTGTCAAAGACCTCAAAAAGGCGACGATCGCCCTTGTCAGTTCGGGGGGTATCGTTCCCAAAGGGAATCCTGACCACATCAGGGTTTCCTCTGCCGAGTCATACGGGGTTTACGATATTTCAAATATCGACGACCTGACCCCCGAGAACTTCGAGTCGATCCATGGTGGATACGACCGTGTATGGGCTAACGAAGACCCCGACTCCGTTCTTCCTCTCGATGTCATGAGGGAGATGGAGAAGGAGGGTGTTTTTGGCAAACTCTACAAATACGTCTTTACGACGACAGGCACTGGGACCGCTGTTGCAAATGCGGAACGCTTCGGACAGGAGATAGGCGAACGTTTGAAAAAAGAGGGTGTGGATGCAGTCATACTCACCTCAACCTGAGGAACGTGCACTCGGTGCGGTGCATCGATGGTGCGCGAGATCGAGAACGCGGCCGGAATCCCTGTGGTACAAATAGCGACCATTGTCCCCATAATGCTTACTGTTGGCGCCAACAGAATCGTCCCCGGAGTGGCAATTCCACACCCGGTTGGCGACCCGTCCCTGGGACCCGAAGGTGACAGGAAGGTTCGCAGAGCACTCCTGGAGCGGGCACTTCGGGCCATACAGACTCCGATCAAGGAGCAGACGGTTTTCAAATCCTAGGAGTCTGTCGGTCTTGAATCCCGAATAGGCTCCAACAGCCCCCTTTGAGTGTTGAACATTGACTTTATAACCGGGTTTCACCCGAATCGCTGTCCCAGGAGGTCAGGACAAGGCGAATCATCTTCTGTTTTTACGCCGCTGCGAACATCCTGTGCATTTTTTTGAGGTTGTAGGCGCAACAGACCAGGTTCCATTCGCCTCCGGCCGCCTTG
>JAUSOU010000135.1 GCA_030656095.1 Thermovirgaceae bacterium | reverse complement strand
GTCTTGCGTCTCCCCTCGGCTGCTATGGAGATGGTGTCTCCGGGGACCAGGCCGTGAGCCTTCGCGAACTGCGGATACAAAACAACTTCAACCGCTCCGCCCTCGGGGTGCTTCTCGAAGATCCTCCCCTCAAGCACCTTGATCCGGCTCAACTCCAGATCCGCGGGGAGAGGGTACCCGGTGAGGCGCAAAGTGGTGCGGATGCCGTCATCGCTGAGCACCGGAACGTCCTTCTGTACCCTGACAGTGGCGCGGAGAACTCCGTCTACGGCCTCGATGCGGTTGAATATCCCTTCCGGGGCGCGGACCACGTGAAAGAAGTGATCCGCGAAATCCGTCTCGCGATAGAAGGAGTCCCGCGACCTGATAAGGTTGTCCGACACGGCCGTCATCGCAACGAAGGCTATTATTCCCGTCGCAATGACAAGGGCCGATGCGAGGAACTGTCCGAGGGTGGAGCGGATCGTTCTCAGGAGTTTTCTTATCAGGACCGGCATCACCAGTCGATCCTTTCGGGAGAGAGCGGATGTTTGTTCACTTTCTCCTCGACTATCCTTCCGCTGCTCATTTTCACAACCCGGCGCCCCATGCCGCCGATCGCCGCGTTGTGCGTCACGATGACCACGGTGGTGCCGAATTTCCGGTTGACCTCCTCAAGAAGAGCCAGAATAAGCCTCCCGGTGGCGGAGTCGAGAGAGCCTGTCGGTTCGTCGCAGAGAAGGAGAAGCGGGTTTTTCACTACGGCACGGGCGATGGCGACGCGCTGCTGTTCGCCTCCGCTCATCTGGGAAGGGAAATGATCCATGCGGTCTCCCATGCCTACCTGTTCGAGAACTACCTCGGGAGGGAGGGAGGATTCCACGAGTTCGGCCGCGATGGCTACGTTCTCGCGTGCCGTGAGGTCGGGGATGAGATTGAAGAACTGGAAGACAAAGCCCACCACCCTGCGGCGGTACAGGGTGAGCTCGCGGTCTTTGGCCGTTGCCAGGTTCTCCTGCCTGAACCAGACGTCGCCGCCGGAAGGCACGTCCATTCCGCCCAGGAGGTTGAGGAGGGTGCTCTTCCCGGAGCCGCTGGGGCCGAGTATCACAAGAAGATCTCCGTCGGGGATCGAGAGCGAAGATTCGCGAAGAGCCTCGACCTTGACCTCTCCCATATCGTATGTCTTGAAAACCTTGTGGAGCCTCCATGTCGG
>JAUSOU010000131.1 GCA_030656095.1 Thermovirgaceae bacterium | reverse complement strand
CGTAATCGACGCCTCCTGGGCAAATGCCGAGCCCAGAAACACTGTCATCAGAAAACACCCGCCAAGGAAAACACTCTTTACAGCGCGTGTCATATTCTCAAGCCCCTTTCTCCTGAAAATATATCTCGACGCTCTTTTCCAATCAGTTGGTCATATTCTACAGATATCTGAATGATACAACATTATTTGATGATAACCGTTAAACACCGCCAGAAAAGATCAGGGTCGGATCGTGTTGCTGTTATGCACGATATTCTCCTGCTGTCTTAATGTACTTATAGGGCTGGAATCAAGCCCCTTGGTTTGACTTGTAAATATGCATTTGAAATGCAAATTTGCAAGTTTTGTTTTTTTGGCCCCGTAGGCGTTCGGAACTGGATTCATTACGGACAAAAGATAGGAGAATCATCCCGAAAAGGCTTCCTGTCTGCCTGGTATCGGATGCCCTGCGATCTTCTGTTGCCTGTTGCCTGTCCGCCGGTAGGCGGATCTGCGATCTCCTATCTCCTGTCTTCTCCCTCCTGCTTCCTGACGTCTGCCTCCTTGTTTCTCTCCTCGCGCACTTCCAGTTTTTTGTACGGCACCTTCGGGAGGGCGTCGGTGATCCTCCAGTCGCCGCGGGAGAGTACGCGGCCGTCCAGTATCACAACCTTCCCCCGGTCGCTGCCGGTGCGGATAAGCCTTCCGGCGGCCTGCTTGAGGAGCAGTTTGGCCCATGGAAGTATTACCTCTTTAAAGATGGCTTTGCCCTCAAGCGCCCTTCTCGTCACAAGCAGTGGGTCACCGGGATAAGGGAAGGGGATCCTGTCTATGATGACCTGGGTGAGTCCCTCGCCGGGGACGTCGATCCCCTCCCTGAACGAGACGCTCCCGACCAGAACGGACGAAATGTCCTCCCGGAAGCGCCTCAACAGTTCGTTCCTCGGAAGATCCCCCTGAACAAGGACCGCGTATGGGCGGGCGGCTGATCTCAGCTTGACGGCTACCGCTTTCATGAGCCGGATCGAACTGAGGAGGACCAGTGTCCTGCCCCCGTTTTCATCGCACAGTTTTTCGACGACCGCTCCAGCCTGGCTGTCGTAACCTTCATCGGTGACAGCCAGCCCCATATCGACGACCCATACCGACATCTGCTCTCCCAGGCGGAAAGGAGAATCCAGGACCATGCTTTCCGTCGAGTGAAGCCCGGTCTCGCGCTCCCAGAAAGAGAAGTCGTCCCCGATGGCAATTGTCGCGGAAACCGCGACAAGCGCATCCAGCGGCCTGGGAAAGAGCCAGTTCCTGATGAATCCGCAACACTCCGTCGGTGCGCTCAGGAGGGCTTTCCCATCCCACCAATAAGCCCATTCCGGGAATCTGCCTACTTTCGCGCACCATTGAAGGGAACGCACTATCTCGCTGACCCCATCCCTCCACTGCAAAAGCGTTGCGGATGTCTCCTTCAATTGAGTATCTTTCTCACCGGATTCGGGGGGAAGCCCCACAATTCGCAGCATCTCCTGCGTCCTTTCAAGGAGCTCTTCAGGGTCTCCGGGAGGAGTATTTTCGTCGCTGAAAACCTCACCCTGTCTTATCTCCCTCTTCCAGGAGGCGAAAAGCCTTTCGGCTTCCCGTCTCACCCTGTCGGAGGCGGCGGCACCGTCATCACGCTCATTCTCCGGAAGCCACTCCAGCCTCGGGATAACCCTCGTTCTTCCGTAATCCATCATGCGGGACCAGTCATCTGCCGAGGACCTGATAGCGGCCGCCATCCTCGCCGCTTCCGTCAGCCTGTGAGCCTCGTCACAGATCACCGCGTCGAACGGAACGGGGAAACCCCTCCCTGTCGCCGCCGAGTATGAAAAGAAGAGGTGGTAGTTCCCGACTATGATCTTCCATTCCTGCGCCTGCTGCAGGACCTTTTTCAGAAAACAGGAATCGCGGAAGGGACAGGCGCTGCCCCTGCACATATCCGTTCCGGCTGCGACCGCCGAAATCACGGGGTGAGAGGGAGGGATCGCTATCTCGGAAAAATCCCCCGTCACGGTGCTCTCCATCCAGACAAACAGATCGCCCGCGATGTCGGGCTCCATGAGGGAGAGAAGTTCCCTCTCCCCGATCTCCTTTCCCCTGAGTCTGCAGAGATAATTTCCCTTGCCCTTGATAAGCCCGAAGGGCAGCCCTTCCACGCCAAGGCATCGGCAGAGTTCGGGAAGGTCTCTCAGGGCGATCTGTTCCTGGAGGGGGATTCCGGAGGTCAGAAAGAGAACCTTTTTTTCGTTTTCGAGGGACCAGTAGATCGAAGGGACCAGGAGCGCGTGAGTCTTGCCGATGCCGGTTGGGGCCTCCGCAAGCAGGATATCCCCCTCTCCCGAATCGAGGCACGACCACACGGACTCCGCGAGGGCCTGCTGCTGTGGCCTGTATTCGAACCCCGGAAGCGAGCGGGAGAGGATACCGTTCTCGGAAAATATCTCCTTGATGCGCTTCCCTTTCATTGAGTGGACATTCCCATCATGAACAGCTCCGGGACCTTCGGATCATCCGGAAACCCATGATCCACATAATGAAAACCAGTGTCATTGCGCCCAGGACTCCTCCCAGGGTTTCCGTAAGAAGGAGAAAGTTGTATATACCATGGGAAAGGACCGGCAGCAGAAGGATCCGAAAGATCTTTAACGGCCCGGGGGTTGTCAACTTCTGCCTGGCAGCCTCGTACCCCATCGCCAGGCCGCAAAGGGCATGCAGTGGCACGGAGAGGACCGCCCTCCACCCCGCTATGGCCCAGGGGTTGATGGATCCGATCACGTAAAAGAGATTTTCCAGCGTGGCGAACCCGAGGGCCACGCTGGTTCCGTAAACGATCCCGTCGTAGCACTCGTCGCATTCGGAAGATGCGATGAAACGCCTGAGAGCCAGCCATTTGAAATACTCCTCCACCAGAGCCACCCCAAGGATGGCAGAAAGCAGCGGAGAAAAAGAGAAGAATCCTTCGATGAGCTTCTCCAGCAGTCCAGCAGGGAAGACGAACAGTATCCCCCTGAAAAAAGCCGCAAAGACGAGGGAAAGCGGCTCCGGATCCAGCACATCCTTGTTGTAGAACCACCACAGAAGTGCGAGCCCTGGCGCTGCCGCCACTGCAGCGACCAGACCGGTATTTATCTCCACCCTCTTCACCCGCCTTTTTGGCAATCCGTGATAGAATTGACAGGTTTCATCTTGAATATTCTCCGCTTGTTGCGGATACCGCAAGCGCCATGATAGAATGTGGCCTGTTTGCAAAGGGGGTGACATTATGCCGAACAAGAAATCCGCCGAAAAAAGGGTGCGTACTTCCGAAAGGAACAGGATTTACAACCGTTACTGGACCAGTCGCTGCAAGACCTGCGCCAAAAAGGTTCTCGAAGCCGTCACTGCCAACAACAGAGAGCTCGCTATCAAAAAGCTCGACGAGGCACAGTCCGCGATCGACAAGGCAGTCGTCAAAGGTGTTATCCACCGGAATACAGCTGCCCGGCGAAAATCAAGACTTACCAGGGCCGTCAAGACCCTTGAACCACAAGCCTGATTTCCCGCCCCTGATCTGATTTCTGCGGGTACGGGAGCACCTTTCGGCCACGGGGAGATTTTTCTTCCCGTGGTGTTGTTATATGCGGCGACTCGCCAGAAGTCGGAATATCTCCAGTTCAACACCGTTCCATCCGCTTCCAAGGCCGCTCTTGCCGGAAGCGCTCTCTCTGGCCATTCCCAGGACAAAATCACGAATGGCGACGGGGGGGAAGATCCGGGCAGCTTCCAGACCGGTTTTGCCCTGGTATTGTGTGATGTCAAGGGCGGTTTCGGCCGCCTTCCTGAGATCCCCCTGAGCCTTCGAAAGATACATCGCTATGCGCATCCTCTTGTGAAGAGCGCTCAATATCTTCAGGGGCTCATCTCTTCGACGAAGAGATGAGAGGGCCTCGATTACAGCTGCTGTATCCCCCCTGCAGATTCCGTCAAGAAGGGCAAGCATCTGCCTCCCCCCTTCGTCCACGGTGAGAGCCTTGACCAGATCTTCGTCAACGACCGCTCCCCCGGAGGCAAGGCCAAGCTTGTCAAGCTCACCGCTCATCTCCTCCGGGTCCTCCACGCATTCCGCCAGAAGATAGAGGGCCCCCGGAGTCGCCTTTATCCTTCTGGATCTCGCCTCGCGCTCCAGCCACTGGACCCGGCTATCCACCCAGTAGGGTATCTTCGGGGGCTTGCGGATCGAGATTCGCCCTCCCAGGACCGCGGGCAGGGTTTTGGATGGATCTTCATCGAAAACAAGCAGATAGACCACACTTGATCCGGCCCCTGTTACCTCTCCAAAAAACTCCTCCGGAAGAGGGCCAAGCGCGTCGGCAGCTTCAACAACCACGGCCCGGCGATCTTCGAAAAGCCCTCCGGTACGGGAGATATCCAGAAGATCCTGCCAACTTTCGCCGGAGAAGCGCTCGAAGGACTCAAACCCCTTGCCCTTGAGCTCCACGATGCAATCGGAAAGCAGCCTCCTCTGTGTCGAGCCGGAACCAGTCAAAGCTATCAAATGAGGCAATTCTACCCCTTCACCACCACATTAATCAGTTTGTCGGGAACAGTGATCATTTTGATCACTTCTTTCCCCTCAAGACGTTTTTTCACCGCAGGGGCGGAAAGGACCGCCAGGCGCATCTCCTCTGGAGCAAGTCCGGCAGGAAGGTCCATCTGCTCCCTGACCTTTCCGTTCATCTGGAATACCACAGTGACAGTGTCCGCCTCCAGTGCGCTTTCGTCTATGGTGGGCCAGATGCGGAGGGATATGAACCCTTCGTTCCCCATCATGTTCCAGAGTTCCTCGCATATATGGGGAGCAACGGGCGTAAGGCAGGTGAGCAGGGCTTCCGTTCCCTCTCTGAAAAGAGACCACTCCTCTCCCGTCCCGGGGGAGAATGAGCCAAGCGCGTTCGAAAGCTCCATAAGGCGGGCGACCGCCGTGTTGAACTGTTTCTCTTTCTCAATGTCCCTGGTAACACACTTGATAGTGTAGTGGATCCTCCTCTTCAAATCCCTGGCCTTCTTTTCCTGGAGACCGGACATGGATACGGTGATGTCAGACGCCTTCCTGAGGCCGAAGAGATTCGTCTCGACCAGCTTCCATACCCTCTGGAGGAAACGGTGCGCGCCCGCCACTCCCTGGTCGGACCAGTCCAGGTCCTTCTCGGGCGGCGAGGCGAAGAGTATGAAAAGTCTTGCTGTATCGGCGCCCCATTTCCTTATGATCTCGTCGGGGTCGACGACGTTGCCCCTGGATTTCGACATCTTGGCTCCGTCCTTGATGACCATCCCCTGCGTCAGGAGGTTCGTGAAAGGCTCCCGGACCTTGAGCATTCCCAGGTCGGCCAGAAACTTGGTGAAGAACCTGGCGTAGATGAGGTGGAGACAAGCGTGTTCTATGCCGCCAATGTACTGGTCAACGGGCATCCAGTAGTCGACATCCCCGCCTTCGAACGGCAAAGAATCCATCCATGGAGATGCGAACCGCAGAAAATACCATGACGAACATATGAAGGTGTCCATCGTGTCTGTTTCACGTGTACCCTCGCCGCCGCACTGCGGGCATCGCGCCCTCTTCCACTCCTCCGCACCTGCCAGAGGGTTCTCCCCGGGTTTCATCTTGACATCCAGGGGGAGCATAACGGGCAGCTCGTTTTCGGATATCGCGACAGCTCCGCATTTTTCACAATAAATAATGGGAATTGGGGCACCCCAGTAGCGCTGCCTGGAGATCAGCCAGTCTCTCAGCCTGTAGTTTGTCTCTCTCACGCCCCAATTGTTGCCGACGAACCAATCGGTCATGGCGGAAAGCGAACTTGAAGTCGGCATTCCGTCAAACTGCCCGGAGTTGCACTGGATGCCGTCCTCCTCGAAGGCTTTTTCCATCGTGACTCCATCCAGCGGAGTTTTCCCCGGAGGAGTAATAACCGGTATTACCGGAATATCAAACTTCCTGGCGAACTCGAAGTCTCGCTGGTCGTGGGCAGGAACACCCATTATCGCTCCGGTACCATATTCCATGAGGATGTAGTTTGCGATCCAGACCGGAACCTTTTCTCCGTTGACTGGGTTGACGGCCAGAAGGCCCGTGTCGATGCCCTCCTTTTCGCCTCCGGCAGCGGCGCGATCCCTTTCACTGTGAGCCGAGCAGGCAGCTGCGAAATCCTCTATCTCCCTCTTCCGGGACGAAGCCCCGGAGATGATGGAAACCGCCGGATGTTCCGGCGACAGGGCCAGGAAGGTAACTCCGAATATGGTGTCGATCCGGGTCGTGAAGGTCTCGATCTCCATGTCCGTTTCGTCCACGCGGAAGGAAAGCCTGACTCCCTCAGAGCGGCCGATCCAGTTGCGCTGCATCAGTTTGACCCTTTCGGGCCACCCGGGAAGGTCTTCGAGTGATTCAAGCAGTTCCTGTGCGTAGTCGGTGATGCGGAGGAACCACTGCTCCAGGTTCTTCTTGAGGACGGGTGTGGCGCACCGCCAGCAGTGTCCGTCGTTTATGACCTGCTCGTTGGCCAGTACGGTTCCGCAGCTCTCGCACCAGTTTACCGGGGCCGTTTTTCTGTATGCCAGACCCTTTTTGTGAAACTGGAGGAAAAGCCACTGCGTCCACCGGTAGTAGTCCGGGTTGCACGTCTCGACCCTGCGGCGCCAGTCATAGCTGCAGCCCATCCGTTTAAGTTGGTCCGTCATGTGCTCTATGTTGTCCCCGGTCCACTTGTGCGGATGTGTTCCGTACTTGATGGCGGCATTTTCGGCGGGGAGGCCGAAGGCATCGTAGCCCATGGGGTGAAGGACATTCTTGCCCCGCATTATCAGATGTCTGGCGAGCATATCCCCGATCGAATAATTCCTCAGGTGCCCCATGTGCAGAGCCCCGCTGGGATAAGGGAACATCTCCAGACAGTAGAACTTTTCCCTGCCCGGGTCCTTGTCCGCATTGAAGGTCCCTTCACTTTCCCAGCGCTCCTGCCACTTCTTCTCGATCGATAAAAAGTCATAACCCATGCCAAGTCCTCCTCTAATGCGGTGCGTGTCCCGGCCCCGTTTTTCGCAATCGGAACATATTATATCCGTCACGCCCTCAAGTCGCAAAAAAGTGCGGAGGGCCGATCGCAAGCCCCCCGCGATTTGATATCAAATAAAAACCGCGCTTGCAGGATTTTGGCCCTACTTTTTCCCCTTGCTTTCGAGGAAGACCTTTATCATGTCTATGGGAATGGGGAACAGAGTGGTCGAATTGTTCTCGGAAGCGATCTCCTTAAGAGTCTGCAGGTATCTCAGCTGGATCGTGATCGGCGATTCTTCCATCATTACTGCGGCCTGGGTGAGCTTTTTCGCCGCCTGCAGTTCTCCTTCGGCGGCGATGATCTTCGCCCGCCGCTCTCTCTCGGCCTCAGCCTGCCTCGCCATCGCCCTCTTCATCCCCTCGGGAAGTTCGAGCTCCTTGACCTCGACGGCGCTTACCTTGATCCCCCAGGGGTCCGTCTTTTCATCGATTATCTGCTGCAGCTCCAGATTGATCCTGTCGCGGTCGGATAGGACTTCGTCAAGATCAGCCCGTCCGACGACCGACCTGAGCGTCGTCTGGGAGAGCTGGCTGGTTGCCATGACGTAGTTCTCTATCTCTATGACTGATTTTGCCGGATCGATCACGCGGAAGTATACGACGGCGTTGACCTTGACCGGGACATTGTCTTTCGTAATGACCTCCTGGTAGGGTACATCGAGCGTAACCACCCTCAGATCCGACTTGAACAGCTTGTCGATCACCGGGATGACGATCACCAGACCAGGGCCCTTGGTTCCGACATACCTGCCGAGCCGGAATACGACGCCTCTCTGATATTCCGGAATGATGCGCAGAGCCGCCGTCAACAGCACGACAAGTATGACAAGCGCGCCGACATAGCTCCCCATGCTGAAAAAAACATCAAAAATTGCCCTCAACATGAAACATTCGCCCCCTTTATTGCGGTTTCCCGCCCGTATCCTTATCAAGATCGTCCCTGCCCTTGTCACTGGGCCGAACAACCAGGGTAAGACCCTCCACTCTCTCGACTGCTCCCGGGGAACCCGATTCCAGGAACTTGCCCCCGGGTACCCTGGCTTTCCATATCTCTCCGCGACAGAGCACGTTGCCCTCCGGGGACAGATCCGATATAGCCAATACGGAAGCCCCCACCAGACCATCGCTTCCGGAGACCGGCCTTTTCTTCATTGACTTCCAGACCGCCCAGGCTGTCAGCAGGAAAAATCCTGTTATGACGGCCACGGCTCCTGTCATGAGGCTGTACGACATATTCAAAAGTTCACCTCCAGGGACCCTGAACAGGATAAGCCCCCCTGTGATCACGGCTCCTGCCCCAAGCAGGCTCAGTATTCCTATCCCCCCGACAACCAGGTCGAGGATCATGACCGCGACACCTGCGAGCAGAAAGACGATCCCCGCCCAGTTGAAAGGTATCATCCGGAGGCCGTAGGCGCCGAAGAGAACCAGCATGGCTCCGGAAACCCCAAGGACGAATCCTCCGGGGGAAAGAACCTCGAAGACGATCGCGAAGACTCCGGCGACGAGAAACAGGTAGGCCACATCCGGGCGGGAGACGAACTGCAGGACGCGGAGTCTGGGGTTCATCTCGAATTCGGCTACCCTGTAGCCGGAAATGGTTATTTGGGAATTCCCGCCTCCTGTCCGGTAAGTCCTGCCGTTGACCCAGGAGACGATATCATCCAGATCTTCGGCGACCAGATCGATGACTCCGGCCTGCAGCGCCTCGGTTGATGTATACGAAACGCTCTCCGTCACCATCTTCTCCGCCGCCTCGGGATTTCTCCCCCGCTGTTCGGCGAGCGCTCGTATCTGGGCAGCAAAATCGCTTAGTACCTTGCGCTTCATGTCTGCGTTGGGGATATCCCCGCCCGAGGCAACTACGGGGTGCGCCGCGCCGATGTTCGTCCCCGGCGCCATGACAGCAACGTGTGATGCCTGAACAAGGAATGCTCCCGCGGAAGCTGCTCTGGCGCCGGATGGAGAGACCCATACCACAATGGGGAAAGGAGCGGTCTCGATCTGCTGGATTATCCCTCTCATGGATGAGGATAGCCCTCCCGGTGTGTCCATGACAAGCACCAGGATTGCAGCCCCCTCATCTTCGGCGCTCTTGATGAGCACCTCCAGGTGCTCCTCCAGGGCTATTCCCACAACTCCTTCGACCGAGCCCATGGCAATTACGGCGATTTCTCCCGGATCCTTTGTCCCGGCCGGTGCAGCCGGCGGGACCGCGAACACCGCAGCCAGTATCACGACCGTTAAAATATAAAGGAGAGGTCTTTTCATCACCGCATCACCTTCAATGCCTCTTTGAGATTGCCGACGCGGATCATGCCCACTCCTTCGGGCATCTCGTCGGTTTCAAATCTGCTGATCATTGCCCTTTTGAATCCCAGCCTCTTCGCCTCACGGATCCTCAGGGGGGTCCTTACTGCAGGTCTCACCTCGCCCGCAAGGCCCACTTCCCCGATGAAGCAGCAATCCGGAGGAAGCGGGGCATCAAGTGCCGCAGAGGCCACGGCCATGCAGAGCGACAGATCAGCGTGTGGATCTTTTACCGTCAGTCCGCCGGCCACGTTGACGAAGACATCGAGCGAACCGGAGGAGATGCCGCACCTTCGGTCCAGGACCGCCAGCATCAGCTGGAGCCTCCCCGCGTCAACACCCCTTGCAGTCCTTTTGGGGTAAGGGAAAGGAGTCGGGGCTACGAGTGCCTGTATCTCGGCCACGAAAGGCCTTGACCCTTCCAGGATCACCCCCATTGCGACTCCTGAGACAGGGTCGCCGGCAGTGCTCCAGAAAAGCCTGCTGGGGTCCTGCACAGGAGTGAGCCCCTTGTCGCTCATCTCGAAGACCCCGAGTTCGTCGGTGCTTCCGAACCGGTTCTTGGACGAGCGGAGGAGACGGTAGGGAGAGGCCTTGTCACCCGCGAACATGAGCACGACATCGACCATGTGTTCAAGCAGTTTTGGGCCGGCGATCGAGCCCTGCTTTGTAATGTGACCAACGATGACAGCGGGCACCTCGGCGGCCTTTGCCCTCTCGATTATCTTCTGGGCTACGGCCCTGACCTGTGTGGGGGTCCCCGGGAAACCGCCTCCCTCCTGGGTCGTGAACGACTGGACGCTGTCGAATACGGCCACCGACTGCCCGGGAATGAATTCAAGGGAATCCTCGACGGAAGCGGAACTTATGATGCCCAGGTTGCCGTCGATATCTCCCCCGATCCTTCTCGCCCTGATCGCGACCTGGGACAGGGACTCCTCCCCTGAGACGTAAAGGACGCTTTTCCCTTTAAGAGCCATCGCGACACATGCCTGAAGCAGGAGGGTGGATTTCCCTATTCCGGGTTCCCCTCCAAGAAGGGTGACCGTCCCCGGAACAAGTCCCCCTCCGAGGACCCTGTCAAACTCGCCGATCCCGCTGGAAAATCTTTCGGGTATTCTGATCTCTCCAATTCCGGAAGGCCTGGAGCGGGCACCCGCCGCACGGACTGGGGGAGACGGTGAATCCTCCACGAATGAACCCCACTCGAGGCATGATGGACATCTGCCTGCCCAGGTCTGGCTTATGTGGCCGCACTCCGAACACCGGAACCTCTGTTCTTTTCTCGGCATATCTACCCCCCTGTCTGCGGCATCCGCCGAAATTGAAACCATGTGTCTTTTTGTTTGTTTATCATAGCGCATTGATTGAAAATTTGCATTCGTTTCTTTCTGCCATTTTCCGTCTATTTGCAATAGATCATCAAAGGTCAAACTTTTTAGACTCTTTTCCCGTTCTTTAACCTGGAAAGTCAAACGCAGTATTTCGTGTATGATTGGCATTGCCTGCAGGAAGGTGGGTTTTTCACCAATGACTATTTTCGCTGCTTCCGCGGTTCTTACCATGGCTGTCTTCATTGCGGCCGGCATCTGGTTTGGTCGAAAGTCGAGGTCATTCTGCGATTACTCCATGGCTGGAAGAGAGTGCGGAACCCTGGGTGTCTCTGGAGTCCTTCTTGGCTCGCTTGTCGGGGGCGCGTCGACTGTAGGCACGGTGCAAATGGCCTACCAATGGGGCCTTTCCGCGTGGTGGTTCACTCTCGGAGGCGGTCTTGGGTGCCTGGTGCTGGGGATCTGGTTCGCCGTTCCCCTGAGGAGATCCGGGATGGAGACAATTCCCGGCTTTATCTCTCTTTCATACGGGAGAGCCACTGGAAACGTCGCAGTCCTGGCCTCGGTGACCGGGACCTTCATCTCCATAGTGGCCCAGTTCCTCTCCGGCGCGGCTCTTCTGCGCGGGGCCTTCCCTGCCCCCGGGCCGGTTTCAGTTCTTCTGGTCGGGGTCCTGGTTCTCTCCTTCATCTTCATGGGGGGGCTGAAGAGCTTCAGCGCCATAGGAGTTGGGAAGATAGCATTGCTTTACCTGACGCTCGCGATCTGCGCGGCGGCATCCGTTCGGGGCCTCCTGTCCTTCCCCGGAACCCCTGTTCGCCTCCCGATGGATCCCTTTCTGAATCTCTTCGGCCAGGGCATCGGCAAGGGACTTTGTTCCGGATTGTCTCTCATAACCGGTGTCCTTTGCACGCAGATATACATCCAGGCTGTCTTTTCCGCCTCCACGCCTGAAACCGCAAGAAAGGGGGCCCTTTTGTCGGCCCTTCTGATGCCTCCTCTCGGGATCCTGGGGATCATCGTCGGGTTGGGCATGAGAAAGACAGGAGTTGTGGTCGAATCCTCCGCTGCCCTTTCCCATTTCATCGGCGCCAATTTCAACCCTTGGCTGGGAGGTCTTCTCTGGGGCGGGATCCTTATAACGGTGATCGGCACCGCGGCCGGACTTACGCTGGGGGTAGCCACCAACCTTGTCTCCGACCTTCTGGCTTCTTCAATCAACCTCAAAGGGAGCGAAAAGGGCCAGGCCTGGGCGACCAGAATCGTGGTCCTGATGCTCGTGATATCCTCAGGCATTATCGGATCCGCGGGGCAGGGGTCAATGATACTCAAGTGGAGCTATCTCAGCATGGGACTTCGGGCCTCAGGCACATTCTTTCCCCTGGCTGCCTCGGTACTTGCACCGGAAAGACTCTCCCCCAACATCGCACTTCTGTCCGGAGTCGCAGGCTTGATGACTACCGTTCTTTGGCCTCTCGCGAAGATCCCTCCCCAGCCGCTTTTCGCCGGGCTGGCCGTGTCGGCCATTATCGCAATGACGGGAATATCCTGCGGGAGTGGAAAGAAGCCCCTCCCGCAGGATAACTGACGGACCTACCTCTTGTATCCGATGATATTCCTCAGCAGGCTCTTGCGCTCTTCGGCATCGGCAGCGGTCTCGATACGTT
>JAUSOU010000103.1 GCA_030656095.1 Thermovirgaceae bacterium | reverse complement strand
CCTCGTGAACACAAGTATCCGCGGGTTGGGGCAGGCGATGAAATTCATGTCGCCCCTGCTCAGCGCCCTGATCTGTTTCCGCATGGAGATCACCCTCCGCACCCACCAGAGGAAGGAGGAGGGGTTCCGTTCATGGTTCTCGACGTTGAATGCTTCGTAATGGTACTCCGGGTTCATGATGACCGGCAGATACAGCTTTTGCGGGTCGGCCTTGGAAAAACCGCCGTTCCTGTCCGGCGACCATTGCATGGGCGTGCGGACGCCGTTGCGGTCTCCAAGGTAATAGTTGTCGCCCATCCCTATCTCGTCCCCGTAGTACAGGCATGGCGTGCCGGGGAGGGAGAAAAGGATGAAATTCAGAAGCTCGGCCTTCCGCCTGTTCTGCTGAAGGAGCGGGAAAAGCCGGCGGCGTATGCCCAGGTTGATGCGCGCCCTCTGGTCCCGGGCGTAGACCCTGTACATATAGTCGCGCTCTTCGTCGGTGACCATCTCCAGGGTCAGTTCGTCATGGTTCCTCAGGAACATGACCCACTGGCAGGAATCAGGTATCGGCGGGGTCTGTTCCATGATATCCACGATGGGGAAACGGTCTTCCATCCAGAGCGACATGAATATCCTGGGCATGATGGGGAAGTGGAAGGCCATGTGGCACTCATCGGAGTATCCGAAATAATTTACGGCATCCTCGGGCCATTGGTTGGCTTCAGCCAGGAGCATCCGGTCGCCGTATTTCTCCTCGATGTGCCCTCTGAGTTCCTTGAGGAACTGGTGCGTCTCGGGCAGGTTCTCGCAGTTGGTCCCCTCCCGCTCGAAAAGGTAGGGTATTGCATCCAGCCTGAAGCCGTCGACCCCCATATCCAGCCAGTGATCCAGAACCCTGAACATCTCCTTGCGTACTCTCGGGTTGTCAAAATTGAGGTCCGGCTGATGGGAATAGAAGCGGTGCCAGTAGTATGATTTCGCCACCGGGTCGTACGCCCAGTTGGAAGTTTCAAAATCCTGGAAGATGATCCTTGCTTCGGAGTATTTCCCGGGATCGTCGCTCCAGACGTAGAAGTCGCGCCATGGCGAGCCTGGCCTGGCGCGGCGAGCCCGCTGGAACCACGGGTGCTGGTCCGAAGTGTGGTTGATCACCAGTTCCGTGATCACCCGAAACCCCATGGAGTGGGCCTTTTTCAGGAACATGCGGAAATCCCTGAGAGTGCCGTAGTCGGGGTGGACATTGTAATAATCTGCAATATCGTACCCGTCGTCCCTCAGCGGCGAAGGATAGAAGGGGAGCAGCCACAGGGTGTCCACGCCGAGGTCCCGCAGGTAGCCGAGTTTATGGATCAGGCCCTGGATATCGCCTATCCCGTCGTCGTTGCTGTCAAAAAAGGCTTTTACGTGAATCTGGTAGATAACTGCGTCCTTGTACCACTGCGGAGCTTTTTCCAAGACCTTTCACCGCCCCGTCTATAAAAAGTAGTCGAAATCCTGCTCGTGCCGCATGCGGCGTCGAACACTGAATATCCTTGCCGGCAGCACGTTCGGATCGAAACCCATTTTGTTCCTTGAGCCCTGCCAGATGAACTTCTCGTCTCCCAGCAGGTCGTGCATCAGGTAGGGCTGATCAGGGCTGATCCCGAACTCCTCGAGCGGCAGGGTGACGCTGCACTCCTGGTAGGA
>JAUSOU010000101.1 GCA_030656095.1 Thermovirgaceae bacterium | reverse complement strand
ATTTCTTTTATCTTTCGCACAGGCAACCTCCTGTTAGCCATAAAATCACCCCCGTAAATGCGATTTTATGGCTTTGGATTGCCCGGCGCTGTTCCTGATCCCCGATGGGAGCAAACTCCTCCTCCCCGACCAACCTAAGGGAGGCCGAGTTGCTCCGTCATGCTGGCCGAATTACTCCGACAGGGTGGCCGAGTTGCTCCGAAACCCTGGCCGAGTTGCTCCGAAAAACGCAGTTTGCGCCCTGACCTGTTTGTTTCTGCCGCCCCAAACGGTGACTTTGTCCGTGATGAAAAGGTTTTAGCCTTGGCCCCGGGTTTTGTCTCTCACAAAAAAAGATTCTCTCTGGTTTTCTCTGCGCCCCTCTGCGTCCTCTGTGGTGAAAAGGCTTGTTTTTGTCCTGGCCTTTGATTTTACGCGTCACAAGTCACGAGTTACGCGTTACGATCCACGCCTTACGATCTCATTATTGATATCCACTCTTGACAAAGAGACGGTCACACGGTAGTTTATAAAAAAGTTCGGTGGCACTAACATTTTAACAGCAGGACTATTTCAGGGGGGTTTTTATGCCGACCACACTTTGCTCCATGAAGAACGGAGAGACAGTAAGGATCATAGCGCTTCCGCCGGGCATGAGCGGGCGGAGGCTTGAAGCGCTTGGTTTAAGGCCGGGAAAGATGGTCACAAAGGTATCAGGCATGCCCTTCTGTGGACCAGTTACCATCATGCTCGACGGAAGACAGATCGCCATAGGACACGGTATATGCTGCAAGGTGACTGTTGATCCCATTATCAGCGGGGAGGACGTTTCGCGGTGAAGTTCTGCTCCCAATGCCCTCCGGGTGGGTGCCTTCGGCCATGCTCCAACGCAGATCCGGAAATGCAGGCTCTGCCCCCGAAAAAGGTTCTTCTGGTTGGAAACCCCAATGTCGGAAAGAGCGCCCTTTTTTCACGCCTGACTGGAGTACATGCGGTTTCGTCCAACTACCCCGGCACCACCGTGGGTTTCACCGAGGGTAATTTGCTGATCGGGGGAAAAAGGTATCGCCTCATCGACGTCCCCGGCGCGTACACTATCGAGCCTACCAACGAAGCCGAGGAGGTCGCCAGAAGGATCCTGGAGGAAGGCGCCGACGTCGTGGTCATTACCATAGACGCCACGGCTCTCGAACGAAACCTCAATCTGGCGCTGCAGGTGCTGGAACTCGGCCAGCCTTCGGTCGTGGCTCTCAACATGGTGGACGAAGCCCGCCACGAGGGTGTCCACATCGATGTTGCGGCCCTGGAAAGGGAGCTTGGAGTCCCTGTGATCGCCACCGTGGCAGTGACAGGACAGGGAGTGAGCGAACTTATCACCCGCCTTGGCGACGCCCGAGCCGGGGAAACTGATGCCATTGAAGGCCCGGCGCGCTGGCTTCGAATTGGCGAGATCGTGAAAGCCGTTCAGATGATCGAGCATAGACATCACTCCCTGAGGGACCGCATCGAGGACCTTTCAGTCCACTCAGGGTGGGGAGCCCTTCTCGGAGTCTTTGTGATACTGGGAAGTTTTCTGGCCGTGCGGTTCCTGGGAGAGGGCCTGATAAATTACGTCCTTGACCCGATCTTCAACGGCATCTTCATGCCATTCTTCGAATGGCTTGGCCCGATACTGGGTGGTGATGGTTCCTTCCTCTTCCGAACCCTCATAGGAATGCCCATTGCGGGCACGATCGACCCGGAGCTGAGTTTCGGGCTTCTCACGACAGGGCTTTATGTACCCCTGGTGATGGTGCTCCCATACGTCGTCGCCTTTTACGCAGTGCTGAGTTTTCTTGAGGACGTGGGGTACCTGCCGCGCTTCGCCGTGCTTTTCGACGCCCTTATGCACCGCATAGGACTCCACGGCTTTGCCATTGTTCCGAATCTCCTGGGGCTTGGCTGCAACGTCCCGGGGATCATGGCTACAAGGATCCTGGATTCACGAAGGGAACGTTTTATAGCCGCCACCCTGATATCTGTCGCCGTCCCCTGCGCCGGACTGCAGGCAATGATCATAGGAGCCCTGGGCGATCTTGGGGGGCGCTACGTACTTGCCGTCTACGGCACTCTCTTCGCGTCGTGGGTGATACTGGGGAGGATATTGCACAAATTGCTTCCGGGGTACAGTCCCGAACTTGTGATCGAGATACCACCCTACAGAATGCCGTCCCTGGCAGGGATAGGATTCAAGCTCTGGCTCAGGATCAAGGGGTTCCTCATCGAGGCGATCCCGCTGGTTCTGGTGGGGGTATTAATAGCAAATCTGCTGTCGACATCCTCGATCATGCATTCTGTTTCCGGTTTTCTTTCGCCTCTGTTCCGGGGAGTGCTGGGCCTGCCTCCCGAGACGGCCGGGCCGATCCTGCTGGGCTTTCTCCGCAAGGACATAGCCGTGGGAATGCTGCTGCCTATGGGGCTTGATCCTGGGCAGATGGTAGTGGCCGTTGTGACCCTTGCAATGACGTTCCCCTGCATAGCCACTTTCGTCGTGCTGTGGCGCGAACTCGGCCTGCGCGACATGCTGCTGTCGATGGGGATCATGATACTGGCGGCGCTGACCGCCGGGGGGATCCTGAACGCGCTTTTCTCTCTGGCCTAGCGAGGTTTCAGGCGAGCGGGAAGGCCGCTCGGTCGCCGCTGGAGAGGGTTTCCAGCCTCCATTGAGTGTCGAAAATGCGGCCAAGAAGTTTTTCGTCGACCAGCCTCGGGGACGGCGGCTCGTGAAGAAGGCCGTCTTTCAGGAAAATTATCCTGTCCGCGAAGCGCAGAGCGTAGTTGATGTCGTGCAGAGCCACTATAATTCCCCTCCCCTCTTTTTTGAGCGAATCGAGAAGGCGGAATACCGCCATGGCATGGCGCGGGTCGAGGGCGCTAACAGGCTCGTCCAGAAGAAGTATGGGGGTGTCCTGTGCAAGCGCACGGGCAATGGCAACCCTCTGGGCCTCTCCGCCGGAGAGGTCCGTTACGAGACGGTCCCCGAACGAACCCAGGTCCACCGCATCAAGAGCAGCCCTCGCGGCTTGCGCATCCTCGCGCGAAAGCGGGGCAAACCTCCCTGCCGCCGGGAATCGACCCATGAGGACCGTCTCCATGACCGAGAACGGCATCAGGAATCCGGTCTGCTGCGGCACAACTGCCACTCTTCTGGCAACCTCGCGCCGGGACAGGCTGTCGATGTCGTCACCCAGGATATAAACCGAACCGCCGCTTCGCCTTCCTATTCCCCCTGCAGCCGCAAGAAAAGTGCTTTTGCCGCTGCCGTTGGAGCCGAGAAGCGCGACGATCTGCCCCTCAAGAAGATCAATGTCGATCCCTTTGAGAACCTCGGAGGAACCCAGCGTAACCTTGAGCCCGCTGACGGATAGAAGCGCCATTACCTTCCCCTCCAGAGCAGAAAACAGAAAATGGGGCCGCCGATAAGGGCGGTGATCACCCCGACTGGGAGTTCGCCCAGCGAACGGGCCGCCGTGTCGGCAAGCAGGAGCAGGAGAGCTCCGCCGAGGACGCTCAGAGGAACGAGCCTCGCATGGGAGGGTCCCGAGACCAGCCTGATGAGGTGGGGGACCACAAGGCCGACGAAACCTATGATCCCGCTGATCGATACCGCTATGGCCGTCGCCAGGGAACATCCGAAGAGAAGGAACCCCACGGTTTTTCTGTCGTCCACTCCAAGGGAACGGGGGTTAACGCCCGACGATATCACGTCCATATCTCTGGCCCAGAAGATCCCCAGCAGGAGAACCAGAAGCGCCGAAGCCATGCTCCATCCGACATCGCCCCAGGAAGAAAGGGAAAAACTCCCCAGGAGCCAGAGAACTATGACGCCCACCTGGTCGCCCGCAAGGGCCTTGATGAGTGTGATGCCGGCGCCGAGGACGCTTCCGACGATGACCCCGGCAAGGATGAGGCGGGTCGAAGATGAGGAGTCACGCCCTCCGTGCCCGAGGATCCAGACCAGGCCAAGGGCCGCCACTCCCCCCGCAAAGGCGAAGGGGGGTATGAATGGCAGGCGGAGAGTTATGGCAAGAGATGCTCCGAAGGCAGCCCCAGTGGCCACACCGAGCGTGTACGGCTCTGCAAGGGGGTTTAAAAGGACTCCCTGGAAGACTACGCCGCTCCCGGCCAGAACCGCGCCGACCGCCGAGGCGGCAAGAGCCCTGGGGAGTCGGATCGACAGGACTATCACAGCGCGGGGATCCGCCCCTGAGATGTTTCCGAGGATCACATCGATTATTTCCCCCGCGGGTATCCTCACCTCGCCGATGGAGATGACCCAGAGAAGAGCCGCCGCCAGGGATGCCGAAAGGGCAAGGAGCCAAAGCCTGAAGGGGCCGCGGGGCGTCATCATTATCCTTCCGTATTTACCGTGGGTGCGGCGGAGAGTTCGCCGCAAAGAAGGGCAGCCCGCTGGAGGACTCGCTCCAGAGTAAAATCCAGCCGCTCCGCGTACCATGCGGCGCCCGCCGCTCCGGCCCCGTCTCGAACATAGTCCAGCGGAATGACCATGGATTCAAGTCCGAGCGATGCGGCCATGGAGCAAAAGTCAAGGGAGGGATCATCGACCGTACGGCTTGTCGTTGCGATGGTTATCCTGCCAATGTCCCCGAGGTTTCGAAGCAGCGCCGCAACGGCCAGCATGGGGATTCCGCCAGCAAGGACGACCTCCGCCCTGTCGCGGGCACCGGTTGCAATCCCCGCAGCAACTACCTGCATGGGGTCTCCAAGTTCAACGACCGCTTCGAAACCTCGACCAGGGAGATCTTTGGGGGTGATGCCGAGGCGGGATGATGCATCCTCCCAGGCGGATTCATTATCAGGGTCTACCGGGGGCATACCGAAGGCCCTAAGCAGGAGATCCGCGGTGACATCTCCCCCGGGGACGGATTCTCCTATCACAACGGTTTCGCCCATCCGGGCTACAAGTCTGCCGATGCTGAATCCGCAGTCCCAGAGCCTGCGGGCATCCGGCACGGCTTTTTCTTTTCGGGGGTTCTTGCCGGGCTGAGCCCCTGTCTCCATGAAGGGACAAACCGGGTGGGTGAATGTGCCCGCACGAACGATCAGGACCGGAAAATCTGAAACCAGGCGTGCAGCCCTCGTGAAGACCGCGGGAGGTATTTCGGAGCCTTTCTGGAACACGAAAGTATCGGAGGGGGCCGGAATGCCCCACCAGATAAACCCGGCCTCCTCGTGAGAGGCAAAGCGGCCGGGTTTCCTGAGCCCTGCTTCGGTGTCTCCTGTCAGGAGGACGAACATGATCTCTTCTCCTTTTTCGCGAATGAGAGTGCAGCATCAAGATGCTTGCACTTTCCCCGCGACCTGAAGGAAGGGCAGCTGCATGATGAATGGGAAATGTCCACGGCATAGTCGGAACTGCCGTGGGCGATGAAGATCCCGTCGGAGACGTGCTCGAGCCTCTCCTCCGGGAAGGGGTTGATCTTTGTGATGGTTTCTCCGTCGAGGGCCTTGTTGGAGAGGGCATCCGCCATTGAGTTCTGCTCCCTGGGGACCCACTCAAGGGTTGCACCGCTTTCCCTTACGAGGGCACGTGCCCGGTCGGCGAGGATGCGGAGGCGATCCTCGCGTACCTTCCACTCCCCGTTGACCTGCAAGACGACCAGGCGGCTGTCGCCGCGCACGGTGACGCGCTTCAGGCCCCTTTTGGAGATCTCCTCAAGGAGCATTATCAAGGCGTGGTATTCGGCCTCGTTGTTGGTGCCCCTTCCGAGGGCCCGGCAGGATTCCCAGGCCATTGTTCCGTCGTCATTGATTATGCAGGCACCGGCACCAGATTCGCCCGGGTTACCTCGAGAAGCGCCGTCGAAGTAGGCAACAGTCATGACAGGCATATCCCCTTTGTCATTTTTTGCGATGAGAAATCTATGGGGAAAGTATAGCAGAGGGGCAGGTGCGTTATGCGTGAATCGGGATGACAAGGGCGGGGGCCATACCGCCCCCGACCCTGTGTTTGGATGATGTGGTTTTCCTGTCCCCATCCCCCGAGTCACAAGGTGCCCCGAGCGCAGCGGCAGGGTGCGAGTCACGATTTACGGCTCTCTCATGCCCCCGGGCCTGGGAGGAAAAAAGGTAAACGCTGCTGTCGACTCCCAGCTCGAAAAAATCGCCTGATATGACTGTATTGGCCCAGACCGCAACGCCATCCGCGGGCGATGCGATGTTATCGGATCCTATGATTTCGCTTTCCGCCATGTACCATTTGCCTGCGCTGTCCTGGTGCCACATATCGAGACCTCCGATCAGGTTTCCTGTTTTGAAGTTGGCTGTTGCGCTGTTAATCCCTGATGGATGACCAGGTCTTATTCGAAGCATCGGTGAGGACCTCCTGACAGCGTGAAATGTTAGACGTAAGACGGAAAAACCAGACCTTATTCTGTTCTTGCTTCTCCTCCTCGATTTATGATCGACGATTAACGATTAACGGCCCTTGCGCGCTAGCAAGCATATCCGTCTTCCGGGAAATGTCAACCTAAGTTTAGTAAATTGGTAAAAAATGAACCTGTTTATTTTTGAGGAAGGATCACATGGAGAGCTTTTCAGGCTAAAATGAGTGTACGGTGTAAATTGTTCAGCCGGGCCGGGAGGGCTGATTTTGGGGACTTTTATGATCTTCTTTTTTCTTTTTCTGATGGGTGTCTGCTGGTGGATCGGGCTTGCCTACGACCGGATCTTCCGTGCCGTGAGGGAGTGCAATGCGCTGCGTGGGGAGATCGAGTCGGCCCGAAGGGCTTCCTCTTCGGGAGCTGACGGGCATCCAGAAAGCATTGCCAGGCTTGCTGAAGCCTACGATGCGGCATCGGAGGAGGCTAATCACCAGATCTGCAGCACCCTTTCGGGGCGCATCGTTGCAAGGTTTTTCAATTTCTGCGCTCCGGAGGCCCTGGAAGAATAATTTCTTCGACCACGATCAGGGAGGGATAAGTGATGTTCGGAAAACTTCTGCATGTCGACCTTGGAACCGGATCTTTCAAGGATTCTTTTGTTCCGGAGGAGATCGCAAGACAGTACATTGGGGGGAAAGGACTGGGGATATACCTGCTGGACTCCCTGATGAAACCCGGCACAGGAGCGCTTGACCCGGAAAATGTGCTGATATTCCTGACCGGACCTTTCACGGGAACGATATTCCCGACATCGGGAAGATTCGTTGTTGTGACGAAATCCCCGCTGACCGGAATGTATGTGGACAGCCACTCCGGAGGGTTTTTCGCAAAGGAGCTGCGGATGGCGGGCTATGACGGGATCATAGTCACCGGGAAAGCTGCAAAGCCGTCATACCTCTGGCTCAACGACGGGAAAGCGGAGATCCGCGAGGCTGGAGATCTCTGGGGAAAGGCTGTTGATGATACGGTAATGGCCGTACGAGACGTGACAGACCCCGGCGCCCACGTTGCCGTAATAGGCCCCGGAGGGGAGAACCTTGTCCCGATAGCCACGATCACGATCGACTGTGACAGCGACACGACAAGAGCAGGCGTTGCAGGACGCGGAGGCACGGGAGCAGTTATGGGGAGCAAGAATCTCAAGGCCATCGCTGTGAAAGGATCCGGCAGCATCCCTCTTGCAAACGAAAGCGCCCTCAGGAAAGAGGTCGCGGAGATAATCAAGGGTATCAACGCCAGCGATTCGATCCACACGAGACGCATTGTCGGCACAGCGTCACTTGTGGAAGCGATGAGCCGTACGGGGATCCTCCCTACGAACAACTTTCAGCAGGGGTATTTCAACCCTATCTATGGACTGACCTCGACTAACCTTCGGCACTACACCAAGCGCGATGTGGCGTGCTCCAACTGCCCCATCATGTGCGGAAAAGTCCTGGAGGACGACGGACATGCGGTCAAGGTCGAGTATGAATCGATCGCACTGCTCGGGAGCAACAACGGAATAGGCAAGATGCCGCAGCTGGCAAAAGCGGTCAGGGTTTGCAACCAGCTGGGGCTGGACTCCATATCCGCCGGGGGAGCAGTAGCTTTTGCCATGGAGTGCAGACAGAGAGGCATTCTGCCCGACGCGCCGGAGTTCGGAGATTCTGAGGGGCAGGTAAAACTCCTCGAAGATATCGCCTACAGAAGAGGGCTCGGCGCTACGCTTTCAAAGGGCGTCAGGGCTACGGCAGAAGAGATAGGCCAGGGCACTGACCACTTCGCGATCCACGTCAAGGGGATGGAACTTCCCGGCTACGAACCGCGTGCAACCTGGGGAATGGCCCTCGCATACGCCACCTCGGACCGTGGAGGATGTCACCAGAGGGCCTGGACCGTTCTGGGAGAGCTTGACGGTATTCTCCCCCGCTTCAGCACCAATGGCATGGCATTGACTGTCAAGTCGGCACAGGACGAGCGCGCCGCGGCCTACTCTCTCGTAGTCTGCGATTTTGTCCCGTATTCGCAGGAAAGGGCTCTGTCGTGCCTGAAACATATCACGGGCTGGGAGATCTCCGAAGAGGAGTACCTTTTTGCCGGGGAGCGGATATGGAACCATACACGCCTCTTCAACATCCGCGAAGCCGGAATATCCAGAAAGGACGACACTCTCCCGCCGAGGATGTTCGAGGACCCGCTTCCAATGCCGCCGCGCGGGGAGCAGAGCGTTTCGCTATCCCGAAAGGATTTTGACACGATGCTTGATGAATATTATTCGCTGAGAGGTTGGGACTTTGAAGGGCGTCCCACCGATGCCACGATCAACAGGCTTGGCATACGCCAGCGCATTTAAAGGGAGGTGCAGATGAATATGTGGAAGATCGGATGCGTGGGTTTCGGAAACGTCGGCCAGGGGCTTGCGAGAATTCTTGTCGATAAGCGTGAAGCTCTTAAGGAGCGTTACGGATTCGAGTATTCGGTAACATTTATTGCGGCCCCGGTGAAGGGGTCCCTTTTCAACCCTAATGGGATAGACCTTGCTTCCGCTCTTGCGGTACTGGACAAGACCGGATCACTCAAAGGACACCCCGATGCGACCGAAAAAGACACGCTCTCCCTGATCTCGGGAAACTACGCCGACATCATCACCGAGGCAACATATACCGACCTGAAGACCGGCGAGCCCGGCGTTACTCACATCCGAACAGCCCTGGATCGCGGAATCCACGTAGTATCTACAAACAAGGGCCCGGTATCAATAGCCCTGCCGGAACTCATGGAGCTCGCGGAGAAAAACGGCGTCTCCTACTTCTTCGAAGGCGTCGTGATGAGCGGAACGCCGACGATGAACCTGGCCCGCGAGGCGCTGGCGGGCTGCGACATCACCGGCGCCATGGGCATAGTGAACGGGACGACGAACTATATCCTGACCCGCATGGAAGAGGGAATGCCCTACGGGGAGGCGTTGAAAAAAGCGCAGGAACTCGGATACGCCGAGGCCGATCCGACCGGAGACGTGGAAGGGTGGGACGCAGCGGTAAAGGTACAGGTGCTGGCCAAGGTCCTGATGGGAGAACCCATCCGCGTTGAGGATGTTGACCGCACGGGCATCACCGGGATCACCAGCGGGGACATCGAGGCGGCGGCGAAGAGGGGCGCACGCATCAAATTGATAGCGGAAGTGCGAAGGGAGAACGGCATACTGGTGGCAAAGGTGGCCCCGAAAGAGATCCCCCTGACGCACCCGCTTGCAGGGATTATGAACGCTACCAACGCCATCACGCTGGTTACGGACCACCTCGGCGAGGTCACGATCGTGGGTCCCGGAGCCGGAAGGGTGGAGACCGGACAGGCACTCCTGGCGGATCTTCTTTCAGTGCACAGATCTCACAGTTGATCCCGGGAGGGGCCTGACAGGACAGGGAGCAGTCTGACCGTTTCGGGGCGGGCTCCCCTGCCCCTTATGGTGTTCAGGAGAACCCTGGCCGAAAGCGTCCCGAGTTCGAAGGCCGGCCAGTAGAGCCTCCAGGAATCCGGGGAGAGGACCGGGCATTTACGGGTTGTGCATATTACAAGAATATCCCCGTGCTCTGTTTCCGTATCGGGGGGCAGGTTCCCGTCGTAAACCCTGACGGTCCCGCTCTCCTTTTTTTTGACCACGGGAAGAAACGAGTGTATCCCCGGAAAAAACGGCCTCTCCCCCTGCACTATCTCAATGTCCCGGTCCCCCGCAAGCCCTTGGAGAAGGGACGCAGCTACTTCTATGTCCACAAGGACGGAGACCCCCGAGGGCGATGGGATCCCTACCGTGATCCCAGGCACTTCCGCGTCCGGTTCGGGGAGACCGTCGAGCCACACGAATCCGTCGACCCTCCTGGACAGGAAGCGGAACATGGCGTTGCGCCGCTGCTGAGGGTCCGCACCCGTCGCTCGGATCATGCATTCGCTCCCGTGACGGGAGACCACGCGTTCGAACCCCGCGAGAAACTCCCCAGCCCAGGGGGCGGAAAGATCCCTGAAAAAGACGCCTATGGTGTCGCTGCTCCGGCTTGAAAGCCCCCTCGCGATTGCGTCGGGTCTGTAGCCAAGAGCCTTGATGGTGCTCCAGACCCTTTCGCCGGTTGCCGAGCTGATCCTGGGATCACCCCTGAGGACCCTGCTGACGGTGGCCTTGTTGACCCCAGCCTCCGCCGCGACATCGGACATTGTCACGCGCATGGGAGGAACCTTAAGGCGTGAATCGTGAATCGTAAATCGTGAATCGTGAATGACAAATCGGGAAACCAGGCCTTGAAAACCCTTGCGCAAGGGCTTTGCACCTTGCTTCTTCGCTTAACGATTAACGATTTACGATTTACGGTTCCCGGACTATTCAAAACAGCTGCCTCCGATGAATTCGCGGAGGATGGAGTTTGCGGGGACGAAATCGGCCGGGATGTAGGGTATGTACCTTGATATGTTGAGAAGTCTCTGCGCTTCGCCGAACTCCGGGGATTCCTCCCGGACGGTTTTCAGGACAGGTTCGGCGTATCCTTTGAGCACCGAGAGCTCGTAGACCAGCGCGGAGTTGAACATCTCGTCGGCCTGCTCCTGGTAGGGGAAGATGTACTGATGGGCCCCGCGAATGACGGAAGGCCACTGCGCAAGGGTCGTCTCGGCGCTCTTGCCCCTGAGCCTTTGATCCCTGACGAGCCGCCGCAGGAGCCTGTTGTCGGTGGTGCTCGTTCGGTTGTGCCTGTCGAGGCTGATCCCGGTGAGAGGCGATATGTATATGCGGAACTTCAAGGGATCCGGTACCGAACTGGTGAGCCTGCTGTTGAGGCCGTGGATGCCCTCGATTATGAGGATGTCGCCCTTTTCCAGGTGGACCGCGGGTCCCCGCTCGCGTCGGCCCGTTATGAAGTTGAACCGGGGGACGCTGACACTCCCGCCCCCAAGCAGGGTTTCGAGGTGTTCGTTTATCAGGTCAAGATCAAGCGCGTCAATTGATTCGAAGTCGTAGTTGCCCTCTTCGTCCCTTGGGGTCTTCTTCCTGTCGACGAAGTAGTCGTCGAGCGATATGGCCACAGGTCTCATTCCGAGGGCCCTGAGGTTGATAGAAAGCCTCGCCGCCGTGGTCGTCTTTCCTGAACCGGACGGCCCCGATATGCAGACCAGGCGGGTGTTTTCGCCCGAAACGATCCTTTCGGACATCTGGTTGAGTTTCTGGCTGTGGAGAGCCTCGCTGACCAGGACCAGTTCCTTTCCCCGCCCCGCCGTGACCTGTCCATGGAGGTTTTCCATGGTCTTGACACCGAGTATCCGGAGCCATTCGCCGTATTCGCGGAAAACTCCGGCCAGTTTTTCGGCGGGCTTGAAAGGCGGCAGTTCCCTTGGGAAGGCCACCGTGGGAAAGCGAAGGACCATCCCATCCCGGAAAGGAACCAGATCCCAGGATGAGATGTAACCTGTGGACGGAGCCAGGGGGCCGTGGAAGAATCCGTAAACCTCATCGCATTCATTGAGGATAACCGGATCCATTCCGGCGCATTTCAGAAGGTTGGCAGTGTCGGGCTCGTTCTGCTCCTCAAAAATTCTTCTCGCCGCATCGATAGGCATGATCTCCCTGGTTATGGGAAGGTCTTTGGTGATGATGAAATCGGCAGCTTCCTTAACGAGTTTCGTCTGTTCCGGTGTGATGGGACCGGATCTAAGCTCGCAGAAAAAACCGTCGCTGATCGAGTGGCGAACGCAAAGACCCTCACCGAGAGCCCCTCGACAGGCGAGAGAGAGGACAAACGTCAAAGTCCCCCGGTATACGGCCATTCCTTCAAAGGTAGAGGTGTCGACAAAATCGACCCGGGCATCGTCTTTCAAGATCCAGTCAAGGGGGCGGAGGTAGTTGTTGACGTGCCATGCCACGATCTTCCGGTCCCGCCCGGCGCCGACTTTGTTGAGAATGTCCTGCCCCGTTACGGGGGGGTCGAACCTGTGGCCCCTCCCGCCGGATATCTCCACGGAGATCGGCATCGCGGCTATATAGTCTGCTGAGGCGCAGGTTCGACCGGAGGCTGGGGATCCTCGGTCGCGAGTTCTTCCTTGCAGGGGCCGCCCGGTTCTTTCCCCTGGACTACCTCCAGTTCCATATTCCCGGCCCACTCCTGGAAGGATGAGTCGTAATTGCGCGCTTTTTCGTATCCGGCCATCCTCAGGACCATGACCAAATACGCGGACCTTACTCCCGCTGTGTCGTAGACGACTATCTCCTGCTCTGGATCAAGGCCGTGCATGGTGAAGATGGCCTGGAGATCTTCTACCTCCCGGACATTCATATCATCCTTGAAGACTACGTCGAAGGGGATGTTGATGGCTCCGGGGATATGACCTCCCCGCCGCTCCTGAAAGAGTCTGCCGCCTTCATATTCAAAGGGGGTGCGCGCATCGATGATGGCGACCTCACCCAGCTTTGAAACCAGCCATGGGGTCGTTACATTGAGCCCTCCCTGAAAGGCCGGGATGGAGAAAGCAACAGCCTTGGCCTTTGCGGCGGCCGTGGAGACTTTGCCGCCCGCGGCCACCCAGGCGTTATACCCGCCATCCAGTTTTTTCGCGTTTGCGACGCCGGAAAGGCGAAGTATCCATACTGCCCAACCCTCGGAACCCCATCCACCGCAATCTCCATATACGACTACGGACTTCTTGCCGCTGATGCCCAGGGCCCCTATCTTTTTGGCCAGCGTCTCCCTGGAGAACAGATCTCCCCATCCGGGACTTCCCGGCTGGCCTTTCATGTTGGCGAAGTAGGTCCATTCCGCTTGGACTGCTCCGGGTATGTGTCCCTTGTTGTACATAGCGGCCGGACGGGCGTCGATGACAGTGACATTCGGGATGTTGGCCTTTAACCAGGCCGCATCAACAAAAAGCGCGTCCTTGGAGAGTTCCGTTTCCGCTCCTGCAGCAACGGATGCAAAACAGATCAGGAGAGCAAGGACAAGCAGAGATGTCTTTTTCAAGATCATCATCCTTTCGTTTGGATGGTTGGGGGCAACCCGGAAGGGGGCCCTGAGAGTTATTTTAACCGCTGGAGGCAGGGAAGGTCGATGGGGAAAATACTTAAAAAAACCGGGTGAATGGTGAACGGCAAATGGCACCCTGCAGCAGCAAGCAATACGGGGCTTTTGACGGCGTCCAGAAGAGGATCCTGCGGAACTGTTATGAAAACAAGCCATCCAATCGCGAAAAAGTCTGAACATTTAGTCTTCTTGATAACTCTTGCACAAACGGTATGCTAGGTATATAAAGTGTACTGGGTGGTCCGCCGAGGAGGGAAGAGATGACCGACAAGAAACTGCGTCATACAAGGATATACGAACAGGTTGTCGACCAGCTGAAGGAATCCATTGCCTCCGGCGAACTCCAGCCGGGAGATCCGCTCCCCCCAGAGCGCCAGCTGATGGGTGATATGGGTGTGAGCAGAAGTTCTTTGAGGGAAGCCTTCAGGGTCCTCGAGCTTCTGGGGCTCATCGACAGTGTTCCGGGAAAGGGACGGTTCGTCAGAAAGCCGCGCGGTGACACCGCAGACTCAAGAAATATGCCGCTCGAGGACGAGGCAGTGCTTGAGCTTATGGAGGCCCGCCGGATCCTCGATCCCGCGATAGCGGCGACTGCGGCGATGCACGCTATGCCGGCAGACCTCATGAAACTGCGCAAGGTCCTATCGCGCACTGAGAAAAGCCTGGATATTATCGAGCGGCGTTCGCAGGTCGATTTCGACTTCCATCTGGTTCTTGCGGAAGCAACCCACAACTTCGTGTTCATCAACATTGTGAAGATGACGTTCAACCTTATCATGGCCACCCATGACAGGATCTACTCCCTCCTTGCAGACAAGGAGGCTTTTCTGAACGAACACCGGGCCATCTACGACGCGATCATAGACCACGACGTAGCAAGGGCCAGATCGCTGTCGGCCGGGCACATCGAACGGGTTTACAAGACACTGCAGGAAGCACTGGCCCTCGAGGTCAAGTAACAACCATAGAGCGGCAAGGCTTCAAAAACTTTTTTGGAGGGATGTTCAAATGAGAGACCGGATCATGAAAATGATCCCCGAGATCGACTGGATCCAGGACAAGGATCTCAAGGAGAAGGTCGTAGCAACTATTGAGGACGCACTCAAGACGGGCGGATGGGAGCCCGAAGACATGGATAAGATCCCGTTCACGCTTCTTATCCCCGACTGCCCCGCTTCTCTCAACGTCCACAACAGGGGTGTTACGCGCATAGCAAAGAGGGTCTACGAGGAGTACAACCCCCTCTATAAGGACAACGGCGGATTCCAGCTTGACCATGACGTGCTGATCGCCGGAGCCATTCTCCATGATGTGGGGAAACTGGTGGAGTACGAGAAGAAGGACGGCAAGTACATCAAGTCTCCCATGGGCAAGGATCTTCGCCACCCGTTCTCCGGCGTGGGACTTGCGATGCGCAACGGCATACCCTCCCGGATCTGCCACTGCATAGCGGTTCACGCGGGCGAGGGAGAGGGCGGATACCGCTGCCCGGAGGCCGTTGTCATCAACAAGTGCGACTTTATCAACTTCGAGACGATCAAGTCGTTCCTTGGAATGAAGTAACCAATAATCACTGGACAGGAGGTGCGTGACCCATGGGCAAAACGATGATCGAAAAGATCATGAGGCGGTCATCCGGCAAGGAAATCAAGGTCGGTGAAAGGATATGGTGCAACATCGACCTCTCGACCGCCCGGGACTTCGGAGGCGCCAACTGCGTTCTCCAGTTTGAAGAGGTAACCGACAAGAAGGGCAAGGTGTGGAACCCCGACAAGGTGGCCTTCACTTTCGACCTGCAGGCTCCATCGCATTCCGAAAAGGTCTCCGTCAACCAGAAGATCATCCGCGAGTTCGCCAAGCAGCAGGGTATCAAAAAGGTTTTCGACGTCAACTGGGGTATCGGACAGCACGTTCTTCTGGAGAACGGTCTGGTGAAACCCGGCGACGTGATCCTCGGCACCGACAGCCACATGAACCTTCTGGGCGCCGTGGGGGCCTTCGCCACAGGCGTTGGGAACACCGACATCGTGGCCTCGTGGTTCGAGGGCACCAACTGGTTCCGCGTACCCGAGACGATGAAGGTCACTGTGAACGGTTCGTTCAAAAAAGGCGTCTGCATGCGCGACCTTCTGACCCACATAGTAGGCACGCTCGGAGCCGACGGGATGTTCTTCATGTCCGTGGAGTTCTACGGCGACACCATCGAGAGGTCATCGCTCTCCGACAGGATCACCCTCTGCTCTATGGTCACCGAGATGAGCGGCAAGGTCGGGCTCATCATGCCGAACGGGAAAGTCCTTGACTGGCTCGTCGAGAGGGCCGGCAAGGAAGTGCTGGATCGCGTGAAAACGCTCTCCGCGGATCCGGACGCCGTCTACTGCCAGGAGCTCGTTTTCAACGTCGACGACCTCGAACCGATGACCTCATGCCCCGACGCTCCGGACAATGTCAAGAAGGTCCGCGAAGTCGCAGGAGCACACGTTGACCAGGTTCATATCGGATCCTGCTCAAACGGAAGATTCGAGGACATCTCGGCCGCCTTCGAGGTTCTCAAGGCCGCCAACTTCAAGATCGCACCGGGAATGCGCGCCATAGTAACTCCCGCGACACGCGAGGTCATGAAGCAGTGCGCCGAGGCCGGCTACATCCAGAAATTCCTTGAGGCCGGGATCATCTTCACGAACCCGACCTGCGCTCTCTGCACGGCGGAACACTTCGGAACGCTTCCAAGCGGAGACGTGGGAATGTCCACAACCAACAGGAACTTCATCGGCAAGGTGGGCAAGGGCAGCCACACATACCTGGCAAGCCCTATGACCGCAATGGCCACTGCCGTTCGCGGCAAGGTCACTGATCCCAGGGATATCCTCGGATAGGGAGGGGAATACTTATGGACAAGACAATCCTTCGCGGAAGGGCCTGGGTCTTCAATGATGACGTCGATACCGACCTCATCTACCACAACAAGTACCTGGCCGAAACAGACCCGAAGAACATGCCGAAGTACTCTTTCGAGTACTTCCCCGGCAAGGAAAACTTCGCCAAAGAGGTAAAGGAAGGCGATTTCGTGGTCGCAGGGACGAACTTCGGTTGCGGCTCATCGCGTGAGCACGCTGTCTACTGCCTCAAGTACGCCGGTGTGCCGGTGATTCTGGCCGAATCCTTCTCACGCATCTACTACCGTAACGCCATCAACAACGGCTACCCCGTTCTCTTCGTCAAGGGGCTTAGCCAGGCGATCAAGGACGGCAAGATCAAGGACGGGGACGAACTTGAGGTAAACCTTCTCAAAGGCGAGATCAAGGATGTCACCAACGGCAACACTTTCCACGGCGACGCGGTGGCAGACCTTGAGAAGGACATCATGAAAGCCGGCGGCCTGATCGAATATCTCAAGGAAAAGGCCGAAGAGAAGAAAAAGTAGGAGGGAGGAGAAAACGGCATGGGCAAGACATTCGCTGAAAAGGTACTTGGCAAGGCGGCTGGGGAATCCGTATCTGCCGGTCAGGTCGTGATCGTCGAACCGCACTTTTGCATGAGCCACGACAACGCCGCCCCCATCTGGAAGACTTTCAAGAAGATCGGCGTCAGCAAGGTATGGAAACCCGACCACCTGGTGTTCATCCTTGACCACGCTATCCCGGCGCCGACCGACAAGCATGCGGAGAACCACATGCAGATCCGCCAGGTCGTCAAGGAACAGGGGCTCAAGCACTTCTACGACGTCACCAGCAAGGGCGGAGTCTGCCACCAGATCATGTGCGAGGAGGGTTTCGCCCTTCCCGGACTGATCATGGTGGGAAGCGACAGCCACACCTGCACTTACGGGGCCTTCGGAGCCTTTTCTACAGGCATCGGCCGCAGCGAGATGGCCGGAGCCTGGGCTACGGGGCAGATCTGGTTCCGCGTCCCGGAGTCGATGAAGATCACCGTCACCGGCAAGTTCAGCAAGGGAGTCTCTGCCAAGGATCTGATCCTCAAGGTCATCGGCGACATCAAGGCCGACGGCGCTGACTACATGTCGGTGGAGTTCCACGGTCCCGCGATCGAGGCAATGTCCCTTGCCGAGCGCATGACGCTCTGCAACATGGGCATCGAGATGGGCGCGAAGAACGCCGTCTGCCCTCCAGACAAGAAGGTCCTGGATTTCATCAAGCCGATCGCAAAGACCAACGCATGGGAAGCCATCTGGGCCGATGACGACGCCGTTTATGCCCAGGAACTGAACTACGATCTCGGCAAACTCGAACCGTGCGTCGCAAAACCGCACACGGTAGACAACTACGCCCCCATCGGCGAGGTCAAGGGCACCCCGATCCACCAGGCATTTCTCGGAAGCTGCACGAACGCCCGGATTGAGGACCTGCGCGAGGCCGCCGCGATCCTGAAAGGCAAGGAGATCGCGGTGAGGACAATCGTCATACCCGCCTCCTGGACCGTTTACCGCCAGGCGATGAAGGAAGGGCTCTTCGACGTCTTCCTCGACGCGGGATGCATCATCAACAACCCGGGGTGCGGCCCGTGCATGGGCAACCACGAGGGAATTCTTGCTCCGGGAGAGACATGCATCTCGACCGCGAACAGGAACTTCCAGGGGCGCATGGGCAACAAGGATAGCAATATCTACCTTGCCAGCCCGATGACCGTCGCGGCCTCCGCTCTCAAGGGCGAGATCTCCGATCCAAGGGAGGTGCTTTAAGACCATGAAGATCACCGGAAAGGTCTGGAAATACGGGAACGACGTGAACACAGACGTCATCTTCCCGGGCAAATACACTTACACGGTCTCCGATCCCGCAGAGATGGGGCAGTACGCCCTTGAGGATCTGGACCAGGATTTCACGAAAAACGCCAAACCCGGCGATATCATCGTGGGCGGCAAGAACTGGGGCTGCGGCTCATCCCGTGAGCAGGCGGTGACCTGCATCAAAATGCGCGGGATAGGCGCGATCATCGCAAAGGGTTTCGCAAGGATCTACTACCGCAACGCTCTCAACGAAGGTCTTCCTATCGTCGTTTGCCCCGAGGCAGTGGAAGCCCTTGAGAAGGGGCAGGAAGTAACGATCGATTTCGACAAGAGCCAGGTCGTGACCTCCAAGGGAACCTTCTCCTTCACGCCCTACCCGGATTTCGTCAAGGGGCTGATCGAGGACGGCGGGCTGATCCCGCACGTGAAGAAGAGTCTGGGACTGTAGAAACCGTGACGCGTGACGCGTAACTCGTAACCAGTAAGATCAAAAACAGGATCGAAAAACTTCCAGGGATTTCTGATTTCGGGTTTTGGGTTTTCCGAGTAACGCGTCACGAGTTACCAGTTACGTGTTAAAAACAAGGAGGCAATTCACATGGCCAGAAACGTCATGCAGGTCAAAGAGAAAAAAGCCCGCTACAATGTAAGCTACATCCCGGGAGACGACTCGGGATTCGATGTAATGGAAGCAGCGCTGATCGTCATGCAGGCCCTCAACCCCCCCATCGATTGGGTCCGCGCGGATATGGGCTGGTGCATGTGGGAGAAATCCTGCAAGGAGTTCCCCGAGGGCGACAAGCGCCGGAACTCCGTTCCCCAGGAGACTATCGACAAGGTGAGAAGCACCGACGCGACACTGATGGCCGCCATCACCTCCAAAGCCGGGGTCAAAGGGTTCAAATCGGCCATCCTTCAGATGCGGCAGATCTTCGACCTTTACATCAACTTTCGCCCCGCAAAGCTTCTGCCGGGACTGGAGTGCCCCTTGAAGGGCGACCCGAAGATCGATATCAGGATGTTCCGCGAGAACACAGAGGACCTTTACGCGGCAGTAGAATGGCGCCCGCTCCCCCGTGAGATGTTCGACCTTCACCCGGGAATGGAGCGCTTCAAGGACAAGTCAGAGGTGGCGGTATCCTGGCGAGTCTATTCAAAAGAGGGTTGCGACAGGATCATCCGCGCAGCCTTCGAGTACGCAAAGGCCAACGGCCTCAAGAGCGTCGTCTGCTGCAACAAGGCGAACGTCATCCGGGCTACCGACGGAATGATGAAGGAGCGCTTCCACGAGATAGCCAAAGAGTATCCGGACATCGAGTCACGTGAAGAGAACGCCGACGCCACCGCGATGTGGCTCATCAAGAACCCGCAGGACTATCAGGTTGTCGTGACGTCCAACGTATTCGGCGACATACTCTCCGACGAGGCATCCCAGCTGGTCGGCGGAATGGGTTTCGCTCCGAGCGGAAACATCGGCGAAGAGGCGGCTATCTTCGAACCAAGCCACGGTTCGGTCCCGAAGTACGCGCACCAGTACAAGATCAACCCCTGCGGCATCCTTTGTGCAGCCACAATGATGCTGGAGTATCTGGGGCTGATGGATCACGCGGCGAAACTCGAGAAGGCCATCGGAGAGGTCCTCGTCGAGAGCAAGTCTCTGACCTACGACATCTGGCGCGACGACAAAGTCGACAAGGATTGGGAGAAGAAGGCTGTCTCGACCCTCGAGATGGCAAAGGCCATAGCAGCCAAGATCGACCCGGGCTTCGACAAGAAGGCCAACGCTATCTGCGCAAAAGCTCGCGAGATGTGCGCATGGGAGAATTTGGCATAGTACAGGAACAGGGAGACAGGCAACAGGCGGCAGGAGACAGGAAAGGCAGAAAGGCAAGGATACATGCAACCCTTTGTTTGTCATTCCGAACCCGCCCAGCGGGGAGGAATCTCGTTTTTTACCAGGAATAATTTAAACCAGATCCCCGCCGGTGGGCGGGCGTTCCGCCTCTGTTCCCTTCAGGAACCTCGGGATGACAATTGGAAACAGGGAAACAGGCTCTGAGCCCGGGGCTCACCTTCGGGTGGGCTCCGGATTTTTAGGACCCGTAACTCGTGACCCGTAACTGGTAACTCGCAAGAGCAGAAACTATAAACCAGGAGCCCTTTTCGGATTTTGCCTTTGATTTTACGAGTAACGAGTCTCGAGTCACGAGTTACGTTTTTCGAGTTCCGCAGGGAGGTATCCATATGCAGACTGCCCAGGCAGGGACCCTTGAATCGATGGACTGTATCGTCACCGTAAGCGAATCCGAAAAGGGACGGGGCATTACCGTTTCGATGGAGGGAGCAAGCGTCGCCCGCTTCGGCGAGGCGATCGTAAGCAGCACCAAGGACACCCTCAAAAAGATGGGCGTCCTCGATATTTCGGTTTCCGTCCAGGACAACGGCGCGGGCGATCTCGTGCTGAGGGCACGGGTTGAGGCGGCCGCTACAAGGCTTTTGGGGGGAGATGCCAGATGAAGCTGCGAAGGACAAAGCTGTATCTTCCCGGCAACAACCCCAACATGCTTCTCAGGGGGCACCTTTTCGGCCCGGACGGCGTCATTCTGGACCTTGAGGACGCCGTTGCGATGAGCGAAAAAGACGCGGCGCGAATTCTCGTCAGGGATGTCCTCACCAGGGGCGATTTCGGCGATTGCGAGGTTACTGTCAGGATCAACGCCATGGACACGGACCTGTGGAGAACCGATATCGAGACCGTAGTCCCCTGCGGAATCGACGGAATCCGCATACCCAAGGTGGAAAACCCGAAGGACGTAGCCCTGATGGGCGAGGCTCTCTCGGAGATCGAGAGCAAGGCCGGGATCCCCGTTGGAAAAACGCTTATATTCTGTCTTCTCGAGACCGCCCTCGGCATCTGGCGCTCCTACGAGATAGCGACCGCCTCCAAGCGCGTCGCGGCAATATGTCCCGGGGGTGAGGATCTCAGGGCAGATCTAAAGACGACGCGTTCGGAAAACAGCGAGGAGCTTATCGGCCCCCGCAGAATAGTTGTTTTGGCCGCCCACGCAGCCGGGGTCGATGCTCTGGACACGGTATATGCCGACATCACCAACGATGCCGGCTTGAGGCGGGAGACCGAGTGGGTCAAACAGCTTGGCTTCCAGGGCAAGAGCGTCATTCACCCCAACCAGATACCCATAATCCACGATGTCTTCACTCCCACGGCGAAGGAGATAGAGCAGGCGAAGCGTATAGTCGAAGCCGCCGCCGAGGCCGCCGCTAAGGGGCTTGGAGCCGTTCAGGTCGACGGCAGGATGGTCGACAGACCGGTCGTAAAACGTGCGGAATTTACTTTGCAGCGGGCGGGCCTGAAGTCCGGAGGTGAAAAATAATGACTATCAACACCGCGGGGCGCAATATCCCCGACTCCATCCCGGGGTACGGCGATGTAAAGCACTTCGAGGGGCACGACAAGAGGATCCCCGAGGGGAACCGTTACGGCAAAAAAAACAGAGCATCATTCAACAACAAAACTGACAAGACTCTCCCCGACATCAAGGCCGCGATAAGCGCTTCCGGCCTCAAAAGCGGGATGACAGTCTCTTTCCACCACCACCTCCGCAACGGCGACTTCGTGGTAAATGCCGTTATGGACGCATGCGCGGAGATGGGGATCCGCGACCTCGTCTTATTCCCCACCGCTCTCTTCGGGGTTCACAAACACCTTACCAAACACATCAAGAGCGGAGTGATCCGCCAGATACAGGGATCAGTCAACGGGCCGATCGGACAGCTGGCCTCCGAGGGCGGCATGGAAGTCCCGGTGGTCCTGCGAAGCCACGGCGGTCGCCCCCGCGCGGTTACAAGCGGGAATATTGTTATAGATGTTGCCTTTATCGCGGCCCCGACATCCGACAGGTACGGGAACCTCTCCGGCGCTGTCGGAAAATCCGCCTGCGGTTCGCTTGGTTACGCCCATTCCGACGCGGAGTACGCCGAGTGCGTCGTGGCGATCACCGACAACCTGGCGCCGTTCCCCGCTTCCAACATCCATATTCCGCAGTATTTCGTCGATTACGTCGTTACGGTCGAATCGATCGGGGACCCGGCGGGAATCGTAAGCGGTACCACCCGCGTAACCAGGGATCCCATGAGGCTTCTGATCGCAAGAAACGCTGCCAGACTGATCGAATCCAGCCAGTATTTCAAGGACGGGATCTCCTTCCAGACGGGGGCAGGCGGCATCTCCCTTGCCGTAGCGGCTTACGTAAGGGACGCAATGCGCGAGAGGGGCATCAAGGGGAGTTTCGGACTGGGAGGCATCACAGAGTTCTTCGTCGACATGATGAAGGAAGGTCTCTTCGAGCGGCTGATGGATGTCCAGTCTTTCGACCTGGCCGCAGTCAAGTCCATCGGCGAGAATCCCAACCACATAGAGATATCGGCCGATTGGTACGCCAACCCCTGGAACGCCGGATGCGCCGTCAATATGCTCGACACCGTGGTCCTCGGAGCAACGGAAGTGGACCGGAACTTCAACGCCAACGTCAACACCGAGGCGGACGGCGCCCTGCTGCACGGGATCGGCGGTCACCAGGACACCGCGGCCGGAGCTCAGCTGACGATCATAACCACTCCCCTGCTGCGCGGCCGGATCCCCTGCGCCGTGGATTCAGTCTACACAGTCACCACGCCGGGCGAGGTAGTTGACGCCGTTGTCACTGAGTTCGGAGTTGCCATCAACCCCAGACGGCAGGACCTCATCGACGCGGCCAAAGAGGCCGGAAACATCCCGCTTGTCACTATGGACGAACTCATCGAAAAAGCTGAAGGGCTCACAGGAAAGATGTCCCCGGTTGAAACGGAAGAGAGGATCATCGGTGTCGTCGAGTACCGCGACGGAACCGTTATTGATGTAGTGAGGCAGCTGAAGAAGAAATAAGAGCGTCACGCGTGACTCGTAACGCGTGACTCGAAAAAATCAAAAACAAAAGCAATCACTAAAGACAGGGCCGGGGCATTGCACACTCCGGCCCTGTCTTTGTTGGCAAGTTTTTTATTTCGGCTTCGGGGTTTTGCTTTTTCGAGTCACGAGTCACCAGTTACGAGTTACGTTCTTTCGAATCACGCTCTTCCTATCCCGTAATATGCGAACCCGAGGGCGCGGACGCGGGACGGAGAGAGCTGGTTGCGACCGTCGAAGACGGCGGCGGACGGTTTCATGAGTTCCCTGATGCGATCCCAGTCCGGCCTCCGGAACTGGGGCCACTCCGTCACAAGCACGAGCGCCTCGGTACCCTCCAGGGCATCGTAAGCATCGTCGCAGAATATGACCGAACCGTCTCCGGGGAGCATCTCCCGGGCCTTCTCCATGGCCACCGGGTCGAACGCCCTTATGACGGCGCCCCGCGAGAGAAGGGCCTCGGCAATGGTAAGCGCCGGGGCCTCCCGCATGTCGTCGGTTTGAGGTTTGAAGCTCATACCCCAGAGTGCGAAGGCCTTTCCTGAAAGATCATCTCCGAAGTGACCGATTATTTTTTCGATAAAGAGCCGCCTCTGTTCCCTATTGGCCTCCTCCACCGCCTTCAGGATCGAGAGGTCCACCCCATTTGAAGATGCGCAGTGTATCAGGGCCTGCACATCCTTGGGGAAGCATGAGCCGCCGTAACCGAGACCGGCGTAGAGGAACGAGGAGCCTATCCTGCTGTCGGTACCCATCCCCACCCTCACCTGATCGATATCCGCTCCGACCTTCTCGCAGAGGCGGGAGAGTTCGTTCATAAAACTGATCCTTGTAGCAAGCATCGCGTTGGAGGCGTATTTGGTCATCTCTGCCGATGGTATGGACATGGTGTAGAATCGGTTCTCCTTCATTACGAAGGGGGCGAAGAGTTCCTTGAGAAACTCGGCGGTCCTCTCGTTCCCGGTCCCTATTACGATACGGTCGGGGCGGAGGCAGTCCTCCACGGCGGCTCCTTCCTTGAGGAATTCGGGGCAGAACGCGACATCGAAATCAATGTCACTTTTTTTTCTTTCCTCCAGTTTTTCGCGGATGATCTCCTGGACCCTTGCGGTCGTTCCAACGGGGATCGTTGATTTGGCGACTACTATCTTGTATCCGTCCATGAGGGTTCCGACCTGGGAGGCAGCCTCGTAGACGTAGCCAAGATCGGCCGAACCGTCACCCATCGGCGGGGTTCCGACTGCTATGAAGACGAAGAGGCTATCGGCAAGGCCCTCCTTTAGGTCGGTAGTGAAGCGAAGCCGGTTTTGCGCCACGTTCCTGCGGACGATGTCCTCGAGCCCCGGCTCGTAGATGGGGATCCTGCCTTCCTTGAGGCCCGCTATCTTTGTTTCGTCGACGTCAACGCACCAGACGTCGTTTCCGTTCTCGGCAAGGCATGCTCCCGTCACCAGACCTACGTACCCTGTACCTATCATACAGACGCGCATAAGAATCCTCCTAAGAAAACCAGGAGGCAGGAGACAGGCATCAGGCGTCAGAAAACCTTAATGCCGACCCCTACCTGTAATCTGCCACTGGATTGGGGTTTTCCTGTTTCCTGTTTCCTGTTTCCTTGTTTTTCTACCTGCTTATCGCCAACACTCCCGATAGTATCAGGAAGACGCCCATCAGGCGCATGAGTGTGATCTGCTCGGAGAAGAAAAAGACGGACACTCCAAGCACCAGCACAAATACAAGCCCCGACATCACCGGATAGGCCACCGAAAGATCGACCCGGGTCAGAGCGGCGCTCATGAAGATGAACGAGATGCCGAAACAGAAGACCCCGGCAACAGCCCACGGATTCGTAACGATCCTGGAGACAGCGCCGATGAAGCCTCTCTCCAAAAGGTCGTGCTGGTGCCCGAAGCCTGTCTTCATCATGCTGCTGGCCGCGGCGTTGAAGAGAGCCGAGCCAAGAATCATGAGCATCCCCAGTCTGTCCATGAAGCGCACCTCCCGTGCGATGGGAAAAATCGGAACAATACCGCTATAATAATCCAAGTTTGGGCCCTTTATACTCCCGGGCAGACAATTATCTTTTTTCTGGAGGCTATTCCTTTGTTTTCTTCCCACAAAAAGAATATTCTGTTCCTTCTGGTACTTACAACGATCCTCTACCTGGTGGCGCTGGGGAACCATGGCCTTCTCGATCCCGACGAGGGGCGCTATTCGGAGATCCCCCGGGAGATGATAGAGAGCGGAGATTATCTCACTCCGCGCCTCAACTACGTGGCCTATTTCGAAAAGCCGGTGCTCCACTACTGGCTGACGGCGTTCTCATTCAAATTGCTGGGGCAGAACGAGTTCGCCGCGCGCTTCTGGCCTGCGGTCCTGGCCCTCGGAGGAGTCTTCGTCACCTACTGGCTTGCCAACAAGATGAACGGACCCCGTTCTGCATTTTTATCCGCATGGATTCTGGCAACCTCACTTGTGTATTTTGCCATAGGCCAGATCAACATCACCGACATGCCCCTGGCCTTTTTCATTACGCTGTCTCTGGCAGGCTTCTGGATGGGGCAGCGAAGGGACAGGAGATTCTTCCTGCTCTTTTTCGCCGGAATGGCCCTTGCTACTCTCACGAAGGGGCTTATAGGGATCGTTCTGCCGGCGGGAGTTGCATTCTGGTGGATCGTCCTGACCAGAAAGTGGAGCGTCATCCTCGACGCACTTTACCTGCCTGGAATACTGCTCTTCTTCCTGATCGGAACCCCCTGGTTCGTCATGGTGAGCCTTGAGAATCGTGATTTTTTCCAATTCTTCTTCATCCAGGAGCACTTCCTGCGCTACACAACGAAGATGCACGGGCGATTTGAGCCGTGGTGGTGGTTCATCCCCATATTGATCGCGGGTTTCATCCCATGGACCGGGTTCATTCCAGGAGCCGTCAGAAAATCGCTACCCTCATCTTTTTCGAAGCAGACTCACCAGAACAGGGCAAATCTATTCCTCCTGCTCTGGTTCATCATCATATTCGTTTTCTTCTCTCTGTCCAGTTCCAAACTGATCCCATACATCATCCCGGTGATGCCGCCGCTCGCAATTCTTGCGGGGGCATTCCTGGATAACCTCATGGACAGCGGAAAGTCCCGTGGACTGTTCATGGGAATGCTGTTCAATACCATGGTGCTTTTGCCGTTCGGGATCGCGTTGGCGGCTTATCCATTCCTGGACGAGAGATACGGAACGATGCTTCTGCCCTTCGTGGCGCCTGTCGCGGCTGTTCTCATACTCCTGGTGGTGATGTCCTGGGTCTTCTACGCAAAGGGCGAGTCCAGAAAAGTGATACTTACCCTCTGCATCTTTGCATTTCTCAACATCGCCACTTTCAAGAATGTCTTCGGCTTCTACGACCGGATAATGACAGTCCGGGAAGTTTCGGCGGCAATGAGTGAGCATATCCTGCCGGGAGACATCGTCGCCCAGTACGGGGAGTATGACCAGGGGCTGCCCTTCTATCTGAAACGCCGGATAGTGCTGATAGACTGGAAAGGCGAACTTGAGTTCGGTTCTAAGCGGGGGGATCAGTCAGACTGGTTTCCTGATACACCCGCATTCATCAAAAGATACTGGAGATCCGGCGAGCGCGTGCTGCTGGTCCTTCGCGAAGGGCAGCCTCTCGATTTTCTCGAGATCGACGGCATCAGACCAGTCGTTCTGATCAAGGAATCCGGAAAAGTTGTCGTTACCAACAAGGGAGATGAGACCAGCCAATGAGAAGTGAATTTCTTCCCTTCGCGAAGCCTGACGTCAGCGAAGAAGCGATCGCGGACGTAGTGGATTCGATAAGATCAGGGTGGATAACAACGGGGCCCAAGGCTCAGCGCTTCGAGAACTCCTTCGGGGAGTACGTCGGCTCACCGTACTCTCTGGCCGTCAACTCCGCCACCGCAGGGCTGCATCTTGCACTTCTGGCCTTCGGGATAGGACCGGGAGACGAGGTCATCACCACTCCGTTGACATTTGCGGCCACTGTCAACACGATCGTCTGGGTCGGAGCGAAGCCCGTACTTGCGGACATAGACCCCGTCACTCTGAATATCGACCCGGCCCTTGTTGAGAAGGCGGTGACGCCAAGAACAAAGGCGATCATCCCCGTTCATTTTGCCGGACGACCGTGTGATATGGATGCCATAGAGGCAATAGCGAAAAGGCACAGACTTGTCATCATCGAGGACGCGGCCCACGCCCTCGGGGCTGATTTTAGGGGAAGGCGCATCGGAGCCCCTCTTGGAGAGAGGCACGCCGCGGTCTTCAGTTTTCACCCGACCAAGAACATCACAACGGGTGAGGGCGGAATGGTCTGCACGGAGTGCGAGGATGCTGCCGAGAAGGTCTCGGTTCTCCGCCAGCACGGCATGAGCAAGGGGGCGTGGAACCGCTACGCCGTCACGGGAAACCCGCACTACGACATCCTCTTCCCCGGACTGAAATACAACATGCTTGACATCCAGGCCGCCATAGGCAGCGACCAGCTGAAGCACCTGGAGGCCTTCAACGCAAAAAGACGGGAGATCGTCGATCTCTACCGCCGCAAGCTGGGAGGGCTCAAGACGCTATCCCTGCCTCCGGTGCCGGACCCCAAAGACACTCACTCCTGGCACATCTTCACCCCGCTCGTCGAAACAGACCGGCTGGAAATGTCCCGTGACGAATTCATGGGCAAAATGAGGGAGAAGAACATCGGAACAGCACTGCACTACCAGGCAATACATCTTTTTTCGTATTTCTCTGAAAACTATGGATGGAAGAGGGGCGATTTCCCGAACGCTGAATACGTAAGCGGCCGCATTATCTCTCTCCCACTGTTCCCAGCCATGACCGATGACGACATCGCGGACGGTGTCGAAGCGGTGCTGGAAATTTGCGGCTAAGGAGAATCTGATGGAAAAAACTCTGGTGGACGTTTCGGTAGTGATCCCGGTCTACAACGAAGAGGAGTCGCTCCCCGCTCTTTTTGAGAGGCTGTTCCCCGTGATGGAGTCACTCGGTCGAAGCTGGGAGGTGGTCTTCGTAAACGATGGAAGCAGGGACCGCTCTCTGGGGATGCTTCTACAATGCGTGGACAAATTTCCCGGCAAGGTACGGGTTGTCGACTTCAATGGGAATTTCGGTCAACACATGGCCATCACCGCCGGTTTTTCGTCTTCGCGGGGTAGTATCGTCGTGACAATGGACGCCGATCTCCAGAACCCCCCGGAGGAGATTCCGCGGCTCCTGGCCGAGATAGACTCGGGCCACGATGTCGTCGGCACGATCCGCTCGATGAGAAAGGACCCCTTCTTCAGAAAGTTCGCCTCGAAGATCGTAAACCGGATAACCAACAGGATAACCGGACTTAACCTCAACGACTACGGATGCATGCTCAGAGCCTACAGCAGGCGTATCATCGAACTGATCAACGGATGCTCGGAGACGACGACATTCATCCCCGCCCTGGCCCAGAGATTCGCGCTTAACCCCATCGAGATCGAGGTGGGTCACTCCGAGCGCGAGCAGGGGACCTCAAAGTACAGCCTGTTCCGGCTCATACGTCTGAATTTTGACCTCATGACCGGCTTTTCCCTCTTTCCGCTCCAGGCCGTAACGATGCTTGGGCTTTTCGTGGCGGGCTTCAGCTTCCTCTTCACGATATACATGGTTCTGAGGCGCATCTTCGTCGGCCCCGAGGCCGAAGGGCTCTTCACTTTAATGACTATCAACTTTTTCCTGATGGGCGTAACGATGTTCTGCGTCGGAATTGCCGGCGAATACATCGGGAGGATTTTCCAGGAGATACGCAAACGCCCCCGCTACATCGTGAACAAGGTTTACGGAGATGAGTGACAGACCGGGGATAGTGGTTTTTGCCTACAGTGAGGTGGGTTACAGATGCCTCGGAGCGTTGCTGCGCTCCGGCGCTGATGTGCGGGCAGTTTTCACCTACGAGGACGACCCGGGTGAAAATACATGGTTTAGCTCCGTGAGGGAGCTCGCGCTGGACAACGGACTACCCGTTTTCACTCCTGATGGAGTGAAAACCCTTGAAATCCTGGATCAGATAAGGAACCTTCAGCCGGAACTGATCTTCTCCTTTTATTATCGCGACATCATCCCTGAACCTATCCTTGAGATACCGCGCCTGGGAGCCTTCAATATGCACGGGTCGCTTCTGCCGAAGTACCGAGGAAGAGCCTGCGTCAACTGGGCCATCATCAATGGAGAAACCGAGACGGGCCCCACGCTTCACTGGATGACGAAGCACCCCGACGAGGGGGACATCGTCGACCAGGAAAGGGTTCCCATCGAAGAGAGCGACACAGCGATGGACGTGATGCTGAAAATTGCGGATGCCGCCGAAAAGGTCATCACGAGGAACCTGCCTCTGCTGGAATCGGGAAAGGCCCCGCGGAAGGAACAGGATCGTTCGCAGGCGACGTACTTCGGAGGCAGAAGACCGAAGGACGGCAGGATAGACTGGAACGCCCCGGCCAGAAACATCTGCAACCTTGTCAGGGCCGTGACTCACCCCTATCCGGGAGCCTTCGCCGTTCTGAACGGCGAGAAGATCTTCATCTGGAAGGCAACACCCCTGGACGAGAATGCCGATGCTTCTCCCGGAACCGTGATATCCACGGACCCTTTTCTCGTCGCCGCGGGCAAGGGAGTTGTAAGGGTGGATGAGAAGAGCGTGACACGTGACTCGTAACTCGAAAGATCAAAACCAAATACAATACTTCAAGTTACAGGATCAGACCCGGATTCTTTGCACAACCCATGGCCGGACTCTGAATTACAAGACCCGGGAACTTGTAACCGGTCACAATTTGTGATCCACGTCTTTGCCTTTCTGTAATTCTGAAATTCCGGATCCGCCGATGGGTGACTGTAGGGTATTACGAAGATGGACGCAGATCAACTCAATAAATCAGAAAAAATATTTCAGGTTCTTTTGTTTCTAAATCCAAAAAAGGCTTTTGCCTTTCTCTGTGGCCCTCTGTGTCCTCCGTGGTGAAAGACTTGGGTTTTCTCTTTTTGAAATTCTTACTCTTGATTTTTTCTCCAGCCAAAGGGGGGTTTTCTTTTGAAGGTTCTTATTCTCGGCGCCAACGGATTTATCGGGTCGCATCTCTGCGAGCACCTGCTCGAAAATACGGAGTGGAATATCACCGGATTCGATATCAAGGATTTCAACCTCGGCAACTGCCTGGGCAAGGACCGGTTTTCATTCAAACAGGGAGACTTTTACACCGAGGATGAATGGATCGACGACGCCGTAAAAAATTGCGACTCGGTATTGCCCCTTGTCGGCATCGCCAGGCCCGCGTTCTACATCACGAACCCGGTCATGACATTTCACCTGGATTTCGAGGCCAACCTCAAGATCGTTCGCATGTGCGTGAAGCACAAAAAACGCGTGATCTTCCCCTCGACATCAGAGGTTTACGGGATGAGCACGGACAAGGAACTCAAGGAGGACGAGAGCCCTATCATCCTCGGGCCTGTGTGCAAATCGCGATGGATCTACAGCTGCAGCAAGCAGATGATGGACCGCGTGATCGCCGCCTACGGACAGGAGGAGGGGCTCAGGTACACGCTTTTCCGGCCCTTCAACTGGATAGGTTCCCGGCTCGACACTTTTGCTGACGCGGAGGCGCATAAGGCCCGTTCCATCACCCAGATCCTCTATGACGTCCTCCACGGAAGGGACGTCTCCCTTGTCGGTGGAGGCCGCCAGAGGAGAAGCTTCACCTGGATCGGGGACGGGGTCAGGGGCCTTGAGACGATAATCAGAAACGAAAACGGCTGCGCCGACGGTGAGATCTTCAACATCGGAAACCCGGCCAACAACGCCTCCATCAAGGAGCTGGCTCTGGCCATAATCCGTATTTTGAAGGAATTTCCCCAATGCCGGGAAAAGGCCGAAAGAGCCGGGCTGGTGGAGATAGACTCCAGGGATTATTACGGGAAGGGGTACGAGGACGTTCTTGACCGGGTTCCTTCGATCGCCAAGGCCAAGCGACTGCTGGGCTGGGAACCGGTCACTAAGCTCGAGGACGCAGTCCGTATGACCGTTGAGGCAACACTGCGCCATAACACGCTGCTATAGGTGGTATGATAAAATAAGGATTTTCTTCGGGGAGGTCTCAGCATGAAGGTTCCCGCCAACATATTCAGGGAATACGACATCCGTGGAAACGCTGAAGAGGAACTTGCCAGCGAAACAGTTCTCGCCATAGGGCTTGCTTTCGGGACATTTCTGGCCCGCAGCGGCGTGAAAAAGATCACTGTCGGCGGAGACGTCAGGCTGTCGACCGAAAGGATCCGAAGAGACATCATCGAAGGGTTGACTTCCGGCGGTATCGATGTCGTGAACCTCGGAGTAGTTACCAGCCCGCTCCTTTACTGGAGCCTCTTCCACCTGGACTTCAACGGCGGCGTAATGATAACCGGAAGCCACAACCCGAAGGAGTTCAACGGCCTGAAACTCGCTTTCGAAAAGACGACTCTCTACGGCGACCAGATCCAGGAGATCCGACGGATGATCCAGGCAGACGACCTTGTCAGGACTCCCGAACAGGGTTCCGTGACCGAACTCGATCTTTCCGGGGAATATCTCGGGATGCTGCGATCGAAGATAACCCTGGGACCCCGCAAACTGAAGGTAGTCACCGACCCGGGCAACGCGACAGCAGGCCCAATGGTAAACAAGTTCCTTAAAGACATCGGATGTGAAGTTATCCCCCTCTTTGCGGAACCGGACGGTACTTTCCCCAACCATCACCCGGACCCTACAAAACGCGAGTATCTTGTGGACCTCATCGAGACGGTCCGCCGGGAGGGTGCCGACCTTGGGCTGGGTTTCGATGGTGACGCCGACAGGATCGGCGTCATAGACGACCGGGGCGAGGTCGTCTGGGGAGATATCCTGATGATACTCTTCTGGAGAGAGATCCTTCCTCTTCACCAGGGAGCCGACGCTATAGTTGAGGTGAAGAGCTCCCAGGCCCTGGTTGACGAGATCAACCGCCTTGGGGGGAATGTCGTCTGGTGGAAGTCCGGACACTCCCTCATCAAGGCGAAAATGAAGGAAATTGACGCGCTCTTTTCCGGCGAGGTCTCGGGGCACATGTTCTTCGCCGACGAGTTTTACGGTTTCGACGACTCTTTCTACGCCGCCGGGAGGCTGCTCCGCATTCTCTCGAACTCCGACAGAAAGCTGTCGGAACTTCTTTCGGATGTCCCTGTCTATTACAGCACCGCCGAGACCCGGATAACCTGCACCGACGAACGCAAATTCCAGGTGATAGAGCAGATCAAAGAGGACGCGCTCAGGGATCACGAGGCTATAACGGTCGACGGCGTAAGGATCCTTTACCCCAGGGGGTGGGGGCTTGTACGGGCTTCGAACACCCAGCCGGTCATTGTTGCAAGAGTAGAGGGAAAGTCAAAGGAGGATCTTGCGGAATATTCACAAGACCTCAAGCGCAGGATACTAAAGGCCGGGGTCAATGAGTTTGAGTGGGAGTATTAAAGAGGCCGTGACTCGTTACTGGTAACTCGTGACTCGGAAGAGCAGGGACATAAATGCCGAAGGCAGGATCACTGGTAAATGCAAAACCCGGAGCTGTCCAAAATAAACTGAAATCGGGAACATGCCCCAGTAACCGAAACGGTTTTGGAGGCCATATTGGACAAGTCTGCCAAATAATCGCACTCGGAAAAAGGTATCAATGAGGATCCGGTGGACTGATTGGTTGGCTATTTCTTATTTCTTGGGAAAATACTTCACATTACTTATATTTTTGAAATCTGAATCCTGAGTCCAGAGAATGGCTTTGAATTCCTGCGCCGTCGCAAGAATGATACTATCCGCCATAGGAAGATTATGCTCCAGACTCAGCTTTGAAGCGGTGATTGCCAATGGTGTGTTCATATCCACAACCGTTCCTTTTTGCATAGCCACAATCGCCTGCAGCGCTTCATTCTCGCCGGACTCCCTGAGAATGACCTTGAATACCTCGTATATCGTTACGGTTGGGACGACAAGCAAAGCTGAGTCACTGAGCGGGGCTAAGAAATGCTCGGCATTAGGCTCATCTGCGAAGTAGGCAAGCCAGCCGGAAGAATCAACGATATTCATACCCTATCTTCCTCTCGGTTGAATTCTGTATTGATGCCCTTGAGGAATCCACGGAGTTCTTTGATATCACGTTCCGGTATAAGTTCAATACGTCCGGCATATTCGACAACCTGCATTTTTTGGCCCGGACGAAGATTCAATGCCTCTCTAACTGTTTTTGGTATAACGATTTGATATTTTGGTGATATGGTTACTGATTGCATGCCAATACCTCCATCGATCTATTTTGTATTACGGTATCATGATCGATATGGTTTTGTCTATTAAGGAACCTCTGAACAAATATCCTTGAAAGCTTCAACTGCGTAACCTTGCCAGCCCTTTTACAGATCACACGACTCGCGATTTACGGTTCAAATCTTATCTTCAGCACCACCACTTCCGGGCGGCTGGATGTCCTGATCGGCGGACCCCAGACACCAACTCCGCAGGAGATGTAATAAAGCGTTTTCCCTTTCTTGAGAAAACCCCAGTCCTGTTCAAAGATGTGGGCTGTTATGTAGTTGAACGGCCACAGCTGTCCCCTGTGCGTGTGGCCGGAGACCTGCAGTGCGACTCCGGCTTTCTCCGCCTCCCCAAGATGCGACGGCGTGTGATCCATCACTATTACAGGGAGACCCCCGTTCACTCCCGGTATCTCTGCCAGAGGAAGGCGATTGAGTCCCATCCGTGGCGATACCCTGTCATCGCGGCCCAAGAGAGTAAAGGCATCTCCTATGACGACACATTCATCGCGGAGGACTCTCACGCCTCCGGCTTCGTACGAGTTAACGGCCTCCTGGGCTCCCGAGTAGAATTCGTGATTGCCCAGCACGGCATAAACCCCGAGCGGAGCGGAGATCAAAGCCAGCTCATCGGAGAGCCTCTCCTCTTGGGCGTGAGTGGCGTCGGAATCGACGGTATCCCCCACCAGAAGCACAACATCAGGCGAGGCCGAGTTGATGACTTCGATCATCCTGCCCAGCCAGTGGTTCTTTACCATAAGACCCACATGAAGATCCGTCGCCACGACAACACGGACCGGAGCATCTTGCGGAGTTCCCCTGAGGGTGATCTCATATTCCCGAAGTACCGGATGGATGGCGTTCCATCGCCCTGCGGCGACGAAAATGACCGTCAGGGAGACGATCACCCAGAAGAAAACCAGCCGCGCCATCTCCGGACGCCTTGCCAGGGAATCCGGGAAAATGCGGAGCCATTGATCGGCTACCAGCAAAATGTCCAGAAGCCCAAGCATAAGCAGGGCCATTATCATGGCCGCCATGTACCACGAACCCAGGACGGCAAGAGTGTCTGTGAATCTGCAGCGGAAGATCGTCCCGCCGATCCTGCCCAGCGGGAACGCGGCGACAAGGAGCCAGAACCCCACCAGCACAGGTATCCTGAGAGACCCCAGGTAAGGGATCACCCTGGCCAGATGTATCCATATATAGAGATTTGCCGCCGCATAGATGCTTAAGGCTATGCCCAGAAACGAGAACAGGGACGAAAATTTCATGGGAGACCTCCAAGGGTGAAAAGCAAGGAGTCAGAAAAGGCAAAACCCAAATTTTGCACCACAGAGAGCACAGAGAACCACAGAGAAAATCTTTTATGAGATAAAAACAAATCAATTATTTTGATCGGTCCTGATTTATTCTTCACATAAACAGGTTCTCCTCTGTGTTACTCTGCGTCCTCCGTGGTGAAGTTTATGGTTTGGATTTTCCTGTCTCCTGTCTCCTGTCTCCTGTTCCTATACTTCCTCCTGCGCGGTGCGGGAGATTATCTCCTCCTGCAGGTCGGGGCCTATGTCACAGAAGTAATCGCTGTAGCCCGCGACACGGACGATAAGGTCCCGGTGGTTCTCCGGATGGGCCTGTGCTTCCCTCAGTGTCTCGAGGTCGACTACGTTGAACTGGATGTGGTGCGCATCGTAACGGAAGTAGGTCCGGACGAGTTTTGCAAGCTTGTCTATTCCTTCTTCGCCCTCAAGCACCTTCGGCATGAACTTCATGTTCAGCAGAGTGCCTCCGGTCCTGATATGGTCCATTTTCCCGCACGATTTGATGACTGCCGTGGGGCCGTTGCGGTCCGCCCCCTGGACCGGTGATATGCCCTCGGAAAGCGGCGCTCCCGCCAGGCGTCCGTCCGGCGTCGCTCCGGTTATCGATCCGAAGTAGACGTGGCAGGTGGTCGGGAGCATGTCGATGTGATAGCAGCCGCCCTTGGTGTTGGGCCTGCCGTCGATCTCATCATAAAGGGAGTTGAAAACCTTTTTCATCAGCGAATCTGCGTAGTCGTCATCATTACCCCACCTGGAGGTTTTGTTGGCGAAGGTAAGTCTCATGGCCTCTTTCCCCTCGAAATTCTCCCGTACGGCTTTGGCGGCTTCGCCCATCGTAAAGGCATTCTCCTCGAATACATGCTTTTTCAGGGCGCTCAGGCTGTCGGTCATTGTCCCGATGCCCACGCACTGTATGTAATTCGTGTTGTAGCGGGGACCTCCGTCATTGTAATCCTTGCCCCTCTTGATGCAGTCATCGGTGAGGACGGAGAGGAAGACCGCCGGGGCATTGTCGGCGTACATTCGCTCTATGAACTGGTTCCCCCTTACCTTGATATCCACGATGTGATGCAACTGCTTTTCAAAGGCAGCGTAAAGGTCATCGAAGGTCTTGAACCCGGCAGGATCACCCGTCTCGGCACCGATCTTTTTACCTGAAACGGGATCCACACCGTTGTTGAGAGCCAGCTCGAAGATCTTCGGCGTGTTGAGGTAACCTGTCAGGATGTATGCTTCTTTGCCGAACGCGCCGGTCTCAACGCAGCCGCTTGTCCCGCCCTCGCGTGCGTCCTCCACGCTCTTGCCGGCCCGTATCATCTCCTCTATGACCGTGTCGGCGTTGAATACCGATGGGTAACCATAACCCTTGCGTATAACCCTGGCCGCCGCCTTGAGGAACCTGTCGGAGTTCTTGCGGCTGAGCTGGATATTTGCCTGCGGCTGGAGCAGATGTATCTCGTCGATTATCTCAAGCATCATGTAGGAGACATCGTTGACTCCGTCAGAACCATCCGAAAGAAGTCCTCCCAGATTGATATTGGTAAAATCATTGTAAGTCCCGCTCTCCGCAGCCGTAACACCGACCTTGGGGGGCGCGGGGTGGTTATTGAACTTGATCCAGAAGGCGCTCAGTAGCTCCTTCGCCCAGTCCCGGGTTATTGCGCCAGATTTCAGGTCACTCTCATAGAAGGGGTGGAAGTAGCGGTCTAGGTGACCCGGATTCATGGCGTCCCATCCGTTGAGCTCCGTAATGGTTCCCAGGTGCATGAACCAGTACATCTGGAGAGCCTCCCAGAAGTCGCGGGGAGCATGGCGAGGAACGTAACGGCAGATGGATGCTATGCGCTCCAGCTCCTTTTTCCTGGCCGGATCCTTCTCCTCCAAAGCCATCTTCGACGCCAGTTCCGCATGGCGCTCGGCAAAAAGAATGACTGCGTCGCAGCTTATCTTCATGGCCTTGAGCTGCTCGCGCTTCTTCGTGGCCTCCGGGTCGGCCTTGAAATCAAGAGCGGCAATGGATTCGTCGATATCACTTTTAAAACCCTCCATGCCTTTGGTGTAGAACTTGCCGTCCAGCGTCGTGTGCCCCGGGGCGCGCTGCTCCATGAACTCCGTGAAGAAGCCTGATGCGTAGGTTTCCTTCCACTCGTCGCCTATATCGGCGAATATCTTGTCGCGCATCGTGCGTCCGCGCCAGTAGGGAATGACCTTCTCCGCGTAAACATCCATGCACTTCTTTGAGACCTTGTAGGGGTTTTTCTCCCTGCTGTCGAGTATTTCGAGATCCTCTACCGAGTGGCAGTTAAGCTCCGGATATGTTGAAACGGACTTGGGGAATGGCCCTCTCTCTCCAACGACGAGCTCGTCCCTGCCTATGAATATGCTCTTCTTTTCGCACAGTTCCATGAAAGCCATCGCCCTGTTCACGGGTACGGAGAATTTGCCGAAATTATCGCGATAGTACTCCGTAATGATCTCGGCCCTCTCATGATCCAGGGCCACAGGCGCCTCAAAACTTTCGCTTCTGAGTCTTTCGACCCGATCGTTCATTCTTTTCAACCTCCTGTTGATACATTCAGGCCGAACATCTCAAGCCTGTCTGAAATATCCCGCATATGATCCTTATGTGGGGGAACAACATCCTGCAAAAGGTAAGACATTTCGAACCTCCGGTATTTTTCGGTCGCTGACGCGTGATACGCAAGCAGATCCACATCCGGCCTCATGGAAAGACCCGAGAGAAACCTGCCGACAGCTTCAATATTCTCTTCCGTATCGTTTATCCCCGGTATAACCGGGATACGGACCACTGTTTCATATTTATTCCCTGTAAGCCACTTCAGGTTTTCCAGAATGATTTCGTTGCTGACTCCAGTGTACTTTCTGTGGAGAACCGGATCCATTATTTTCAGATCAAAAAGGAAAAGCCTCGTGAGCGGCGCGATCGTCTCAAGAACATGACGTGGGGCAAACCCGCAGGTGTCCACGGCAGTGTGTATCTCAAGTTCGCGGGCAGCCTCAAGAGCTGCGGCAAGAAACTCCGGCTGCGCGAGCGGCTCTCCGCCTGAAAAGGTAACACCCCCGCCGGATTCTTCAAAGAAGAGAACATCCTTCTGAATCTCCCGGGCCAGTTCACCGATCGTAATATCTCTGCCTAGCATCTCACGGGCCTCAGAGGGACAGACTCCCGCGCAATCACCGCAACCTGTGCATTTATCGGGGTCGGAGATGTAGCCGCGCTGGGTCAGAGTTACGGCTCCTTCAGGGCAGGTCTTGGCGCACGCCCCGCATCCGATGCACCGTTCCGGCCTGTAGATGATCTCCGTGAAGGCGGACTGGCTCTCCGGATTGTGACACCACCAACAGGAGAGAGGACAGCCCTTCATAAAAACCGTGGTACGAATGCCAGGACCGTCATGGATGGAGTACCTCCTGATGTCGAAAATAACCCCTCTGGTCACTGAAGAACCTCCCCCGATCATCTATTCAGCGCCCCTTCCCGCTCCAGCTCGCTGTAATACCTGCGTATCCAGGGTTTCTGGACATCGAACGACCAGTGAACATCGCGCATGTAGCCGGAGGCCGCCTTCGGGTCGCCCGATTCGAGGAGTCCGATGAAGCGCTCGTGCTCTCCCGTGGACGTCGTCTCCCACTCCTTAACGAAACCCTTTCGCCTGGGAAAGTCGTAGAGGCGTTGTTTCAGGGTCATCACCGTGCGGACCAGACCACGGTTGTCGGAGAGATCGAGGTAGACGTTGTGGAAGGCTACGTTGTGGTCGTAAAATTCTGCGAAATCGTCACGATCCAGGGACTGCCGCATAAGTTCGTTCAGCTCGCGCATCTGGCCGGTTTCGGCAGAAGAAATTTTTCCCTGCTCGTTTAAAATTACGGAAGCCTCCAAGGCTCCGATCACCTCGTAGGCATGCCTGATGTCGCTTTCGGAAAGGGGGTTCACAACTATCCCCCTGCGGGGGTATATCGTCACAAACCCTTCAGCTTCCAGCTGAAGAAGGGCTTCTCGAAGAGGGGTCCTGCTTATGCCGAATCGGGCGCTCATCTCACCGAGGTTGATGGCGCTCCCAGGGCGAAGGTCTCCCCGGTTCATCTGCCCCCTGAGGTAGTCGTAAACCTGCTGGCGAAGCGACACGACGCTGAACGGACAATCGGTCTGCATTTCGCGCCTCCTCCCGTTACAGATATATGATATATCAGATATCAGGGACTTTCAAGTGCGTGACTCGTTACCTTTTACCCGGAAACCCATTTTAAGGATTAAAAATCTATGGTTTCTTTTGTTCTTACTAGTCACCAGTTACGAGTCACGAGTTACGGCCCTTCGGTCCCCCTGCTACAATTGCCTCCGGAGGGATGACGATGAAGGCTGTTCTCGCGCTGAAGGTTGACGTGGACACGCTGAAAGGGTATCTGGACGGGGTTCCGGCAATGCTTTCACTCCTCAAAAAGCATGGCGTGAGGGCATCCTTCTACTTCTCGTTCGGACCCGACAACTCCGGCAAGGCGATAAGAAGGATCTTCAGAAAAGGGTTCGTGAAAAAGATGCTCCGCACAAACGCGCCGGGGACCTACGGCCTCACGACGATGATGTACGGAACCCTGCTCCCCGCGCCTCTTATTGTTCCCCGTGATCCTGATATCTTCCGGCGGGCTGTCGGCGAAGGGCACGAGTGCGGCATTCACGCCTGGGACCACGTCGCGTGGCAGGACACCCTGGACTCTATGCCCGAAACGGCGATGCGGGATGATTTCGCCAGGGCCTTCGAGATGTTCTCGTCGCTCGCGGGAAAACCCCCCCGCTGCTGCGCCGCCCCGGCGTGGAAGGTCACCGGGGCAAGCCTTGGAATGCAGGATGAGTACGGCTTCGACTACTGCAGCGACACCAGGGGAAGCTTCCCGTTTCTCCCGCGGATGGGCTGCGAAGCTTTTAAAACCCCGCAGGTTCCCACCACACTTCCTACGATGGACGAGATCTACGGCGCTTCCGGCATCGACGACGGAAGCGTCAACGACCACTACCTGAAACTTATCCGTCCAGGGCTGAGCGTTCATACCATTCATGCCGAGATGGAGGGGCGATCCAAGATCCATCTTCTGGAGGATCTTGTTGTCCGCTGCCTGGATGCCGGAATATTCCTCACGCCAGTAGGAGAATCTATTTCCGGATCCGGCCTTGCGAAACTTCCGATATGCGATGTCAGGAACCTGGAGATTTCGGGAAGGGCGGGGGCAGTGGCGGTTCAATCTGTCTGAACAGGCAATCATAAGGAAAAACAAAAAGACACCGGAGGCATCGGACAGGCCCCCGGTGTCTTTTTGTTTTAAAAAACTAGATGCAGGCGGGTTCGGGGAAGAGACAGCCTTCCTCGAACCTGCTGAAACGGAAGGGGCTTACATCCAGGAAGGGCTCCTCGCCCATGACGATCTCGGACATGATACGCCCCGCAGATGGGGCAAACTGTAGTCCGTGCCCGCTCCACCCGCCTACGAAGAAGAAGTTCTCGACGGGAGTCTTGCCCATGATGGTCTGCTCGTCCGGCGTGATCGCGTAGGGACCGGTCCACTGGCGTACAACCCTCACCCCGGCAAGGCACGGCATCTTCGCGACGACTCTTTTGGATACCTCTTCCAGGAACTGCCAGGAGGATGCGTAACTGGTGTCTTTTTTCTCCTCCGGGTTGCCCCACCCGAGCATGAATGTTCCGTTCGGGCATTGCTTGAAGTAGCTGCCGTCATCGAGGCAGAGGGTCATGGGGTGCTTCATTCTCTCGACCGGCTCGGTGATGAGTATCTGGTGACGTTCGGCCACGATAGGCACCTCAAGACCGCACCATCCGCAGACCTCGGGGGACCAGGCGTTAACTGCGCAAACCACAGCCCCGGCCTCCCATTCGCCCTTGTCCGTCTTGACTCCCCAGACCTTTTTGTTGTCCGTCAGAAGACCCGTTACTGCGGTCTTGGTATGGATCTCGGCCCCGAGACGTCTGGCGGCGTCGCCGTAGGCAAAGTTCATGGTGTGCGGGTTGACGTGCCCGTCCTTCTGGTTGAAGCTTGCTCCAAGCATCCCTTCGATATTGAGGCCGGGAGCCACTTCCTTGACCCCTGCGGGATTGAGAATGACCGATTCAATCCCCAGAGAGTTCTGAAGCGCCACGTTCTTTTTGAGCTGATCGAGCTGCGAGTCGCTGTATGCGATCCAGAGGTAACCGGCGGGATCGTATTCAAGGTCGGCTCCGTACTCCAGTTCCTCACGCAGATGCGGTATCTTTTCCATGTTGTACATAGACAGGCGGCAATTGACCTCTGTCCCGAACTGGTACCGGAGACCGGCGGCGCTTCTGCCGCTGGAACCGGACGAGAGATAGTCCCTCTCGAATAAAACCGCTTTGACTCCCCGTTTCGCGAGGTGGTAGGCGATGGAACACCCGTGAACCCCGCCTCCAATTATCGCCACATCCGCAGTATTGCGACCCATGTTTTCCGACTCCTTCCATGGAAAAAATAAAGACCCAAAAAATTGCCTCAATCAAGGAACGTGCATATAATCATAAGGACCCGATACATGATTCTATTTATTCCGGCCCCAGCAGTCAAACCGTGTTTTGCACTTTTGGTACGACCAGCAATGCTTGTTGAACTAATTTTTACAAGAGCCATTACTCGAAAGGAGACGGTATTCAATGGAGATAGTACGCGCCACCGCAGTTGTGGACACCCACACAGGAGGAGAACCCACCCGCATTATCATCGGAGGGGGGCCTCACCTCCCGGGAAAAACCATGAGCGAAAAATGGGCCTACCTCAAGGAAAACCTTTCCGACTTCCGCAATTTCGTCATGCACGAGCCCCGGGGTCACGGCGACATGTTCGGGGCGTTTCTGACCCCTCCCGAGCGCGAAGATTCGCACTACGGAGTGCTTTTCATGGATTCCGGCGACGGGGTTTCCATGTGCGGCCACGGTTCCATAGGGACGGCCAACGCCCTTGTTGAGCTCGGCATGGTTCCGCGGACCGAGCCGCACACCGAGGTGGTTCTGGACACACCGGTCGGGCAGATCCGTCTCAAGGTCGAGGTTAAGAACGGGGTTGTAGGGGATGTGACCCTGGCCAACGTTCCGGCCTTTGTCTTCAAGCGCGACGTTGAGCTTGCGGTACCCTCGCGGGGCGGAAAGAAGATCCATCTCGATATAGCGTTCGGCGGAAACTTCTTCGCTATTGTACACGCAGAGGAGCTTGGCCTGACACTCGAGCGCGAGGAGGTCCCGGAACTTCTCAGGCTCGGCCTGGAGATCCTCAGGGAGGTCAACCGGGCAGTGCCGGTCCAGCATCCGACCGAAAAACACATCAACACCATTGGACTCACCGAGTTCGCCCTTGAGCGCCCGGGAAAACCAACCAAGAACTGCGTGCTTTTCGGAGAGAGCAACGTGGACCGCTCGCCGTGCGGGACAGGCACCTGCGCGAAGATGGCGCTCCTGGCCGCCAAGGGGCTGCTTAAACCGGGAGAGGTGTTCGATCACGAGAGCGTCGTGGGCAGCGTTTTCCACGGCCACTACCAGCCGGGGCCAAAGATCGGGGGTTATGAAACCGTTCTCCCGTTCATCCGGGGGAGAGCCAGCGTGACAGGGTTCAACTTCCTGCTCCAGCAGAAAAACGACGAGATGGGAACGGGGTTTTTGATGACGAAATAGGAAAAACCGTAACGCGTGACTCGTAACTCGTGACTCGAAAAGGCAAGAGCTGCAGAGTTGAATCTGGAAATTTTCCAAGACACCAAGCAGGGCCGGAGTCTATAGACTCGGCCCTGCTTTTTCGTGATTTATCTGGTTTTGCGTTTTCATTTTGGGTTTTTCCAAGTTACGAGTTACGAGTCACGAGTTACGGCCTCACCACATCGCCGTAGACGTTGATGGTTTCGCTCCCCGGACGGAAGCCGTACCGCTGGACGTTGATGCCGTTGGGGAGGATCTTTATCGCATCGACGGGTTCTCCATTGCCTCGAAGAGTTATCATAAGATTCTCGCCGAGCCTGAAGGGGATCACAACCGAGTGTTTCCCGTTGAAGATCCTCCTGGAGTCGTCTCCCCCGCCGAAAACCTGGCCTGGGAACTCTGTGAGCCTCTCGCCTGATTCTGTGTAGACCTCGAGAGACCGGATGTTTTCATTTGTCAGGGCGACGATCCCGTATTCTCCGTAACCCTCGAGAAAACACTTGATCATCTCGAGGATAAGGACCTCCGAACCGTTCGCCCCGGAAGAGGGACCTTCCGCAAGGCGGGACAGATCGTAGCCCCCGGAAAGGAATGATTCCGCATAAACCCCTGCCACGGCGCAGAGGAAGTTGCGCTTGGTGCGGAAGATAGATTCATTCACTATATCCTCTGACAGAGAAGCTCCGGAAATCCCGTGTGCCTTGGCGACGAGTTTAACCAGGCGTTCCCGGTCAGCCGCGTTTGCAAGATCCGATATGGAAGACCATGAGAGCCGCTGGGAAAACTGCTCCCCCAGGGCGACAGAAACGGCTTCAAAATCGCCCTTTTGGAGAAGGTTCCTGCTTTTGGCTGCAAATTGCCGGGTATCCTCTCCGGGAAATATTGCGGAGAAGGCGAGTATCAACGGAAGGATGAGGTCCGCCTGGCCGTCACCGGAGGATGGCGCGAAAGGGCGAACGTGCAGTATGCTCGTCATCGTCCGCCTTAGAGGTTCAACGGAAACCCCTCTTGTATCCTCGAGATTCATGCTTATCCTGAAGGTGTAGTCACCGTATTCCCAGGGGATGACGCCCGGAATGACATTTTCCGAGGAGTAATCCCCACCGGGGGTATCACCCGCGATAAACCACCTGGAACCGGATTCCTTGACCAGAGACCATGATTCCGGTTCCAGGGATTGCACATCCCGGGGCAGTTCAGCCCCCTTGATGTGCTGCAGTATCGCTTCAAGGATCTGGCTGCTTTTTGAGCCGTCCGATTCCACGGGCTCGAAACTAACCTGCCTGATATCTAGAACCGGTTTGAGTCCAAAGGCCTTCAGGAACGCCGCCATGTCCAGATCGGGGTGATACTCGTCCTGGACGTAGACCTTGAGGGGGATGAAAAGACCTGGCTGCTTTATGTCCGGGTGCGTCCCCTGCGGCGAATGAATGTATGGGGCAACTCCCACCGAAAAGGTCACAGAGCCCTTTATCTCGAGTTCCGGAACCTCGAAAAGAAGGGTTTCGGCGACGGGCCCCTTGAGCTTCCTGTCACCCAGCCACCTGTAAAAGAGTTCGTGCTCCCTGTCGGCTTCGATCTCAAGGGCGAGGGTACTCCTGCCTCCTATATCGCCTCGCTTCGTGGACAACACCCCCATGCCGCTCAAGGCCCTTATCTTTATCCGGAATCTTTCGGAAGGGTCGCTCCCGGGCCCCTTCCCGTCGAAACGGAAACGGACCGGGTTTGCAAAGGAGGGATCGGCCGGCAATACGGCATGTTCCGCCGTGATGTCGATGTCCCTGGGCCTTATCACTTTCAGGGTGAGCGAAGATCCTTCTCCTCCGAGGGTATCTTCGACCACGATTACGACATCCCACTGGATTGGCCCTAGCGTCTTGAGTTCCGAATTCGAAGGCGGATCATAGACGACTTCGGCATCACCAAGCGGGCCGGTAGTGATAAACAGCCATTTCTCATCTCCTCCCGTCGCGTTTTTCGACGAGAGAGAACCTACCTCCGGTTTCCTTACCGAAACCTCCGCATGGGGAAATTTTTTTCTTCCATCCCAGACGCTGACGGTAAATGAAGATCCGCGCGGCTCATCGCCAATTACATTGAGGCGCTTTTCTTTTGGAGGTTTCAGGAGGACCTTTCTGACTGAAGCGGGACCGAGAACCTGAGTACCGGGAACATTCAGGGCCTGCGGCTCGTTCATGGATGATTTGCCGTACAGGGTCTCAGCGGCTTCGAAAAAGGCCGCGGTGACCGCATTCATGATCTCCTCGCCGATTCCCTCGGGGTAGGGCGGCCCGTCGGCGGGAGTGAAGGCGACCTCGTGGCCGAATCCGGAGACATGGTCAAGGTAGAGAGAGAGCACGAACTCCTTTGATTCCCCATACTGTTTTTTGGCTATCATGTACCGTGAGGAGATTTTTGCGACAACGGCACCCTTGTCAAACTCGGACGAGTGAACCGGTGCGGTTCCCCACTGCAGTTTCAGCGCCGCGCCCGAAAGGATCTTCTGGTCTTTAACCGTTGTCTTTTCTCCAATGAAGGGGTGTTCGATCCGGGTGCTGACGCCAAGGAGATCAACGTTGGCCGATCTCTTCTTTGGTTTCCCGTCCAGGACAACGTGGTTTTCCGACCACGGTTCCTCGTTCCATGAGTACGTCAGGCGGGGAACCGCCTTGTAAAAAGACTCCCTGAAACTCCGGTCCATATTCCGGACGACATCCTGGATTCTTCCCGAGAGTTTTTTTGCCCTGCTGACCAGAGAGGCTTCCAGTCCAGCGTCACCGACCCAGTTTGTGTCGATGCGCTCAGGCATCAGAAGAAGCATCAGGAAATCGTTTTCCCTGATGTACTTATTGGCGGCCTTCTCGATTAGGCCATTGTATTCAAGAACATCGCGCTTTCTCAGATGAAGAACCTGACCGTCGTAGCTATTGTACGGAACGAACTTGGCGTCGGGAAATCCAAGCATCAGCTCCTGGACGTGGATGATGCTCCTGATGTCCCTCCACATCAACGGAAACAACTCGTTGAGAAAGCGGCCCAGGAGGGCTCTTGGAACCCTCTGGACCGTAAGGTGATCGTGGTTGAACCACTCCTCGAAACCCCACCCGTCGTATAGCGAGCGGACCCAGTAGCCGACTGGATCCTCGGCCTGGACCCTGATCTTATCCAGCGCCTCCCTGCCGAACTGCCCCTGAAATTTTGAACTCGCAAGGGCCCGCTTGTTGAAAGCCACCTGGGTCTCGTGAATGCGGCGGAACTCATCGGGCCATTTCGATGGATCAGTCCCGAACCTCCGGATAAAAGCCTCGCGCAGCTCTTCCATGGAGGGAACTTCTCCGCTGAAGGCAAACTGAGCGGGAACCGGTTGCCCAACCTGGAGCCAGGATGGGGCGGCAAGCGCTTCGCTGGAAAACACGTCACAGCAGGCCAGAAAGAGCGCGCCCGCGATAGATACAAGTATCAAGGAATGCATCAATTTTCTTGCCGTCATGGAATATCAACCCCCTGCTTCGCATTTTAGTCTACCAAATGCAAAAAATCCCTGCAATAAGTGATATTGACAGGTTTAAAGATGGAGCCGTTATGGCATAATATTGAAAAAGGGGGTGACCTGCAGGGATGGCAAAGAAAAGCGGATTAACTTTCGGGAAAAAGGCTCTTCTGCTGATCGTGGCATTCACCTTGGCCTGCCTGGCAACGTACGCCCTGTTCGTTTTGAAGGTTAACACGAAGGTCGAGGCCATCGAGCTTGTGAAGAGAGAGTATCTTCCCAAAGAAACCATCGATGCATTCGTGTCCAGGACCCACCAGGAGAGCAAATTCAAACTGCTCGGTTGGGGGATCGAGGAAACCGGTGAGAAGGGCGTCTTTATCGTGAGTTACACCATCAGGCGGCTCAACGAGGACGGATTCAAGATCGGCGATCCGGTCGGATACTGGTTCAAAGTGGAACCGGCAAAGGGTTCGTGCGAGCCCATCCGGCCCGATGGTACGATAACGCCCGAAGAACGGGAAGGCTAGAACTCCAGAGGGGAGGAGAAAAGATGTTGTACTTCCAGTTTCTCGCGCTTTTCTTCGGAACTGTCATGCTTACCGTGGCGCCTTTCGTGGCGATGAGGGGAGAGCGGTGGATCGATTTTCTGCGGGAGGTTGTCTACCCCGAGGAACAGCCCGTCTGGTTTTGGGTTGCCGGCGCCGCTTCGGTATTTCTGGTTCTCGTCACCTGGTATGCGGAGCTCACGACCTCGGTACACCTTTCCTGGGTCATGACTCTTTACATCACTCTCGCGATCCCTAAATTTTACCTGTTGCTTTTCAGATACCGCCAGACCAGGAAGATCATGGTCTCTCTTATGGATCGGGGGAGGGTCTTTTCTTTGGGACTTGCGGGGTTCGTCTACTGCATGGGTTTCGCGATCATCTGCCTGGGAATTTTCGCTTTTTGACATTTTCCTTGTACGGGATCATAAAAAAATCCAGCCCCCCGGGGCTGGATTTTTTCA
>JAUSOU010000099.1 GCA_030656095.1 Thermovirgaceae bacterium | reverse complement strand
ATTTCTTTTATCTTTCGCACAGGCAACCTCCTGTTAGCCATAAAATCACCCCCGTAAATGCGATTTTATGGCTTTGGATTGCCCGGCGCTGTTCCTGATCCCCGATGGGAGCAAACTCCTCCTCCCCGACCAACCTAAGGGTGGCCGAGTTGCTCCGTCATGCTGGCCGAATTACTCCGACAGGGTGGCCGAGTTGCTCCGAAACCCTGGCCGAGTTGCTCCGAAAAACGCACCCGTGATCCGTCCCCCCAAAAGCCCGCTCGATCCTGCCTGCTATTTCCGTCATGGCGGGGGTGAGGATCTTCTGCTCATGGACGACGAGCATCGCGCAGGGGGCTGGTTCTACCCCTGAAACTTCCCAGGGGCGGAAGTCCAGCGTTTCCCCGATCCGCTCCCGTATGACAGCGCTTGCGGGCAGCAGCGATACTCCGAGGCCGGACATCACCAGTTCCTTCACCGCGGGGATGCTTCCGGCTTCGATGATCCGGGGGCTGATCCCCCACTCCCTGAACGCGAGTTCCGCCATCTGTGCGTAGACCTTCCCCTTGACGTGGGCTATGTAGTTTTCCCTGGCGAAGATATCCCTGGTCGGCAGGTCGGCAAAAAGCCCCTTCTTCCCCACCAGGTACGTTGGTTCCACCCTTGATGCCAGGATCCTGAGCGGAGAAATGTCCTCCGGCCCCTGTATTCCTATGAAGAAGCCGAGGTCGGCTTCTCCTTCGCGCACCATGACGGGGATCTGCGGGCAGGAATGAACCTTGATGTTCAGCTTTACCTCCGGGAAGTTTCCGGAGAACTGCATCAGCTCTTCCGCCATCAGGATCGCCTCGGAAGCTGCGATGACCACGGTCGATCCCATTCGTCCGGAGAAGCGGAGCATTGCGTTTACGACATTTTCCTGGTTGCGCAGGAGTTCCATGGCATGGGGGAAAAATTCTTCTGCTGCGGCCGTTGGAGTATTTTGTCGGGACAGCCGCTCGAAAAGCTTTACGGACAGGGCCTCTTCCAGGGCGTGGATGTGGGCGGTCATGCTGGACTGGGTATAGCCCAGGCACTCCGCGGCCCTGGTGAAGCTTCCTTCCTTCATGATGGTCAGGAATGTCTCGACGTGCTTGATCTCCATGCTTTTCGCCCTCCGCTTACTTCAGAAAAAATGAAGCATATCCCCAGATACGGTTATTTTACAACAGATATGGAAGAGATATAGACTATCCTCGGCGGCGGATGGCGAAATGGGCCGCTGGCAGGGATAAAGACAGAACAAGGGGTTACGGACGATGAACGATATTAAAGCGTGGCATAATGACGTGACGGGCGCAAAAGTTGTGGAGGCCCTGCAGGGGAACGGTTTCGAGGCGGTGTACTGCAAAAGCAGAAGTGAGGCCGCGGCGGAGATACTCCGGCTGATACCGGAGCCTGTGACGGTAGGGCTGGGCGGGTCGCGGACCATCGGGGAGCTTGGCGTGGTCGAGACGCTGAAGGAGCGGGGCAATACGATCCTGGACCACTCCGCGCCGGGCCTGAGCAATGAGGAAAGAATGCAGGTCAGGCGAGGGCAGTTGACCTGCGGCGTTTTCCTGACCGGTTCGAATGCCGTGACGATGGACGGGCGGCTTGTGAACACCGACGGCAACGGCAACAGGGTGGCGGCAATGATCTTCGGTCCCGGCAAGGTCATCGTTGTCGCGGGGATCAACAAGGTGGTAAGGGATGTCGCCGAAGCGGAAGACCGCATAAGGCGGGTAGCCGCTCCGATGAACAACAAGCGGCTGAATCTCCCAAATCCCTGCGTGAAGACGGGTGTATGCATGGATTGCCAGGGGCCGACGAGGATATGCAATGTCACCACGATCCTGAACAAGCGCCCCGGGTCGACGGAGATGCATGTCATAATCGTGGGAGAGGAACTGGGATTCTAGGATCTGTCGCCGAAAGCCGCTGAACGGCGTATCAGTTGCCGTAAGTATTCATGAAGGAGGCTTTGTAATGACCCAAAAGAAGACGGAATCGAATATCGTTTCCGACAAGTTCCGCAAGGATGCCCTTGACTGGAGTCTGTACGAGAAGGCCAGGGAGTATGCGCTGGATTATATGAAGACGGTTCTCGACCGCCCCGTTTTTCCGGGGAAGGAAGCGATAGAAGGGCTTGAAAACTTCCGGGAGGATCTGCCGGACAGCCCTGGAGATCCTCACAGTATTTTAGAGAAGCTGCACCGCTTTGGATCACCCGCAACGGTCGCGCAGACGGGGGGCCGTTACTTCGGCTTCGTCAACGGCGGCGTCATCCCTGCGGCACTTGCCGCAAAGTGGCTGGTGGATGCGTGGGACCAGAATGCCGTGCTTTATGTGACATCCCCAACAGTATCGGTGCTTGAGGACGTCTGCGAAGGGTGGCTGACAGATCTTTTCGGGCTGCCGGAAGGCACAGCCGCAGGCTTCGTCGGCGGGTCGTCCACCGCGACGCTGTGCGGCCTGGCCGCGGGACGCGATCATCTGCTGAAAGCAGCTGGTTGGGATGTCTCCTCAAAGGGGCTTTTCGGCGCACCGGAGATCCGCGTGGTCCTGGGGGCAGGCGCACACTCGACGGTATATAAGGCGCTTTCGATCCTGGGGCTGGGAAAGGATCGCCTCATCAAGGTGCCCACTGATGAACAGGGGCGCATCAGACCCGATGAATTGCCGGAGCTGGACAGCAGGACACTGCTGATCCTCCAGGCTGGTAACGTCAATTCGGGTGCGTTCGATCCCTTCAGTGAGATCTGCGCAAAAGCGAAAGACGCAGGCGCGTGGACACATGTCGACGGCGCATTCGGTCTCTGGGCGGCGGCCTCACATCAGCTGAAATATCTGACGGCAGGCATGGAGCTTGCGGATTCCTGGTCCGTGGATGCGCACAAGACCCTGAACGCACCCTACGACAGCGGGATCGTCCTGTGCCGTCACAGGGAGGCGCTTGTACAGGCCCTGCATATGTCAGGTTCATATATCGTCTACAGCGAGAACCGGGACGGCATGCTGTACACGCCGGACATGTCGAGAAGGGCAAGGGCGGTAGAACTCTGGGCCTGCCTTATGGCGCTCGGCCGCGAGGGTGTATCGGAGCTGGTGGAAGACCTTCAGCGGAAAGCCGCATACTTCGCGGACGGTTTGCGCAGGGAAGGCTTCGAGATCCCTAATGAAGTGTGTTTCAACCAGGTGCTCGTATCGTGCAGGGACCCGGAGCTCACCAAAAGAACGCTGAGCCTCATCCAGGCATCCGGGGAGTGCTGGTGCGGCGGCGCCGTATGGAAGGAAGAGCCCGTCATCCGGATCAGCGTGTGCTCCTATCGGACTACGCTTGAGGACATCGACCGGTCGATAAGGGCATTCGTCCAGGCGCGAAAAGAGGCAGGGCAGGGAAACAAATGAGAAAAGACGACGGCGATGGCCAGTATCATCGACTCCAGAGAGCGCCTTGTGGCGAAAACAGCCGCCAGAAGTACAATGACGGGATCAGGGATATCCAACCCCGTGAAATCAACCGGGGGCCCTCCATTCGTTCATAAAAGGTTTCCCTGTGCTGCATGCAGATAATAACATACAGCCCGGTCTGCTTCGCAGCACTGGCAAAGGTCCATTAATGATAGTAATATAGTATCAGGCAAAAGAGCGTTGTTTCCCCGGGAGGCGATACTTACGGACACCGAAGCACGCTCCCGACTTTCCGTTCTGCACGTTACGCCAGAGATGGCCCCGCTCTCCAAGGTCGGAGGGCTTGCCGATGTAGCAGGCTCTCTCCCGGCCGCGCTGAGGGAACTTGGCGTCGACGCGAGAGTCCTGACCCCCTCGTGGCCAGGCGTCCCCGGACGTCTCCGGGAAATTGGCGCAGGCTTCAAAGCCGCTCCGCTCCGCGTGTGCGTACCGCTGCAGTGGCGCGCCTGGTGCGGGAGCGTTGCCGAAACCGAAATTGGCGGCGTCCCGGTCTACCTTCTGGAACACCCCGAACTCTTCGAAAACAAGGACATCTACCCCGGCGACCTGGGGCCCGACACAGCCCTCCCATTCGCCTTTCTTTCGCTGGCAGCCCTGGAACGGGTATTCCCGGACGGCTGGAAACCGGATATCATCCACGTACACGACTGGGCCTCGTGCCTGACTCCCGCGGCCCTGAAGTGGCACAGATACTACGGTCTTCTCACCGAGAAACCCGCGACGGTCCTGACGATCCACAACATTGCGCACCAGGGGCCTCTTTCGCTTTCGGTTCTGGATGAGTGGGGGATGACGGGGGCGGCCTTTGCGATGGATGCGATGGAGTTCTACGGCGGGGTCAACCTCCTGAAAGGGGGCATAACCTCCGCCGACGCGGTGACGACAGTCAGCCCCAATTACGCAAGGGAGATCCTCACCCCCGAATTCGGGGAGGGGCTTGAGGGTGTCCTGGAGTATCGAAGGAAGAGGCTTAGCGGGATCCTCAACGGTATCGACACCGTTTACTGGGACCCCCGAACCGATCCGATGATCCCGGCCAATTTCGGCCCGGAGGAGATGAAGGGCAAAGGTGTCTGCCGCGCCGCGCTCCTGGCTGAGTGCGGATGGGAGATCGAGGGCGGCCCGATAATGGTCTCCATCGGACGCCTTGTGAGGCAGAAGGGGATGGATATCCTGCTCAAAGCCATCGAACCCCTGTTCGCCATGGGGGCGCGCCTGGTCGTGATCGGTACCGGCGAGCCCGCGCTGGAGAAGGCTTTTGCGGCACTCGCGGAAAAGAGGCCGGACGAGGTCTTTTTCCGGCAGGCGTTCGACGAAAGGTTCGCTCACCTGGCATACGGCGGAGGCGACATCTTCCTGATGCCATCGCTATTTGAGCCGTGCGGCCTTTCGCAGATGATCTCCATGCGCTACGGAACAGTTCCGGTGGTCAGGGGGGTCGGCGGCCTTGCGGACACGGTCTCCGACGCGGATGCCGGACCCCACGGGACAGGTTTCATGTTCGAAGAATACAACGGAGATGCGCTTGCCTCGGCCGTGGGAAGAGCACTGGAGCATTTCGGCTCGCCGCGCCGCTGGTCCATTCTTCGGAAGCGCTGCATGGAAAGGGACTTCTCCTGGAGCCGTTCTGCCCGGGCTTACATATCGCTCTATGATTCTTTAGCCCAGCGAGGACCTTCAACCAAGCGGGAGGGATCGGCATGATCTACGGAAAGCACGGAAGAGTCTTGGCAGTTGTCCTGGCGGGAGGCAAGGGGGAGCGCCTGATGCCTCTCACCAAATACAGAGCCAAGCCGGCTGTCCCCTTCGCGGCAAAATACCGGATCGTCGACTTCGCCCTCTCGAACCTTGTCAACAGCGGACTCTTTTCCATTTACGTCCTTGTCCAGTTCAAGAGCCAGTCGCTCAACGAGCACATAGAGCGGGGGTGGCAGTTCGGAGGGGCGCTGAGAGATCGCGACCACTTCGTTACGCTGGCTCCGGCGCAGATGTGGCGCGGGGAGCACTGGTACCAGGGGACGTGCGACGCGGTCTTCCAGAACCTGCATCTGATTACTCTCTACGACGCCGACCATATCTGCATCTTCGCGGCGGACCACATCTACAAGATGGACGTGGAACAGATGCTGGATTATCACCTCGAAAAGAAAGCCGACGTCACGGTTGCGGCCAACGTGGTTCCGCGCTCCGAGGCTTCGCAGTTCGGGTGCATCCATACTGACGATTCCGGCAGAGTCATCGGTTTCGTGGAAAAGCCCGAGAACCCCCCGGAGGTCCCGGGGCGGCCCGGTTTTTCCTATGTCTCCATGGGCAACTACATATTCGAGAGGGAGGCCCTCGAGGAGTCGGTCCTCGACGACGCCCAGAACGAAAGCAGCAGCCACGATTTCGGCAGGAATGTACTGCCCCTGCTTCACAAGAAGTGCAATGTCTTCGCCTACGACTTCTCCACGAATGTTCTCCCGGGGAAGGACAAGCCTTACTGGAAGGATGTCGGGACGATCAAGGCCTACTGGGATGCCCACATGGACCTCTGCAGGCCAAACTCGGACATGACGCTTTACAACGCCCGCTGGCCCATCCGGACAGTATCATTTTCGGACCCGCCCGCCTATTCCTATCCCGAAGGAGGGCAGGTCTGCTCAGAGATCGGAACTCTCCGCGCCGAGGGAAGCCGCCTGCTGGGAGGGGTCGTCCACAGTTCGGTTCTCTCCCGGCAAACGCTCATCAGGGCGGGAGCCATAATTGAGGACAGCATCCTCGGGCAGGGAGTGGAGATAGGGGAGGGGTGCAGGCTCCGCAAGGTTATAGTTGACGCGCACAACAAGATCCCGCCGAACACGGTCATCGGATACGATCTGGAAGAGGACCGCAGGCGTTACCATGTTGACGAGGAATCCGGTGTTGTGGTTATAGGGATGCCGGCGATGCAGCTGCGAAAGAACATCGACATCCCGGTGATCCCCCTGCTTGAAAGGTAGTATTTCCCGAGTTATCCTCTTGAGCCCTCTTGAGACATACCTTCTATTTGGTATAATAGTACCGTTTTTCCTGCAAATGAGATCAAGAACAGGAGAATGCCAGACCGGACAGGAGAGTGAGCGATAATGTTCTGCTATCAGTGTGAACAGACCGCTAAAGGTACAGGATGCACCGCGGCAGGCGTATGCGGCAAAAGCCCCGAGGTGGCCAATCTTCAGGATCTTCTTGTCTACCTGTCGAAGGGCATATCGATGTATGCGAATCGGGCTCGGAAGCTTGGAATCAAGGACCGGAATGTCGATCTCTTCGTCGTGGATGCCCTCTTCACCACGATCACGAACGTCAACTTCGACGAGGAAAGGATGGAGTCCCTGATCGGAAGAGCTGTCGATATGCGCAAAAAGGCCAGAGACCTTTACGAAAAGGGATACGCAACAGCGGGAAAGGAACCCGGGACGCTTTCCGGCCCCGCAATCTTCGAACCAGCCTCTGCAAGGGAAGGCATGATCCGGCAGGGGGAAGAGCTGAACCCTGAGGCGGGAGCCAAAAAGCACGGAGAGGTCCTCCAGGGGCTGCACGATCTGATCCTGATCAGCCTCAAGGGGAGCGCCGCTTACATCGACCACGCCAATGTTCTGGGATACGAGGACGACGATATCTTCGGCTTCTTCCACGAATACCTCGATTTTCTCGCAAGCGAAAAGTTCACCCAGGAAGACCTCGTTCAGCACGTACTTGGAGCCGGAGAGTGGAACGTCAAGGTGATGGGTCTCCTGGACAGCGCCAACACAAAGACCTACGGAGATCCCGTGCCGACGAAGGTGCGGGTTACCCCCCTGAAGGGGAATGCGATCCTGGTCTCCGGACATGACCTTCGCGACCTCGACATGCTCCTTCAGCAGACAAAGGGAAGGGGGATCAGCATCTATACCCACGGTGAGATGCTCCCCTGTCACGGGTACCCCGGCCTTAACAAACACACTCACCTTGCGGGCAATTACGGCGGGGCCTGGCAGGACCAGCGCGAGGAGTTCGATGCGTTCCCCGGAGCGATACTGATGACGACGAACTGCATCCAGAAGCCTAAGGATTCCTACATCGGCCGTATCTTCACGACCGGGCTCGTGGCCTGGCCGGGTGTGACTCACATCGGGCCGGAGAAGGATTTTGCGCCCGTGATCGAGGCGGCCCTCGCCGCGCAGGGGTTCGACGAGGATGCTCCGGAGCATCTGATCACGGTGGGCTTCGGACATGAGGCCGTAATGTCCGTGGCGGGTAAGGTCATCGAAATGGTCAAGGCGGGGAAGATACGTCATTTCTTCCTCGTAGGAGGATGCGACGGCGCGAAATCCGGGCGCAACTACTACACCGAATTCGCCAAACAGGTTCCGAAGGACTGCCTCATCCTCACCCTCGCCTGCGGGAAGTACCGCTTCAACAAGCTGGACTTCGGCGATATCGGCGGAATTCCGCGCCTTCTTGACGTGGGGCAGTGCAACGACGCCTACTCAGCCGTCAAGATCGCGCAGGCGCTCGCCGGGGCCTTTGAGACTGACATAAACGGGCTGCCGCTCTCACTTGTCCTTTCGTGGTACGAGCAGAAGGCTGTCTGCATACTCCTTTCGCTCCTGTTCCTCGGGGTGAAGAATATCCGCCTGGGGCCGACGCTTCCGGCTTTTGTGAAGCCGCCGGTGCTGGAGTTCCTGCACGAGACCTTCAACCTTATGCCGATAACCACGCCGGAAGAGGATCTTAAAGCGATCCTGGGGTCTTGAAAAGAGTATTTCCACGTCTGGTTCGTTCAATTCCACCGGGAGTGATAGGGAACCCTCTCCTCCCGGTCTTTTGAGGTGAGGTTGTGAAAAACATCATCCAGATATCCGAGGCATCATCGCTTGCACTTCACGGCGTGTCTCTTCTTGCCGCCAACAGGCGAAGAATGAGCATTCGCGAAATAGCTGCCGCGACGGGCGCTTCGGAGGCTCACCTTTCAAAGGTTTTTCAACGCCTCGTAAAAGAAGGCATGATCCGATCCATCCGCGGCCCGGGCGGAGGCTTCGACCTCGCAAAGACCCCGGAAAGCATAACGCTTCTCGATATCTACAGCGCCATCGAGGGTATGCCTTCTTCGGACACCTGCTTTCTGCACTCCGGGTCGTGTCCCTTCAGAGGCTGCATCTTCGGTGATCTCATCGAAGACCTGACGGAAAGAGTCCTCAGATACCTCGGCGACACGACGCTGGCCGACATGCACGGAAAGGACGAAACTCCCACCGGGACGAAATAGGGGTCCTCTTTATGGTAACCTGTCACCCGAGTGTGCCTTCGCTTGCTGTATTGACCCCCATGGCGTTTCAATGAGAAAAAGAGGGAGAAATTACGCATGGCTGAAAAAGCTTTTTACCTGATGACAACCAGAGAGGCTCTCGATGCCCTTGATACGACCGAAAAGGGCCTCCCCCGGGCAGAGGCGGAAAAGCGCCGGGGGGAATTTGGCTCCAACGATATAACCTCGGATGTCGCCGTCCCCAAATTGCTGCTTTTCCTTTCGCAGTTCAAGGACCTGCTCGTCCTCGTGCTGATCTTTGCCGGGGCCATTTCGTTCGCAATCGGAAGCGTCCGGGACGGATCAGTTATGTTCGTGATCGTTATTGTCAACGCCTTGATAGGTTTCGTACAGGAATACAAGGCCAGCAGGCTCCTTGAGCGTCTCAAGGAGCTGATCTCGTCCCCGGCCAAGCTGCGGGTGAACGGCGAACTGTCGGAGATAGCGCAGTCGCTGCTTGTTCCGGGCGATATCGTGCAGATCGAAGCGGGCGACAAGATCCCGGCCGATATCCGCATCCTGGAAGCCTTCAATCTTCGCGCCAACGAATTTTCCCTGACTGGTGAATCCACTTCGCAGGAGAAGAACAACAACGCAGCCAAAGAAGAGTGCGTGCTTGCCGACAGGGAGAACATGGCATACATGGGCACTACGGTAGCCACGGGGAACGCGATCGGTGTTGTCGTCCGCACGGGTATGCATACCGAGATGGGCAAGATCGCCGATATGACCCAGGAGACCACGGCGGCCAGGTCTCCCATGCAGATAGAGCTTAACATGCTTGCCAGGTGGCTTACGGGTATCGTGGTCATTATCAGCTTTGCCTTGTTCGGGGTGGCCCTGTGGCAGGGGTTCGGCCTGTTCATGAGCATGGTGTACGCCCTTGGCGTAGCAGTTGCGGCCGTGCCGCAGGCTCTTCCGGCCCAGGTCACCGTGGCCCTGTCTGCCGCAAGCAAGAGGCTTGCCGATCGCAAGGCCGTCGTCAAGAATCTGCCATCCGTGGAGACGCTCGGTTCCACCACCGTGATCTGCACCGACAAAACAGGCACTCTCACCAAAAACGAAATGACCGTAACCACCCTTTGGTTCAACGGAAAATCCCACGAGGTAACAGGTATCGGCTACAAACCCGAAGGCCAGATACTGGACGAAGATAAAAACCCGCTTTCCAGGGAGAAGATGGACGAACTGGAGATCATGCTGGATGCAGCCACCATGGCATCCAACGCCGAAATTCATCCGCCAGACGACGAGCATCACGGCTGGCATCCCATCGGCGACCCCACCGAGGCTGCCCTGATCACGCTCTCCACCAAGGCAGGCACCCGAAGCCCCAAAGAGGACGAGGAAAACCCGGAACTGCACGAATTCCCCTTCGACTCCGAGCGCAAACGCATGAGCTCGGTGCGCCAGTTCGGAAACCGGAGCCAGCTCGCCATGAAGGGAGCCGCCGACAGCGTGCTTTCCGTGGCGAAGTTCATCTACCGTGACGGAGAAGCGGTTGCCATTACCGAAGAGGATAAACGCCGCATTGAAGAGATCAGCGAATTGTGGTCGAGCCAGGCTCTTCGCGTCATTGCCATAGCCTTCCGCCCCCTTGAGGAGAACGGCGGCGACTACGTGCTGGAGGAGGTCGAAAAGGATGTTGTCCTCCTTGGCCTTGTGGGAATGATCGATCCCCCAAAGGAGGGTGTCCGCGAGGCCATTGCCAGCTGCCGCGAGGCTCATATCCGGATCATAATAATGACGGGAGATCACGCGATCACCGCTCAGGCGGTGGGCCGGGAGATAGGCCTTTCCGACGGGGAGGACCCCCCTGTATGCACAGGAGCCCGGATGGAAGCCATGGATGACTCCGAACTGACGGCGTTGCTGCTGTCATCCGACGCCGTCATCTTTTCGCGGGTGGCTCCGGAGGACAAGCTGAGGATCGTGAAGCTCCTGGAAGCGCAGGGAGAGGTAGTCGCCGTGACGGGCGACGGTGTCAACGATGCTCCGGCGCTCAAGCGTGCAGCTATCGGGGTGGCCATGGGTCAGACTGGCACGGATGTGGCCAAGGAAGCCGCCGAAGTCGTGCTTCTGGATGATAGTTTCCCCACCCTGGTCGAGGCCGTTCGGGAAGGCCGAACCATCTACAACAATCTCAGGAAAACCGTTCTTGCCTCCCTCACCACCAACATGGCAGAGCTGGTCGTCGTGCTTCTTGGCCTTGTCGGGGTTGCCGCCGGGAACTGGGCAATTCCCATTCTGGCCATCCAGATCCTGGCCGTCGACCTGCTGGCCGAGGTGATGCCGCTTACGTTCCTTACCTTCGACCCGCCGCCCGATAACGTCATGCAGATGCTTCCGCGCGATCGGCACAGCCATATCATGAACCTGTGGAGCTCGCTGGAAGTGGCCTTTCTTGGTGGGCTGATCGGTGTACTGGCGTTCGCCAATTTCGGACTGTTCATGTTCCGGGAAGGCATCATCCTTTCGCCCGACATGATGGGCACGCCCGAGTTCGCAAAAGCTACGGCGGTCACATACCTGACGATCGCCTACTGCCAGTTCGTCAATATTCTCTCGCGGCGCCACGAATACACCAGTCTCTTCAACCGGAACTTATTCACCAACAGGGTGTTGCTCCTCTCTATCTTAGGGTCGATCCTGATGGTTTTCCTGGGCATCTACGGGCCGATCATCAGCGATTTCCTGGTTTTTATCGGCCCGGGGCCGGTGGACTGGATTTTTGTTCTAGCTGCGGCCGTCCTCTACCTGGCGGTGTTCGAGACTATCAAGCTCTTCAGGAGGAAAAAGAGAGCGAAGTCCAAACTGGCGCTGGCGGGTAAGTTGGGAAAATCCGCCGCCCCCGCCAGAGCTAAATGAACACTGTTTGCCGCCTTCAGGCAATAAAATTTTGACGAAAGTTCCTTGAGCATGCAAAATAGAAGCCTTGTCCGTCGTTACGGGAGGGGATCCGCACAAAACATTCCCGTATTGCTGTGTGAAAAGGGATCTGCGGAACAGCCTTGGTACGACAGGACAAGGCACAACCTGACTTGAAGGGGAGGATATTTTTATGACCGAACAAAGAGATGCATACGTAGAGAAACTGAAGTTGAAACTGGACGAGTGGAACACCAGGATAGACCAGTTCCAGGCTAAGGCCGACCAGGTGAAGCCCGACTTGAAAGCCGAATACCAGAACCAGATCCAGAACCTGAAGGCAAAACGCGACAAAGTCCAGGAAAAGCTCAATGAGCTCAGTGAAGCCAGCAAGGGCGCCTGGGAAGACCTGAAGGCCGGAGCCGAATGTGCGTGGGGGGAACTGACGGAAGCAGTTAAATTGGCAACTTCCAGATACAAGTAGCTCACCCCCTTGCGCTGAGCCGGCGAGTTTGTTATATTACCCTACAAAGGGAGTGTCCGCATTATGAGACGAGACGAGGCTAGCAGAGGTTCCATGAGTTCAACATGTTTTTATTGGTGGTGGCGCTGAAGGCGCCGCGGGCCGTCGTGTAATTACACGCGGGGCTGCGGAATAATTTCCGCGGCCCCGCGTTTTTTATGGACAAGGGGCGTATCCGAAAGGATGAGCGCCCATTTTTTATTTGTGGACACCCCCAAAATGAGCTGAGGAGGAAAAAGAGGATGACGAGCGAGAGGAAGACAGCGGAGGCAACAAAGGGATATTTCGGAACTTTCGGAGGGAGTTACGTTCCGGAGCAGCTCCAGCCGCGGCTGGACGAGCTGGAGGCGGCATTCGAGTCGGCCATGGCGGATGAGCTCTTCGAAAGGGAGTTCACAAGGCTTCTCAAGGAGTACGTGGGCAGACCGTCGGCCCTGACCTACTGCGCAAACATCTCAAGGGATTATGGCGGAGGAAGGCTTTTCCTGAAGCGTGAGGACCTGAACCACACCGGGGCGCACAAGATCAACAACACTATCGGGCAGGCTCTCCTGGCAAAGCGCATGGGCAAGAAGGAACTGATCGCCGAGACGGGGGCCGGAATGCACGGAACCGCCACCGCCACGGTCGCGGCCCTGATGGGTATGCGCTGCATCATATACATGGGAGCGGTCGACGTGCAGAGACAGGCTCCCAACGTGGCGCGCATGAAGGCCCTCGGAGCGGAGGTCGTTTCGGTCACCCACGGGCAGCAGACCCTCAAGGAGGCCGTTGATGCAGCCCTGGATGCCTACATCGCAAGACCGGATGCGTTCTATCTCCTTGGTTCGGTCGTTGGGCCGCACCCGTTCCCGACGATGGTCAGGGAGTTCCAGAGCGTGATCGGCAGGGAGGCTCGGGAGCAGTTTCTCGAAAGAGAGGGGAAGCTTCCCGGTCACGTTGTTGCTTGTGTCGGCGGCGGAAGCAACGCTATTGGTATCTTCTCTGCGTTCCTTGAAGACGCGGATGTGGGGCTCATCGGGGTGGAGCCTGCCGGCAGGGGGCTGGACACGAACGAGCACGCGGCCACTCTTGTGAAGGGAAAGCCCGGCATTATTCATGGATTCAGGACTTACGTCCTGACCGATGAGAACGGAGAACCTTCTCCGGTCTATTCGATCTCCGCGGGGCTGGACTACCCCGGCGTTGGTCCCGAGCACGCCCATCTGATGGAGAGCGGGCGCGTTACTTACGTTTCGGCGACCGACGACGAGGCGGTTGATGCCTTCAGGATCATGTGCCGCAATGAGGGGATCATCCCTGCGCTTGAGAGCTCCCACGCGGTGGCGGAGGCCCTGAAAATGCTTCCTGCCCTGTCGAAGGATGAGACCGTCCTGGTGAACCTCTCCGGCAGAGGGGACAAGGATCTCGATACTGTTCTGCCGCTGTTGGGAGTTGAATAAAAAACGTTAGCCGTGAGGCGTCTCACGTGCGTCAGACCTCCCGTTGGGGTAAAATGGTCGGAATCGAAATAAAACCGCGACGGGGGGATTACTCAACATAATGCGAAGCGAAAGAATAGAACGCGCTCTTTTTGTGTCGTGGGTGGGATTGTGGATCAACGTTGTTCTCACCACTTTCAAATTCATCGCCGGGTTTGCCGGAAACAGCGCGGCAATGGTCGCAGACGCGGTCCACTCCCTCTCCGATTTCGCCACCGATATAGTGGCCGTCATCGGCTTCAGGATCACGGGCCGCCCTGTCGATCGCTCCCACGACTACGGGCACGGAAAATTCGAGACGCTCACAACGGTAATAGTGGGCGTCTCGCTTCTTGTTGTGGCGGCGGGGATCTTCTACAGCGGAGGGAAGAGAGTCCTGCTTGTCCTTCAGGGAGAGACGATACCCCGTCCCGGGATGATCGCTCTCATTGCCGCGATAGTGTCCATCGTGGTAAAGGAATGGCTTTACCTCTACACGAAAAAAGAGGCCATTTCCCTTTCCAGTGACGCTCTTATGGCCAAGGCGTGGGATCACCGCTCGGACGCCCTTTCATCCGTGGGGACACTTCTGGGCATCGGGGGAGCTATCTTCCTGGGCCCCAGCGCGAGGATACTTGACCCTATCGCGGCCATGGCTGTCGGAGCGGCAATTGTCAAAGTGGCTCTTCCAATAACGATACAAGGGGTCAGCGAACTCCTCGAGGAATCGCTGGATCCCGAACAGGAGCAGGAGATAATGGAAGCGATCCTGAACGTTTCCGGGGTTGAAGGTGCCCACCATCTCAGAACGAGGCGCATCGGAGCCAACGTTGCTGTCGAGGTGCACATCCTGGTGAACCGCGACTTGAGGATCTCCGATGCTCATGACATATCCACGGTGGCGGAGGATGCGGTCCGGGTCATCCACGGTGAAGAGTCGTTTATTTCCGTCCACGTCGAGCCCCGGGCGGAGAATATCCCCGACCGCATCCTGTTCGATGACGGGCATAACGGCAGTGAGGACGGGCCGGGCCACCACGAAAGGGTTATCGACTAGAAGGGCCTGAAAACCGCAATATCTGGAAACCAGGGAGGCGAAGGAAGTTGGAACATTCCTTATCGGAGTCGATGGAAAGGCTTAAAAAACAGGCGGAACTCCTCCGCGAACCCCTGGAGGAGCTTCAGACGCTTCGGCACCGCATGGGGGAGGAGACAGAGCGATTCCTGTCGTCTCTTGTCCTGGCTGCTGGAGGGCACCCTCTCGGGTTTTCCTGGGGTCCCCTCGGCTGTGTGATCCGCAAGGGGGCCAACGGCACCGTCTGCGATTGCCACGTGGAGGAGGGAGACGAGGAGTTCGAGGAATTTCTCAAAAACCAGGCGTTCGACCGTGAGACTGCCATCCGCGTATTCACCCTGTCGCACAGGGAAGAGATAATAGAAGCCTGCACCGGGGCTCTCGAAGAACAGCGCAGGCTTCTTATGGAGAACATAGAGCATATACAGACGCTGATAGAGTGACCCCGGAATCAGTCGAACGTGATCGTCCTCTCCTGCAGTCCGGATACATCCATGATGTCATTCCTGCGCTCGTAAACCTTGTATTTCAATACCCATGCACCGCCCTGGGTTTGTGGCGCCTCCAGGATGAATGGCAGGAAGGCTTCTCCCACCTTGTACCCGAGCTGGTGAATATCGTAACGGCCCTTCTCCGATATGGATGTTCCCTTCATGACCGTGACGTTCAGCACCGAGTGGGATGCCGGCTGCCACGGCCCCTTTTCCTCGATATACACATGGTAACCCGTGCCGGAGGCAGAAGCGAACAGGCCCATCGCCGCAGAGACCGGATCGACAGGATCTATCGGTCTGCCCGTATATTCCACTTTTTTTCCATCCGTGGATTTGTAGAAACCCTCCATGCGGAGATGTCCTTCCCTGGCTACGAGCCAGTACTTTAGCCCGAACTGGGGGTTATCCAGCACTGTCTGTTTCTGTCCTTCGGGAGGCAGGTCCGGAGTTGGAGCTTTCGGCTCAAGAAGCGCTTTTTCCGTAGCAGGTATGCTGGATCCGGCTGCCGCCACCGGGAACGAATTGGCTGTTACGGCCGATGTTACTTTCGATTGAATGTCGCGCACGGTTTTCATAGCCTGCAACATAATGGGCGATGTCATCTCCGGGATTCTCGTAAAGGTGGCAGTCCCGTACTCGAGAAAGGCCCTGCCCGCGGCGTCGCGAGCTTTTAGCGCCGCAAACCCCTGGGGCGATCCCTTGTTTTCCAGGAGGTGATAGGCTTTGCTGGCATCCATCCACTCTTTCCACAGCGCGATGTATTTTTGCCTTTCCGCCAGGATGGGGCCTTCTTCCTCTGGAGACTCCGCAACTGTCTCCGGCTGCTGTCCCCTGAATTCCTTCAGCTGCTTTGCCACATCCAGCAGATCTTTTTCGGCTTCGGATCTGGTCTTTGCCGCGACGGTCTTGAATTTGTCGGCAGCTTCCCTGGCGTAGCGCACCTGCAGCATCTGGCCGATGTACTCCTCGGCCTCAACATCAAGCTCCGGGCCGATGTCCTTGTCCTTGAGTTCCTGGAGCATTCCCCTGAGCTTTGTCTCCAGTTGTTTCATCTGTGTTTCGCTGAAGCGGTTTTCAAGCTTCGGATACTTGATGTCGTTGAGCGTGTAAAGGTCGTTCATGGTGTCGAGCAGCAGGGCGTCCATGTTGGAGAGGTCCCAAACTTCCATGTTTATTGTGGTGGCAAAAAGCGGTGTGGTTCCTTTGCCCTTGTGGAGGATGTAGACCTTCTGTGTTTCACCGTAGGGCCAGTTCGACTTGTCCATGAAGGTGACCTTGATGGTTTTCGTGCCCACCTTGCCCGTTACCCAGCGTGTGGCTTTGGTTTTGTCGTCGCTCATGTCCTTGAGGTTGTGGCGTGGATATATGACCTTGTTCTTTACTTCGCCCTTGATCGGCTGGATGAGGTAGGTTCCAAAGGTTTCCCATACGGCTTCGTGGGTCTGCCCTTCGCCGCGTTCGGCCTTGTACTTTTCGTATACTGAGTCGACAAGCGATGGCATGAACCACTGGCTTTGTATGAAGTCCAAAGATGCGTCGTAGACGCTGAAGGCGGTCATCATGGTTGCAAGCGGCCCGTATCCGGCACTTTCCCACTCGCCTGATATGTAGCCTATGCCGTAATCAAGAACGCTTTTGGCTGCGTCCGAAATGCTGCCTTTTGAAAGTTTCTGGTGGACGGCTATGGCGTTCATGCTGTCTTTGGCCACCGAGAGCATGCCGGGCATCAGCCCTACAAAGAGTTCCCACGTTTTCTGGGAGACGTCTGCAAGTCCGCCCACGTATTTCTGCATGTCGGAAAGGGTTACGTCACGCTTGAGACCGTCGCCCTTCAGCAGAACCAGCTCCTGGGACCCGGCATTTCCCGCCGACACCAGCAACACGCAAATCAGAATCACCAGAAAATTCAGGGTCCGTCTCATCAGGCATTCCTCCCAAACTCACTGCACCTTCCAATAATACCCTTTTACGAAGCCTGGCGCAGCGGGTGCCACGTAATCAGCGAGCGCGGATCGCCAGGATGATCAATTTGGTCTGGAGGCGAATATCCAGGCCCCTGCAGCCACCCCTGAAGCATCAAGGTTGGCGGCCCCCGGGAGGTCCGGGAACATATCCTCGAGCTGTTCCGGTGTAAAGGCGTAGATTTTTGTGGGGGAGACCTTTATCTCAGTGAATCCGGCTTTTTTTAGTTTTTCGGCGTATTCGTCCTTTCCCAGGGCCCCGGCGACGCATCCGGCCCAAGCGTCGATACTGGTGCGGATATCCTCGGGGATAGGGCGCAGGAAGACGACATCTGACACGGATATCCTCCCTCCAGGCTTGAGCACCCTGAAGATCTCCCGGAATACGGCCTCCTTGTCGGGCGAGAGGTTGATGACGCAGTTTGACACCACAACATCGACGCTGCCATCGGGGAGAGGGATATCCTCTATGAACCCTTTCAGGAACTCCACGTTTTTCAATCCCCAGTGAACCCTGTTTGCTTCCGCCGTCAGGATCATTTCATCGGTCATATCCAGGCCGAAAACCTTACCCGACGGCCCGACTTCGCCCCCGGCGAGAAAAGCGTCGAGCCCGGCTCCGCTGCCGAGATCCAGTACTGTTTCGCCGGCTTTGAGTCCCGCCATCTCCACGGGACTTCCGCAGCCGAACGACTGGCTCACCACCCCTTCGGGTATTCGGTCCAGGACGGCTCCGTCATATATCCCTTTGGTGATAGGGTCATCCGTGCCACCTCCGCAGCATGAGGACGAGCCTCCGCAGCACGATCTTTTATTCGTTATTGCCTCCGCGTATTTCTGCCTGATCGTATCCCTGATGTCGCTCATTTCTCCGGCGCTCCTTCCTTTTGCCCGTCTTTTGGGCCGATCTGACTAAAACAGGTACACCCTTTTGCTTCGAATGCTTTTGCTATCGCGCGGACACCCGATGTGAGGACACTGCGCTCATGGGAGGGAATTTTTTTCAGGATCGATTCGTAGAACTCTTCCATCGCTTTCTCCGTCGATACGAAGAACTCCTGCCCCTTTTCCGTCAGGCCCAGAACGATGGATCTCCGGTCGGCAGGCTCCTGTTCGCGAAGGACAAACCCCTGGGCTACGAGGCTGTCGACAACCCTCGTCACGGTGCTCCTGTCCAGCCGAAGGAGTTCGGCAAGCACGCTGGGAGCAATTCTTCCCACGCCGCCTATCCCGACTATGGCATGACACTGGCTCAGCGTTACGCCGCAACAGGAAGCGCGGTCTTTGTCGAGGAGAGAAAGGCTCCTGACAAGTTCCCGGGTCGCCTCCCTGAGGCCTATTGCCTGTTCCCTTGTCTCCATGGGACACCTCCAGTCAATTTGATTGTATAACACAACTGTTGTAAAAAGCAACTGCTGGGAGGAAGTTCTTCGCCTTTCCCTTTAGTGTTTGCGTGGTATCATAAATTTGAATTCTGATTTGGCGACCTGTGCGACCAAAGGGCGCACTTACACAAAAACCGGAGGGGATATTAGTGGAAAGCGACATGTTCCGTATCGGAAAGGAAACTCTGGAAGATATCAACAGATTTCTGCTCGATCCGGGAAACGCCGATGTACAGGCATTGCTGCGGGTAGTCGGGAAATACGGCACTCCCGAAGAGATCAACGCCAGGGCTCGGGAGGCCCGAAGCCTTCCGAACATAATGCAGCGTCTCGAACGCATGGGGTCTCCCTACCTCAAGGACCTCGAATGGCTTTCGGCCGAGAGTGACAGAGGCGCCTTCACGACCATATCCCAGTATCGGAAGAAGATACTGGGGGATGAAGCCGGTGCCAGGACCTTCGGCGAAGCCACATCGGTGACGCTGGAGATAAGCGCGCTCCAGTACTTCCCGTTCCTTGTCGCCGAGGCAAAGCAGGCGATAGACAAGGGCGAGATCATGCCGGGAAGGTACATCCGCGTCCGGAAGATGAAGGAGCAGGAGCGCGATCAGGGGGACATCCTCGCGATTGCCGCTGCGATGCAGATCGTCGGGGCCAGCTACGTCGAGACGCTGGATACCAAGGGGACCGACGGATCCAACATCCATCTCGGCGGCCCCGCCACGATCACCGGCTACTTCGGGGGCATCGGCCAGCCGAACGAACACGCCCTTGCATGGGTGGACGAATTTCTCTACTACTACACCAACTACGGCATAAACGAGGTTTTGAACATCAACCCCGGCACGGTGTTCCTCGGGTATATGCTCTACCGGCTCGGGGTGGATATCCGCTTCAAGATCTCCGTATTCATGGGCAACGACAACCCCTATTCCGTTCTCTGGACTCTTATGATGGCGAAACTTCTGGCCAGGGAGGACGGCTCGACACCTCTCATCGGATTCAACCTCTCCAACTCCGTCGATGCCAATACCCTTATTGCAAGTGCAGAGATCCGCAAAAAACTCGGGCTTGAGGACAAGGTCCGCATCGAGCACCACATCACCGAGACCTACAAAAGCATTGTTCGCCAACCCTATTGCAGGCGGGATGACCTTCTCAAGGTCGCGTGCCTCTACCCGAACATCTCCGCCAAGCACGAAGGCGGTGACCCTGAAATTGAACAGACCCTGGATCACCCATCCGACATCCTCGACTATTTCCGGGACAAGGAGGAGGTTATCGCTTCGGGGGATATGGAAAACCTCAAGAAGAACTACCTCTGCAAGCATGATGCGACTAACAGGACTGCCGAGGCGCTGACTCGCGCGGGACTATCCTTCATCGCCGCATCGCGTCTTCACTCTCGCTGACAGATAATGAAAGGCGGCCCGGGATCCGAATGGTAAACACGATTCCGGGCGTTTTCTCTCCTTTGGACGATTTTACGACCGGTAAACCAGCACAGATCGAATACTCCGTGCGAGTAAGCCCGCGGGCAAAACGGGTGACGCTGAAAATATCACCGCCAGACGGTCTTGTCGTGGTCATCCCGCGGGCTTTTAAAAAAGACAAAGTCCCCGCGATAGTCGAAGATCGGCGTCACTGGATAGAGAGGGCGCTTTCGAAGGTTCTCCCGGCCGGGATCTCAAAAGAAGGGGCTCTTCCCCCCGGGAGTTTCTTTTTCGCCTTGCCTGGAAAGTCCTTTGGCCTGGCGGGAGACGATATTCTCCTTCACCTGCGCGCGCTTGCCGAAGACCACCTGGTGCCGTGGGCCTGGAAGGTCGCGAATGAGACCGGCCTCCGGCCGGAAAGGTTCTCCATCCGGAACCAGAAGAGCCTGTGGGGGAGCTGTTCCTCAAAAAACAGGATCAATCTAAACCAGAAACTTCTCTTTCTGGAACCCCATCTAGTCCGCTACGTGGTCCTTCACGAACTCTGCCACCTTGAGCACCGCAATCATTCGGCCCGCTTCTGGACATCCCTTAGAGACTTGGATCCTTTCTGCTGCGCTCACCGCCGGGAGCTCCGCGCGGCGCAGTGGGCGGTCCCCTCCTGGGCATATTGACAACTATTTGTATTCTGGTACTATAATACCAATTGCAAATACCGAGGTGACGTCAATGCCCGAAAAAGTGATGAGGAAAGTGATCCGGATCGACGAGGAGAAGTGCGACGGCTGCGGACAGTGTGCCGAAGCCTGTCACGAGGGTGCAATAAGGATAATCGACGGCAAGGCAAAACTTGTGAGCGACTCGTACTGCGACGGCCTGGGCGACTGCATCGGCGAATGTCCTCTCGATGCCATCTCCTTCGTCGAGCGTGAAGCCGAGCTCTACGATGAAGAGGCGGTCAAACGCAACATGAAAACCAAAAAGGCTGGAGAAACCCTTCCTTGCGGATGCCCGGGGACGATGGCCCGGTCCCTCAAAGACGCCCCCGACAAAGCGGCGCACTCTTCCGGGGATTGCGGCTGCCAATCACAGAAAACCGCCGTTGGCTCATCCGTTTCGTCGGAACTTTCAAACTGGCCGGTCCAACTCAGGCTGGTGCCGGAAAACGCCCCTTACCTTAAAGGGGCAGACATTCTCCTTGCGGCGAATTGTACTGCAGCGGCCTGTCCAGACTTTCACTCGCGCTTTGTGCGCGGCCGTGTTCTGCTGATGGGTTGCCCGAAACTCGATGACGCCGATTACTACCGGGAAAAACTTGCCGGGATAATCCGGATGAACGGAACACCCTCGATAACGGTGGTCAAGATGGAGGTTCCGTGCTGCGGGGGGCTTCTCCGCCTTGCCGAAGCCGCAATAGACGAGGCGAAGGTTTCGCTGACGCTCAGGCAGGCCACCGTCGACGTGCGCGGGAATGTCTCAGGCGAAGAGAGCGTGAAGTACCGGTTTCAATAGTATGGCTTTCAGGGTGTCAGCAGGGTAGAATGGGGCCGGCCTGATAAACTCGAATTTCGAGCCGGGGGGTATGACAATGATGCCCAAAAACATCTTGCGGAGTGGTTCTGTCCTTTTTTTTAAAATATTGCTTGTTATGGTACTGCTGCTGGTCCTTTCCGCTGGCAGCGCATATGCCCAGGAGGGGCCGCTTCTGTTCTCCAGGAGGAACGGAACGGTCTACTTCATTCCACATAAGGGGCTTTCAGCAATTGGGATAGCCCGGGGTCTTGATCCTGATATGGGACCGGACGGCAACTCCTTTGTTTTCGTCACAGAGGACACGGCTAAAGGCGGGGAGGAGAGCTGGACCATCTGGATCAAGAACATACGCACGGACAGCGTCCGCTCCGTGATCAAGACCGGTGGTCGGGTCATGCTGCCGTCATGGTCTCCGGACGGAAGTCATATCGCATTCATGATGTTCGACAAGGAGTTTTTCTGGGGCCTTCACGTTGTGAAGACGGACGGTTCCGGTTTCCGCAGAATCGCGGGGGATTCTCCCTGGGGTTCCGGGCCGTCCCTTTCAGGTGCACCGGCCTGGTGGCTGGATGGCAAGAGCCTGCTCACCAACGACATCCAGGTTCTCTACAGGTTCGCTCTCGACGGGAGTGAAATAGAACGAACGCCTCTTGAACGTTTTACGGGCAAAAAAGATGTGTCCACATCTACGGACCGTTTCCTTCCTCACCCGACCCGGGATGATCTCATGGCCTTCACTATGTCGGTTCCCGGGACTTCGTTGTTCGAAAATACATTCAACGATCCGAACCAGGCGCTCTTCATTATCGATCTGAAGACGAACGAGAAAAAGCGACTGACGCCCGAGGACATGCTGGCGACCGACATTCACTGGTCAAAGAGCGGTGATCTGATCTACTTCAGCGGGTACCGCGATGCAAACATGAACGAGACCTATCCGTTCAGGGTCTACTCGATAGACCCCCAAACGGGGGTTATCGCAGAGATCTGCTCCGGCGAACAGCCGAGCCAGTAAAAGGAAGAGGAGGGTGTCTAGCCGGCGCTCTCCTCTATCTCCTGGATCTTCTCCTCGAAACCATAGATGGTTCCGTCGATCTCATCCACGGTGCGGTCGAGGTATTGCATTCCGCTTATTTCGTACCCCGGAGGAAGGTGGTTCGAGAAGCGCTTTACCTTCAGAAGCGACTTGAGGTAACTCTTTTCGAAGAGGTTTATCACCTGGGCAGCCGTGAGAGCGTCCGCCTTGCCGTCCTGAAGGAACAGGTGCGCCATCTCCAGGTTCTCCCCTATCTCCATCTCGCCGTACCAGACGTCCGCCAGGGTCTCGCGAAAACGCTCCCTCAAAGGAGGGTCGACCATTTCGCGAATTGTCCTTTCGATGAACTTGAGCCCCGTCAGGAGTTGCCCTTCGGCGATCCCGGGGTCTGACGGCGGGAGGGAGAACGAAGCGATGTACTCCGCCTCGTCCCTGACGGTGCGCCGTTTCTTGAGAAGTTTACCGTAGTCGGGTCTGAGAGTGACTGTTGCCTTCTCGGGCTGGGCTCCGACAAGATGCCGGAAGACAACTCCGGTGTCCGCCCCCCTGGATTCCAGCTGAGATCCCTTGAGCCAGGTCACAAAACCGGTTTCGAAGAGCCCCTTCCTTCCGGCCCTGCCTGCCATCTGCAAAAACTCGTTTTTTGAGATGGGTTCCCTGTCGTGATATCTCACGAGTTGGGCGAAGATAACGTATTCGGCGGGAAGGTTGACCCCAAGTGCAAGGGCGTTTGTTCCGCATACCACATCAAGGATCCTCTCGCGGAAGGCCGACTCCACCAGCAGTTTCTCCTTGGGGAGCATCCCGCCGTGATACACTCCGACGCCCCTGAGCAGGGGCATGTGGACGATCGGGACGTCGAGGATGTGCGCAAGTTCGTAGAGACGCTCCCTGTGTGCTTTGCCCTTCCTCTCCCGTTTGCGTGCTATCTTGTAGGCAAGATCGACTGCTCCCTTCTGCGAGAAGGCAAACACCAGCGCGTCGTGCAGTTTATCGTATCTGGCGGGCTTATTCGGTGTGAAGACGAGTTTCGTGACCCGCTCCCGCCCCTCGTACACCTCGAAATTCCTTCCCGTGACCCTGTTCAGGTAATCCCCCACCGACTGGGCCCCGCCGAAGGTGGCGGACATGACAAGGATCGGGGAATCCGGGTGCGACCCCCTGATCCCCTCGATGTAGGTTCTTGCCCGGTCGGGGTCATCGAAGATGTAGTGAAATTCGTCGACAATCACGCGCAGGCCGCCTGTCCCGGCGTATTTCAGCGAATATATCTCCTGCGTGCAGCAGATCACCGGGGCGCCCTCGTTCTTCTTGAAGTCGCCTGTCTCTATCCCGACGTCCAGCCCCATCCTGCGCAGCTCCATGTAGCGCTCGTTGCTCAGGGCCTTTATGGGGGCGGTGAAGATTATGCGCCTTTCCCCGGGCGGCCAGACATTGCTGTCCGGGTCCATGAGCCCGGACCACAGGTAGGCGACCCAGGTTTTACCGGAGCCTGTTGGAGCGGCAAGAACTGCGTCCTTGCCCCGGATGCGGTTGAATGCGTCGATCTGCCAAGGATAGAAAAGGCTGTCGTTCATTGGATGCTCCTTAAAAGAAGTCTTGCTGTAAACCTTATCATACTATGATAAAGATGATGCCGCTGTTGCTGGTTTTCAGTCGTAAAGTCGTAATTGACTAATCCGGGGATATATGTATTATTTTAATATCCGGTATATCTGAAAGGGAGTGAGCCTGTTGAAAAAGAGAGCGTTTATTCTGTTTGTATGCCTGCTTTTTGCGGTTATAGCTTGCTCAGCCGCATCGGCGGCAACGGTTTCCGGCTGGGGCAAGCAGACTCGCGGAAACGCAGGTTCTTCTGCAAAGCTTGAGGCGCAGCCTGTTGTTCTTCCATCGGTCGGTACGATTACAGAGGTAAGCTGCAACGGGAACGGTTTCTGGATCAACGACCGCTACGGGAACTGGATAATAAGCTTCTACAACCTGAACGAAGCCAAAGGATATCAGCTTCCGGCGGGAACATACTCTTTTTATCCCAATCTAAAGAATAACCAGAGTCAGGCAGGTGTAACGGTAACCATTACCTACTGAACCACTTTCTCTCCTCGAAAAGGTATCTAATTAAAAGCCGCCCCGGATCAGGGGCGGCTTTTTTGTGTGGACGATCCAGTTTATTTCATGCTTGACGTTTCTCCTCCGGATCTCCTATATTTATTTATGATGGTAGGGAAGGCAGATGACGCGTCCGCCATAGCTTTCAACCCCGCAGGGATAACGCAGATCCCCGGGAGCAGCTACATGACCGGCCTTACGTTCATCATGCCGAGGGGGACGGTAACTGAGGTTGGTGGTTCTGCCGTCAACCTGGCAGAACACACCTTCATTCCACCCCACTTTTATTACACCAGGCAGATGAGCGACACAGTCTGGTTCGAACTTGGTCTCATGTCGAGGTTTGGTCTGGGGACGGATTTTCCGGAGGACTGGTTCGGGAGATACAATAGCTACTACGCAAACATTCAGTCAGTTTCCCTCAACCCCAACATTGCATGGAAGGCAACTGATGACTTGTCGTTGTCTGTTGGTGTTGAGGGGATCTGGTTCGAGTATGGTTCTAAAAAGGCTTTGAACTCGGCACCAACTCTAACAGGAGCATATCTTCTTGGAGATGACTACTCCTGGGGCTGGAATCTGGGAGCCCACTGGAAAGCGAATGACAAGGTGAGGGTTGGCTTCTCCTACCGTAGCGAGATCGAACTGACCATCGAAGGCAATGCCGAGATATACGGAACCTCGGGTCATGTAACCAGAGCTCACGGTGACATCACGCTTCCCGAGATGTTCATGGGGGGAGTTGCAGTACAGGTCAACGACAAGACGAGTGTGGAGGTCGGGGCAATCTACACCGGCTGGAGCTCCTACGATGAAATGGTCCTTGTCTACGAACACTTTCCACTCGCAGCCAGTGGCGAATATGTGAAGGCAACCCCCAAGAACTACAAGAATGTCTGGCGATACCAGTTGGGGATCGAGTACAAGAAGAGCCCGGAGTGGACATGGCGGTTCGGCTACACATACGATCAGTCGCCGATCCCGGACGACACCATAGACTACCAGCTTCCAATGAGCGACCGCCATCTTCTATCGGTCGGTTTCGGCTACACGAAGAACGACAGGACGTGGGACTTCGCCTACACCTACCTGATGGCGGACGACAGGACAATAGCGGGACGCCCCGGTTCTCCTGACTATATTGTAGATTCCACCACCAGCAACATGGACGCCAACATCTTCGTCGTCAGCTACAGCGTAAGGTTTTAGTAAACCCGGTGAAGAAAAAGCGTAAACGGTAAACGGTAAGAGCATAAAGCCCAAAGGCCGGAGTAAAAAGCTTCGGCCTTTGTTTTTGTTAAGGATTGTTTTTTGGGATTTTTTTACCGTTTACCAATTACGAAGTCCCCGATCAAATCTTCGGGGAGGCTAACGCTCTGCCCGGCGTTTTTTGCCAGGGTACAGTTCACCGTTGACGCACTTAAGGTTTTCCGTTTTTCGTGTAGAATATTCAGACAGAAGCACAGGATGAGAAGGGGGCAGATGCGCGACATGAAACTCGACTTTATCAAGGGCCACATGGGAGGAAACCTCATCCTGATCCTGAACGGAAGGCATATCCCTGACGAATCGCTTGTCCTGGAGACGGCCCTCGCCGCCCTGGACAGAAACCGCCTTTACGGCGAACAGGCCGGGGTGATATATCCATCGCAAAAGAAGAACGGCCTGAAGGCATTCATCGTGGACATCACGAACCGGGCCTTCATTCCATCCTGCGGAGGGTTCACTCAGGTGCTGGGAAGAGCTCTTGTGGAGACCGACCTTGCCGAAAGCTTCGGGATAAGGATCGAGGATCCGGTCTCGACCGTCATGCTCGATACGGAAGCCGGTGAAACTCCGCTGACGATCCACACAGAGAACGGAGCCTTCAAAAGAGTCGAAAGCGACATGACCAGCTTTGCCCGGTTCCTGAGCAATGACGGAGCTTTGCCCATTGATCTTGGCGGGATCCAGGCATGCAAGGCAGGCTACTACCTTGTGCAGGATGCTTCAAAGCTGGCGGAATTTTATCCGGAGGCCGATTTCGAGGCAATGAACCCTGCCGCGGTGGAGGCGATAGCCGTTGCCCAGAAACGATTCCAGGAAAAGGGCTTTTCAAGAAGCCTGCACTTCTCGCTTTACGATACAGCACCCACGAAGGGGGGAGACCTTCGGGCTGTATTCCCTCACAGCGTGCTCACCGGGCATATAGAACCCACTTGCGGAACGGGCAGTATAGCTCTGGCGCTTGGTCTTCTAGCCTCCGGAGAGGGAGAGCGGCTTGGGTTCGTCAAGGGCGGAAAGCTGAACGTGCGGCTTGAGAGCGGCGGCCGGCCGGTGATGGGAGGGCCCGACATCACAACCGTTATGGCGGAAACAGAGGGCGGCAAGATCCGTCGTGCGGCCTTTTCGCACAGCTTCATCGAGATCACCGCCCAGGGGAAGGTGTCCGTTTAGCTTTTCATCCAAATATCCTGTTCGTTTTTTCCACTTGTATTTTAGCGGGTGTTCAGGGTTATAATTTATCTTAGAGAGTCGCACCTTATCATCCGGAAAAGGCAAAACCGTTGAAAGACGGTGACGCAAAGCCGCGGGTCTAAAGCCCCTTTGGGGCAATGACAGCCGGGCCGCCGAAGGGTACCATGAACAGCATCCGTCGCGCGGTCCCGGTTTTCGGGGCTGCGTGTTTTTTCTTCCGGAAGTTTTCATAAGGGAGAGGCGAGCGATGCTGGAACACGACCCCGGAACAAAAAAAGAGTTTACCGGTTTTGAGCGCGCCATGGCTCTGGCCGGGGCGGGGACGCTCAAAGAAGCACTGCCGATATGCCTTGAATCCCTATTAGAGGCATCTGGAGGGCATCTCGATTGTGGCTGGGTCTATCTGATCCCGGAAGAGACGGACATCTTCACCCTGCGCCATTCCGCAGGGGTGGGCTCCGCTTTCGCGGATGCCAACTGCTCCTGGGATTTCGATTCTGTGCACGGGAAAACCCTGCTCCGGGAATTACCCTGGTACGGCCGATTCTCCGATTGTTTTAGCGAAAGAGACGCCACTCTCTCCGGGGAGGGGCTGAGCGCTTTCGCGATCCTTCCCGTTTTCCGCGAGCGCCAGGTCTGCGGCTGTTTCTGCCTGGCTTCCCACACGGCGGAATCGATCTCCCAGCATGTCAGGCACGATCTCGAGGCATTTGTCGGGTGGTTCGACAAGACCATAAACAGAGTCCAGGTCAGCGAAAGCAGGATCAGGGAGTCATGGAACCTCCTTGCCCTGTTCGATGCGATGGCGGAGATGGTTTTCGCTTTCGGTCTTGACGGGGAAGTTCTCTGGATGAACAGAACCACACACGAAGAACTGGGTTTTGGGAGAAACGAGAACGACAGGATCCATCTGCTGGATCTTTACCCTGCCGAATGGCATCCGGAAGCCGCGAAAATATTCCGTAAGATGCTTTCGCGCGAACAGCAGACATCGAGCCTTCCGTTCATCCGCAGAGACGGGTCCATCTTTCATGCGACCACGCGTGGGGTTCCCGGCAGATGGCGGGGCGATGAGGTTCTTTTCGGGATCAGCCGGATTCACGAGGCTGTTCAGGGAGTCACCAGGGATCTGGTGAACGGGATCGCGGGGCTTGAAAAGGAGATTGTGGGTATGGCGGCGCTGTTCAATGATCGTCTCGCGAGGCTTGAGGAAGCAGTTCTGCCCCCCGGGAGGGGTACGGAAGAGTTTGCGGCAAGTTTGCGCGACGCGGGAGGGAATATCTGAACCTTCTTTTTGCAGCCATGAGTTACAATTCCCTTATCAGGGAGGGATATCCATGACCGCAGGTATCGTCGCCTTCACAAAAATGCAGGGAAACGGAAACGACTTCATAGTCATCGATAACAGGGAGGGCCGCTTTTCAGGTGAGGTCCTCCGTGATCTTGCGCTGTCCCTCTGCCGAAGAAGGATCTCCATAGGAGCCGAC
>JAUSOU010000088.1 GCA_030656095.1 Thermovirgaceae bacterium | reverse complement strand
ACCTATGCGCAGCATCTCAGCGAGATTGGCACCTTTCCCTCCCAGGAGAGATTTCTGGTCCGCCCTGCCTTCACTGAAGTTGAATATGTAACGCTTTCCGCTTTTTTCAGCTTCTGCCATTTCGCTCGACCTCCTCTGTATTGGAGACTTGTTCATGCCCGAAGATAATCAAGTATTTCCTGGGCCGTCTCCTCGATGGCCCGGTTGGTTACGTTAAGGATACGACAGCCGATCCTGCGCATGATGTTCTTCGCGAACTGAAGCTCCTCCTCGACCCTCTCCCACTGGGCGTAGTTGGACAACTCGGAATCGAGACCTAAAAGTCGGAGCCTCTCCCTTCGTATCTCAACGAGTTTCTCCGGCTGGACAGTAAGACCGAAAACCTTTTCAGGCGCTATCTCGAATATCTCTTTGGGGGGTCCCGTTTCGGGGATCAGAGGAATATTTCCGACCATAAAACCCCTGTGGGCAAGATACATGCATAGTGGGGTTTTGCTGGTCCTTGAAACTCCAAGTATAACGACATCGGACATGAGAAGGTTCTCCGTGCACCTTCCGTCGTCGCACTTGATGGCGAACTCGATCGCCTTGACCCTCCTGAAGTACTCCTCGTCCATTCTTCTCATGAGACCGGGGGTTTCGAGCGGAGGGTGATCCAGGCGCTTTTCAAGGCCGTCTAGGATCGGCCCAAGGATATCTATGATATCGGTTTTCTGCAATTGCGCCTTTTCCATGAACCAGCGCCTGAGATCATGATCAACCAGCGTGCAGATCACAAGCGCATTTTCGGCTTCGGCCTGCTCAAGAACCTCAAGAGCCCTCTCCTTGTTGTTGATGTATCTGAAGCGCTGGAGAACAATGGCATCTGCGGCAAACTGGCTGAGAGCCGCCTTCGCGACATGTTCAGCGGTCTCTCCCGTAAAATCCGAGACTACAAAGACCGGAAGCGGCAGATGGATTCCTGTTTTTTGCATCACTTTCTCCCCCTGTTTATCACTAATGTCCTCAATCCACTCAGGACTTCAATATTCCGAGGTCTCCGGCCGACTTGAAAAGCTCATTGCAGCGTTCCAAAATAGCTATCCTGTTATCTCGGATGGCCTCATCACTGTCCATCACCAAAACGTGGTCGAAGAACGATGTAATGAACGGCTCCAGTCTGGCAAGGATCTTCGTAAGGCCATCCCAGTCACACCTGGCTACCGCTTCCCGGATATCCGGCGAGAGCATTTCCACTGTCTTGTAGAGCTCTATTTCGGCTTCCTCACTGAACAGACCCGCATCGACGGCATTTTGCGTCTTTTCGAACTTCTGGAGGATGTTTCTTACCCGCACGGCAGAGACCACCAGACCGCTGAACCAATCCTGGTCCTTGATCACAGAAAATGCATCGAGCAATCTGAGAGCCTGCAGGGGTCTGGATCCGGCGACTGACACCGCCAGGGTGGTAAGCCCGTGGGGAAACCCCTTCTCCCTCAACTGATTGTGAAGTCTCTGCATGATGAATTCCATCATCGGCCGGAACTGTTCCTCGGAAAGGCCGCGGTTCTTCGATGACACCGCAGCGAGCCCGGCGACGTCGGCGTCCATCTCTGTTCCCCACAAAATCTCGTTCATCGTCCTTGATGCCCTGCGAATTCCGTACTGGTCCTGGGATCCGGTGGGCTGCAATCCAGCCTTGAACCCCCCGGTGATCGTGTCGATCCTGTCGCAAATTCCGAGGATGGCTCCAATGCTGTCTTCCGGAACCTGGTCTCCAGAGAAAGCGGGAAGGTACTGCTCGTAGAGGGCAAGGGCCACACGCGGATCCTCTCCGTTCTTGAGCGCATACTCTCTCCCCATTACCCCCCTGAGTTCGGGGAACTCGTAGACCATGTCGGTGGTGGTATCGGCCCTGGCAAGCATGGCCGCACGATCCACCAACTCCTTTTCGTCTTTTTCCAGGCCCAGGCTTTGACAGAGGGACGCGCTCAGCTTCCGGACCAGGGCGACCTTTTCGTAGACGGTCCCGAGTTTTTCTTGGTGAACAATTTTTTTCAGCGAGTCCACTCTTCCGGAAAGAGGGATTTTCTGATCCGCGGCCCAGAAAAAAGCCGCGTCGGAGAGCCTGGCCCTGAGCACTCGCTCATTCCCCTCCCTTACGACGGACATGTTCGTGGCGCGGTTGTTGCTCACACCTATAAAAAACGGCCGAAGGGCTCCCGAGGAATCACGGACGGGAAAATAGCGCTGGTGGTTCTTCATTGTGGTTATCAGAACTTCCTCTGGCATTTCCAGATAGGAGGGGTCAAATGAACCGTAAAACGGGACCGGGTATTCAACGAGAAAAAGGTTTTCTTCAAGGAGGTCTTCGTAGAGAACCGCCTTTCCCCCTATCTCTTTCTCAAGAGTGGAGATCCCTGAAAGCATCTTTTCTCGGCGTTTTTCGGGGTCCGCTATAACGAAGTTGTCATAAAGTTTTTCAAGGTATTCTCCGACCGTCCTGATCTCGATGTTCTTCATACCCATAAACCTGTGGCCGCGTGTTACAACTCCCGAACGTACAGATCCTAATTCAACCTGTACAGGGTCATCGCCGTAGATCGAAAGGATCCAGCGAACCGGCCTGGCAAACCTCGTGAAGGTTTTGTCCCAGTACATGCTTTTCGGGAAGGATATGTTCTTCAGGATCCTCTCCAGAATCGGAGAAAGTATCTCCAGTGTTTTCCTGCCTTCCTGGCGTATCACGGCCACGGCGAATTCATTGTCGCCGATCTTCCTTTTTTCAAGGGATTCGATATCTACTCCCTTGCTTTTCGCAAAACCCTTTGCTGCCTTGGTGGGATTTCCGCTGGCATCAAAAGCGCTTGACCAGGATGGCCCCTTGAACTCTTCGGTCAGGTCCTCCTGTTTTGCGCCCAGCCCCCGTACCAGAAGGGCCAGCCTTCTGGGCGTTCCGAACGTCTGGATTTTTTCGAATGCAAGCCTCTCCGACTTGAGTTCTTCACCGGCGCTCCGGGCCGCATCGCTCAAGGCTGGGAGAATAAATCTTGAGGGGAGCTCCTCGGTGCCAATCTCAAGAAGCAAATCCTTGTTTCCCATCCCCCTACCTCCCGTTCCTTGCTTCGAACCTGTCCATCAGCGGGTATCCCATCTCTTTGCGCTGTTTGACATAGGCTTCGCAGCATCCGCTGGCAATGGCCCGCACTCTTGAAATATAACCGGTTCTCTCCGTGACGCTTATGGCGTTTCTGGCATCCAGAAGGTTGAAGACATGCGAACATTTCAGGACATAGTCGTAAGCCGGCATTACAAGGCCCTTTCCGAGCGTTCTTGCCGCCTCGGCCTCGTACATGGAAAACAGCCTGAAAAGCATATCAGCATCTGATACCTCGAAGTTGTAGGTCGAGTGTTCGACCTCTCCGCGGTGGTGGACGTCACCATATTTTATCTTTCCGACCCATTCCAAGTCGTAAACATTATCGACCTTCTGGACAAACATGGCTATGCGTTCAATCCCATAGGTGATCTCCGCCGCCACGGGATCCATGTCTATACCGCCAACCTGCTGGAAATAAGTGAACTGGGTTATCTCCATTCCATCCAGCCAGATCTCCCAACCCCGACCCCATGCTCCTATTGTTGGCGATTCCCAGTCGTCCTCGACGAAACGTATGTCATGGTCTCCCGGCTCTATCCCGAGCGCCTTTAGGCTTTCAAGATACATCTCCTGTATCTCCACTGGTGCCGGCTGGATGATCACCTGGAACTGGT
>JAUSOU010000064.1 GCA_030656095.1 Thermovirgaceae bacterium | reverse complement strand
ATTTGCCTCGCCGGATATGATCGACCTGGGAGTTCAAAGACTGGGAGATGCTCTCCGCGAGATCAGCTGATCTTGAAGCAGGAGATCCAATGGCAGCAACAATTCAAGGGAGGAGATCTATTTGAGCAAGATCTGGGAATCCAATTTCAGCAACAAGGCAAAAAACGTCCGCCCTTCTCCAATACGTGAGATCCTCAGCGTTATCCGCCAGCCCGGCATGATTTCCTTCGCCGGCGGAATGCCTGCACCTGAGGTCTTCCCGGTGAAGGAATTCCACAAGGGCGTCGACGCGCTGCTAAACGATGGACCGAACCTCCTGCAGTACGGCACAACTGAAGGTTATCCACCATTAAAGGAATTTCTTTCCGGATGGACCGCTCCCAGAATGGGGAGAAAGGTCTCTCTTGACGAGATGCTGCTTACGACAGGATCCCAGCAGGGTCTCGACCTGATGGGCTGGGCAATGATCGACCCGGGAGACTACATCATAACAGAAGACCCTTCATACCTGGCCGCCATCACCGCCTTCCACAATCACGGCTCGCGTTTCATAAGCATCCCCGTCGACGCCAGGGGCATGGTCGTCGAAATCATCCCCGAAGCCATTGAAAAGGCAAGAGCCGAGGGCAAGAACATCAAGTTCATCTACACGATCGTGAATTTCCAGAACCCTGCAGGATCCACCATGACCCTGGAGAGAAGAAAAAAACTGGTCGAGATATCCCACAAGTACAACATTCCCATACTCGAGGACGACCCCTACGGATATGTCCGTTATGATGGAGAACACCTCCCGTCCATCTTCTCGCTCGACCCGGACGGCGGGGTCATCTATGCAGGGACTTTTTCAAAAATTCTGGCACCTGGAACGCGAATAGGCTGGTGCTCCGGAAACAAGGATATAATAAGAAAACTTACCGTTTTCAAGCAGGCCACCGACCTCTGCTCCAGCCCTATCACACAGGCCCTTGTCTACGAGTACTGCAAGATGGGTTATCTGGACAGCCATCTACCCAACATTATCGCCAACTACCGGGAAAAACGTGACGCCATGGATGCGAGCTTCCGCAAACATCTTCCGCTTGACGAGGTCTCCTGGGTCAAACCTGAGGGTGGGTTCTTCTTCTGGCTGGATATGCCGAACATCGACGCAAAGACACTCTTCGACAAGGCGATCGAAAAAAAGGTGGCATTTGTCATCGGAGCCCCCTTCTTCGCGAATGGCGGCGGAGAGCACAACGCCCGCATGAACTTTACCTTCTCGTCACCCGAGGTCATAGACGAAGGGGTCAAACGTCTCGGCGAAGCCATGAGGGAGATGCTCAAATAGACCGGAAATCGGATCACAGGAGCTGAACTCGCCAATGGATGGACTTATTGCCGCGATATCAACAGCGTGGGGTGAATCGGGAATAGCGATAGTCCGCATCTCCGGCGATGGCTCCAGGAACCTTGTGGACATTTTTTTTCGGGGCGGAGTGGCGCTTGCGCAAACTCCGCCCCGCTTTATGAGGCATGGTTTCATTACAGACCAGGACGGACAGGAGATAGACGAAGTCCTCGCGGTCTGGTTCAGGGGTCCCAATAGTTATACTGGAGAGGAGTCAGCCGAGATCCACTGTCACGGCGGCACTGTCGCGGCAAGGAGGTGTCTCGAACGCTGCCTTGCTCTTGGAGCAAGGTTGGCCATGCCGGGTGAGTACACGCGGAGGGCCTTCCTCAGCGGAAGGCTCGATCTCGCACAGGCGGAATCAGTCATAGGTATCATCCGGGCACGCTCCGATGAGTCCCTGAGGTCCGCGGTGAAATCCCTGCGAGGCTCCCTTTCGGAAAGGGTCGGAGAAATTCATGAGGAGATGCTGGAAATATCGGTGCTTGGAGAGGCAAACCTCGATTACCCCGAGGAGGATATCCCGCCGCTTGATCCCGGCGCTTTTTCAGGACGTCTCGCCCTGATCGGCGAAAAGCTGAGGCTTCTCCTCTCCGCGGCCCGCTCGGGAAGATTTCTCCGGGAGGGTATCCGCGTCGCGATCACCGGTAGACCCAACGTCGGCAAGTCGTCGCTCATGAACGCCTTTCTCGAGGAGTCAAGATCGATAGTTACATCAATGCCCGGTACTACCCGCGACATCATAGAAGAGGTTATGACCCACAAGGGTATCCCTCTGAGACTTGTAGATACAGCAGGTATAAGATCTCCCAGGGATGAGGCCGAGCACGAGGGTGTTTTGCGGGCCAGGGCCGCAATGAAAGAGGCCGATATAAGGATATGGGTGATCGACGGGAGCGAGGATCTCACTGGAGAGGATATCGGAATAGCCGAAGAACTCCGGGGAACCTGCCACGTGGTCGCCATCAACAAATCCGACCTTTCTCTTGTGGTGACAGAATCCAGGATGAAGGAGATCCTTCCCCTGGGGGACGTCATTATCATCTCTGCGGCGACAAGAGCAGGTATCGAAGAGTTGAAGGATCTCATCGTCCTTTCGGTCGCGGGAAGAACATCGCTGGAAGAGGATCTCAACACGACCGAACGTCAGGTCGAGGAGATGAAAAGAGCTCTGGAACTCATAATGCAGACCCTTGACGCTCTGGGGCGCGGTACGGGCCTGGATGCCGCGCTGGATTCCCTCAACGAAGCCCGGGCCTGCATAGGCCGGATCCTGGGGGTTTCAGCGGATGAATTTCTTCTCGACAGGATATTCTCCAGTTTTTGCATCGGAAAATAACCTTGCATGATATTTCCATACAAAAAAGGAGGGAACAAAATGCCGATCGTTCAGGTGCACCTGCTGGAAGGACGTTCCATGGAACAGAAAAAGAACCTCGTGAAAGAAATGACATCTTCAATATGCGCATCCCTGGGAGTAAAACCGGAGCAGGTTCGGATCATTCTTTCCGAGATGAACCCCGGAGACTACTCCGTTGGCGGCGAACTCTTTTCCGAGAAGAAATCCTGATTTTTATCAGACCCGAATAATCAACTTCAGTCGCGCCAGCGCCGGTGCATCCAGAGCCACTGCTCTGGCGCTCTTTTTATTATGCTCTCGGTCCAGCGATTGGCCGCAATGGTCATCTCCAGAACCTTATCCTCCCGCGTTCCCAGTGCCGGTTCATCAATGGGAGGACCTATCTCGATCCTGTAGCTGAACGGCCCCAGCCGGAAGGCGGCGACAGGTATGAGCGGCACACCGGCCAGAAGAGAAAATCCCGCCGGGCCTCCGGCGGTTCCGCACTCCTTCCCGAAGAAGGGGATCCTGAGAGCCCCCCTGCCCCCCCAACTCTGGTCGCCGGCCACCACGACCATCTTGCCTTCCTTCAGGCGTTTTACGGGCTCCCTGAGCATGAACTGCTTGGGTATCGGTTCCCCTCCGATGTTTTTCCTGTATCTGTCGATCAGTTCCGCCAGTCCCGGATCGCTTGGGTTCTGAATGACGCCGTAGATGGGGAACCCGTTCTGGACGAGCCATGCGGCCATAAGTTCCCAGTTCCCGAAGTGGGACATCAGCAGGACAGCACCCTTGCCCTCCGAAAGCTGACGGTCCAGGTGATCCTTCCCCTCGCACCCTGTGAACCACTCGAGGACCATTGAAGGATCGTTCTGAACGACAAGGTACTCCGCAAGTATCGATGCGAAGTGGCGGTAAACCCTGGAAAGCGTTTCTCTTCTCCAGCCAGAAGTCGAGCCGGGAAAGGCTATCTCCATGTTCGCAAGTGCGACAGAACGCCTGGGCCGGACAATGCGTAAAAGTGCATATACGCTCCCTGTCACGAATGACGCTCTCCAGCCGGGGCGGATCCATTTTCTTATCCCGTCAAGCACCCTTGCCTGCAAAGACATTTATCTAAAACCCTCAGACCTTTGTCGCAGCGAAGAATCTTTTCTTCCCCAGCCTGAAGAAAAGATGTCTGCCTTCAAGCAGGTCATCGGCGCCGATCTCGCCCGATGCATCCAGCCGCCTTCCGTTGAGATAGACTCCTCCTCCCTGGATCAGCCGCCTCGCCTCGCTCTTGCTGGAACATGCACCCGACTCGGCAAGAACATCGAATGCCAACGACATGGCTGAATCGCTGAATACCCCCGCCGGCACTTCGCCCATGAGAATGCCCAGCATTTCTGGAGTAAGTTCCGAGGGCTCAAAGCCTTCCCCGAAAAGGATCGCGCTGGCCCTCTCTGCCGCTCTGGCAGCCTGATCCCCGTGAACCATCGAGGTAACCTCCATTGCGAGCCTTCTCTGTCCCCCCCTGCTTTCCGGCCTCGACACATGCTGTTCCATTATCTTCACGATATCATCCATGGAGAGGAACGTGAAAAGTTTCAGCAGTTTGTCGATATCCCTGTCATCCGTGTTGATCCAGAACTGGTAGAACTTGTAGGGCGATGTCCTCTCCGGCGAAAGCCAGACAGTTCCGCCCTCGGTTTTCCCGAATTTTTGTCCCGAAGCGCTTAAAAGAAGCGGGTAGGTGGTCCCGAAAGCCTGTCCACCCGCTTTCTTTCTGATAAGGTCTATCCCGGCGATTATGTTCCCCTGCTGGTCATTTCCGCCCATCTGCAGTTTGCACCCGAAATTCTCGAATAAGTGACAAAAGTCAAAGGCCTGCAGTAGCATGTACGAGAATTCGGTATACGAGATCGACTTCTCGGGGTCGTCAAGCCGGCTTTTGACATACTCCCGGCCCATCATGTAATTGATGCTGAAGTGCTTGCCCGTGTCGCGAAGAAACTCAATGAGGTTCTGTTTTCCAAGCCAGTCGTAGTTGTTGATTATCAGCGCGGAATTGATCCCGCAGTCAAAATCGAGAAAACGCGCCAGCTGTTCCTGGACAGTGACGACATTTTGCTCAACCTGCTCAAGGGTGAGCAAATTACGCTCCTTGCTCTTGCCGGAGGGATCACCTATAAGACCCGTCCCCACGCCCGCTATCGCAATGGGCCTGTGTCCGAACCGCTGCATCCATGCAAGACCCATCATAGGGATCAGGTGGCCGACGTGCAGACTGTCCGCGGTGGGGTCGAAGCCTATATATCCGGTGACCATCTCTTTTCCGAACAGTGTTGACAATTCTTCGGCGTGGCTGCACCACTCAACGCAGCCACGCTCGATCATTACGGCAAGAGGGTTTCCCTGCATTGCAATTCCTCCTCGGTCATTTCCGTTTCCCTGGCCAAAGATTTACTCTTCGGGTGGAGGGTCATTATTCCAGCTGCCCCTCCCGGATTCTATATCGTGCAGAACCAATGAAACTCTCCCGAGTGAACGCATTCCATTCACAGCTGCGATGATCTCCTCCGGGGTGGTGGATCCATTTACGCCGAACCTGTCGGCAAGATTCCCGACCTTGGCAAGGTTTTCAAGCGCGGCCGCAGCCTTCGGAAAATCGGCATAAAACCACAGAAGCACCTTTCGTTCGCCGAGAGCGACAACTTCTTTGACCGGAACCGTTTTACCCAGCGACGAATTGGAGATCACTCCTGCAATCGCGAGATCCTCGCGCGCCGCAGCGACAACGGAAAGGGGGACCGACAGCATCCCTCCCGCCGAAAAACCTTCCAGCGGCTTTGGGGTAAGGCCTAATCCGGTCCACTTGCTTGCCCACAGACCTTCCACCCACTTGATCCCGTCCCCGCCCCTGCCCGGCAGCTGCACAAGAAGGCCGGGGAGGCTGAAAAACAACACCCTGCTCTGGCCGCCAACCGTCACCATCAGGGGGCCGGCCAGAAGGGCTGCAAGTGATTTCCTGTCCAGGCCAGAATTCAGGATCCAGCCTGGAATTTCAAAATCCTCATCGGTCAGTTCTTCCAGACCTCCGGGAATCGACAACCCTGCCCCAGCTATCAGGGGATCGGGAAGATAGACAAGTTCCTTCCATTGGTGCGGGACAAGTTTTGTACGAATATTCTCCGGTACCCACTCCATGATTCCATTCAGACTCCAGGCGATCTCACCGTTCTGACCGCGGCTGTTCCATGCGATCTCGCCGCCAACCGGCACATCCGGCGCTTCAACCCCCCTGACAGATGCGGCCTGCGCCAGGAGTAGCCCGTCGAACAGCCTCAAATGGGCGGGCCAGGAGCGCTCCACGGCGAATTCAGGATCGATGCGTTTTTCCTCTCCGGAAAAAGTCCGGGACATCTTTTCGATCCCCTCCGGAGACAAAGCGGCCATCAGGAGGTTCCCCTCCGTTCGGACGGTGAAGACCAGACGCCCGCTGCCTGCGGAAAGTTGCAGAAGACCCTCCTTGTCAGAAGGATCCAGGGCAAGCCCGGAGGATTTTTCAAGCCACACAGCCGGAAGTTTACCCGCTTGCAGATCCGCCGCCATCTCCTTCGGGAAAAGAAAACAGCCGTAAAAGACAGGCTCGTTCGAGTGCCATGCCACGACCGCAGCAGACTGCTCCGCGAAGGAAAAAAGCGGCATAAGGTCGTCGATGGCGCTGAGAATTGGCCTCGTCCCTTCTTCTGCCTTCTGGATGATCTGCGATGGAAGTCCCGGCTCTATCTGGCCGGATTCAACAACCAGGAAGAGATGCGGAGACTCCGCTTCAATCGCAGGAATTGCCCGGGTTACGTCAAGAACCTTGTCAGGGGTCTTGCCGAAAAAGAAAACCGCTCCGCCGATGATCCCCGCGGCCAGCAGCACTGAAAACCAGAAAAACAGACCTTTACGCATTTTCGTCCCTCCTTATGAATCGATTCTTGATATCCCACACGATCTTGTAGATCGGCGGGACCAGAAAGATCGCCATGGTCCCGCCAGCGAAAAGTCCCCCTATCAATACTATCGCGAGCGGAGCACGGTATTGGCCGCCTGCACCGAGCCCCAGTGCCAGAGGCATCATGGCGACAAAAGTGGTGACATCAGCCATGATTATAGGCCGGAACCTCACCCTGCAGGCCTCAATCACCGCTTCTGCGGCCGAATGCCCCTTCTTTCTGACGACTTCCGCATAATCCACGACAACAATGGCGTTGTTGACAACAAGACCGACGATCATGACAAGCCCTAGCAGTCCGTAGATCGAAAGCGACGTGCCTGTCAGAAGCAGGGTCGGAATGACTCCGATCACAGAAAGAGGGATCGTCAGCATAATAACTAACGAGAAGAGATATGATTCAAGAATACCCGCGATCATGAGAAAAATCAGTATTATTGCCATACCGAAGGCCATCAGCATCCTCTGAAAGTTCTCCTGTATGTTCTGCATCTCTCCCTCTATCAGGAAGCGGTATCCGGCAGGGAGATCGATCTCCTCCATTCTGGGGTTGATATCGCGGAAGACCTCTCCTACAGTCCTTCCCGCAACATCTGCGGTCACGCTGACCTTGCGCTGCCGGTCCACCCGGTAAATGGCTGTCGGTGACGGCACGGTAGTGACCTCCGTAAGTTCCCCGACCGGGACGAATCCAGAAGGGGTCCACATGGGTAGACCCGGAACACGGGAAGAGGATTCTATCCACCTGTCGGAAAGCTTGACCAGAATATCGTATTCGTACCCTTTTTCTCTGAAGACTCCTGCCTTGATCCCGATGAGATAGCCCCTGAGCTCCTCTGCCACCTCAGAGAGCGTGACGCCCATGGAAGAGAGCCTGTAGTGATCGGGGGTCAGCCTGAGCTCGAACCTTCCGACCTTCCAGTCGGTATCCAGGTCCGCAAGGCCTGGGACATCCCGGATCTTCTCCAGCAGTTCCTTGGAGATACTGTCGAGAACATCCAGGTCTGGACCTGTTATAGTGATCTGCACCGGCCTGCTCCTTCCCCCACCGCCCTGCCCGGAAGCTACGTTGACGGTTACATTCGTATCCGGGAGTCCGGCAAACTCCCTTCTGAGATCGGAACCAATCGCAAAGGCGCTCTTCCTTTCCCCCTCGTCGACAAGGTAAACCCTTACGGTTCCGCTGTTGACACCAGAAAGCCTTCCTCCTCCTACCGTCGTGCTGATCGATTTTACGTAGGGCTGGGCCTGCAGGAATCTTTCCACTTTTCTTATCTCGTTGTCAGTGGCGTCAATAGAGGCGGTGCTGGAAAGCTCCAGGTTTACCCTGATGACACCTTCGTCCACCCGGGGGAAGAATTCAAACCCGACCTTCGGGACAAGAAAGAGCGTACCGATGAACAGGATCCCAAAAAATCCAATCGTGATCCCGGGATGCCTGACCGCCTTTTCAACATATACGTGGTGGAAGACCTCCACTTCCCGATACAGCCACTGCCACCATGCGGTTGTCCTCTTGGCGATCGGAGAAACGTGTATAGAATCCCCTCCGAGCCTTGCCGCGGCCATGGGTGTAACTGTAAACGCTACCCAGAGGGAGAAAAGGGTTGAAAAAACAACGGTCAGGGCAAACTGGTTGAAAAACTGCCCGACGATGCCGCCCATGAATGCGATGGGAATGAAGACTCCAAGGTTGGTCGCAGTGGTGGAGATTACTGCGAGGGAGATCTCTCTGGTCCCCTCTTCCGCTGCCGTGATCGGATCCATCCCGAGTTCCCTGTACCTGTAAATGTTCTCCAGAACCAGTATCGCGTTGTTGACAAGTACGCCGACGGAGATTGCCAGACCGAGCGTGCTCATGACGTTGAGGGTGTAGTCGAAAAAGTACATCGGGATAAAGGTCGCGATTATTGATGTCGGCATGGAGATAGCAACGGCAATGGTCGAACCGAACTGCCTGAGAAAAAGGAAAATGATCAGAGCGGTCAGAAGGGTTCCGATCATCATGTCCCTTATGACGTTTCTGACCGATTGTTCAACGAATTTGCTGGAATCGTAGACTACTTCCAACTCAATGCTGCCCCCGAGGCCAGGTGAGATGGAATCCAGTTCCACCATGACCTCTTTGGAAACCCGGACGATATTAGCGTTAGGCCGCGCTATCAGTTCGAGAAGGATCGAATCCCGACCGTCAAACCTGGCGCGGTTCCGTTCCTCCGCAAGGCCGTCCACGACGCGAACGACATTTCCCAGCCGGACCACCCGTCCCTCTCCAAGAGGGATGCCTATCTCTCCAAGCTCTTTCGGTGTGGAAGGTTCCCCAACGATACGGATGGAGGTCTCCTTGCCCCCAAGGGCGATGCTCCCCGACGGAGAGTTGAAGTTGCTCTCCCTTACCAGGGACGCAAGTCTTCTGAGGCTAAGGTTATGCGCCATAAGACTGGACGGATCCGCATTGAGATGGATCTCCCTGACCCTGCCCCCCCTTATATCGACACTTGCCATTCCTGTTATCTGCGTGAGCCGTTTGGCGACCTGATCGTCAACGATGTCCCTGGCCTGATATGAGGGAAGGGTGGATTTCGCAACGATCATCATAAAAGGCTGGGCCGTTATGTCGACCTTGTCGACAACGGGTTCGTCCGCATCATCCGGAAGATTTCCCGCGATGGCCTTGACACGGGTGGAAATGTCCAGGGTGGCCTGGGTGACGTCCACTTCGTAGTTCAGAACCGCGACGACGAACCCTGTCCCCTCGAGAGCATATCCGTTGATCTCCTTTACACCCTCGACGGATGCGACTGCGTCCTCGATTGGCTGAACGATCAGCCGCTCGACCTCAAGCGGACCTGCCCCACTGTAGGGGACTCTGACAAGGACTACGGGTATGTCGATCTTCGGAAGCAGTGCAACCCCAAGCTGGTAAAAGGAATAGAGCCCGAGAAGAACGAAGATCGACATAATAACCGTCGTGAGGACCGGTCTTCTGACGGAGTTTCCGATAATGCTCATCGGTCACTCCTCCTGGACCCAGACTTTGGCGTTAGGGAACATCCTGTCAGAGCCCTTTACTATGACACTATTGCCGGGGTCCACGCCGGAAAGGATCCTGACGTTGCCGTTGAAGGATTCACCCGTTATTACGCCGCGCTCGGAAGCTATTCCGTCGGAAAGAATGTAGACGACGGTCCTTTCGCCCCCTATCTGTTTGATAGCCTCATAGGGAACCACAAGCGCGTCCGCGATTTTCTCGTCCTGGATCTGCGCCTCGACCGTCTGCCCCGGGCTAAGCCCCGAGCGTGGTGGTATCGACAGCACGACACTGAACAGCCCCGTGGCTGGATCCGCTACAGGGTCAATCCGCTTGATCTTCGAATCCACCCAGCCGTTGGGCGTCCTGACCCTGGAGGGCATCCCCTTGATTATCTTGCCGGTCTGGTTCGGGGCAACGTCGAGAGTCACGTCCAGCAGCCCCAGGTCGGCAACCGTGAAGAGTACCTGGCCGGGTGAGACAAGGTTCCCCTTTTCGGCAAAGCGCCCTGTCACTACTCCGGCTACAGGAGCGGTAATGGAAAGGCGCGAAAAGGAGGTTTGAAGATCCTTGAGGCCTGCACTGGCACTCTTTGCGGCCGAAAGGGCGGACTCTACCTCCTGGGTGCTTGCGCCTCCAGCAGCATGGAGGATTTTCAGGCGGTTGTACTTGCTCTCCATCTCGAGCGTAATGGCCTCCTGTGCAGAGAGCCTTTCGCCTGCCGTCTGCCTGTCAAGGGTCGCTAGAACCTGCCCCTTCGTCACGGTATCCCCAACTTCCACTGAGACCGAAGCCACATACTCCTGTCGTTCAGCGGCAACCTTGACCTCTGCGGCGGCTACAGTCTTGCCAAAAAGGGTAAGCCAGTGTTCCCAGGGCGAGAGCTCAACTCTAAAAGAGGTCACAGGGGTCCCCTCCCTGGAACGTATCTCGGCGACGCTCACTGGAGGTTGAGGAGCCGGTTTGAAAAATATCCTCCACCCGGCAAAGGCTACAATGGCAACAAGAAGAACTCCCCATATCCAGCGATAAGAATCCTTATTGGCGTTCAATAGCTTTCCTCCCGGGGATTTTTCCTTCGGCTGATGAAAGAGATACCTCGGTAACCAGAAGACCCCGTCTTGCGTCTATGAGGGCCGCGAGGGAACCGGCAAATCTGGTCTGGGCATCAAGCACCTCGATCTGGTTTACAAGACCCTCCCTGTACCTGAGCAAAACTATCTCCCGCTCCCTGGAGACCAGGCCGAAACGCGCCTGTTCCGCCTCCAGACCCTTCGATGCGGCTACATGATCCTCCCAGGCGGAGAAGAGATTCATCATCACTTCCGCCTTTGCCGCTCCAAGAGCAGCTTCAGCGGATGCGAGCCCGGCCATGGCCCTCGCTACTGTCCAGCGGGCCTGTCCCCCGTCTATCATCGGGAGCGAAAGGGTTGCTCTGCCCCACCAGTCGTCCTGCGTGTACAGCCCTGAGGCCCCGCCGTCCGTAACGAGCGTCTTCGTCGCAGTAAGATTCAGCGTGGGCAGCGGGATCATCTCAGCCGCTTTCACCAGCGAAGCGGCCTTGGCGACAGCCCACCGGGCTTTCTTCACCGACGGGTGGCTGTCGGCAACAGAGGGAAAATCAGGGGGGGCTGCCCTTGACCTGATCTCTTCGTCAAGATCGAAAAGCCCACCGGCTGGGGAAATATCCTTCCAGCCCGCAAGGCCCTTTAGCATCGCCTCAAAACCCGATCTTTTCGCCTCAAGCAGCGCGAGTGAATGACGTGCCTCGGCGAGGGAGCTCTCGGCCCTCATCACATCGAGTTCAGGCACCATCCCCTGCTCGTACCGGAGTCTGGCATCGGCCAGGAATGCCTGTCTCCTGAAGATCTCATCTTCACCGGCTCTTACGGAAGCTTCGCCCGCGGCAGCGCCCCAGAAGGAGATCGCCGCATTTCGGTAGAGATTAAGGGTCGCGATATCAAGCATCATCTCCGCCTCCCTCAGAGCGGCGGTTTCGGCGCCGATAACGGCCTTCTCCCTGCCGAACAGGCTCGTGTTGTACGAAATGGAGACCCCGGCGCTGGAGGACGACCTGTCGCTCTCCTCCTTGGTCGTTGTCCCGGAGAGAGCTGTCGTCACCTTCGTGGACAGAGCGCTCAGCTTCATGGACGCCCTTGCGGCGGCAACGGATTGCCTCACCGATCTGAGCCCCGGATTGTTCTCCATGATAACCTTCCATGCCCCTTCCCAGTCGAGTCCTTCTGCGAGGGCGGGAGCAGACAAGGCCGGGATCAGACATAAAAGGAACAGGATCAGGGCGCCAGAAGTCATCGCCTTTTTATACGTGCGTTCAGATATAAATTTATTGATCATCACCGTTGGTCGCTCTCCTCGAAAAAAAAAATATTCAGTATTCTGGCACAGCACCGAAGGGCCACGATCTCTCGCCCCGTCAGGATTTCGACCCCGCAGTCTCCTTTTTCTTATCCCTGCTCCCAAGTGCCCTCAGGAGAGTCCGGGCGGATGTCACCAGCGGAAGGGCCTCCTCTTCGGAAACCCTGACCCCCTCTTCCCTGAGGTCTGTGGCCAGCGAAACGATGTCGCGAAGGACCAATTCCACCTGGCGCAGATCCCTGACCGGCTTTCCCTCAGTAACGGGGACCTTTTCGGCGGCCGGCACCGCTTTGGCCTGCTCCACCCTGGGCTTGACCAGGTTGAATTCATTGCCGACCGATGGGACAACAGCCCTGATGCCGTTCTCCTTCAGCGTTCCCGCAATGGACTCGGATGATTCAGGCTCTCCGTGAGTCACGAAAAAGGTCGGGTCAGTCTTGAAATTCTTCGCCCATGTCAAAAGATCACGTCTGTCCGCGTGAGCGGAGAATCCGTTGATCGTGTGAAGATTGGCCTTGACGGCAACTTCCTCGCCTGCGACCCTGACGGTCTTCTCTCCGTCCACTAGACGCCTTCCGAGGGTCCCCCTGGCCTGGTAACCTACAAAGACTACATGGGCATCCTTCCGGAAAAGGTTGTTCTTCAGGTGATGTACGATCCGGCCGCCATTGCACATCCCGCTTCCAGCAAGGACGACCGCCTGGCGGATCTCGTTTATCTTCTTCGATTCCTCGACCCCGGATACGATATGCAGGTTTTCCGGTGAAAATGGGCTATTCCCGTCCCTTACATGCTTCTGTATCTCGGAGGAGAGTAGCGAAAGGTACGATGTGTAGACCTCGGTGGCTTTTTCCCCCATCGGCGAATCAAAAAAAATCGGTACATCAGCGGGAAGGATACCATCCATCTGCATCAGCATCAGTTCGTACAGAACCCGCTGGGCCCGGTCTACCACGAAGGTCGGGATCAATACCTTTCCCTTGTCCCTTAGCATCACCTTCATCGTCTCCCGGAACTCCTTCCGGCTCTCCTCATTGGTCTTGTGTTCCCTGTTCCCGTAGGTCGATTCGATAACAACGTAGTCCGCGTCCTCTATCACGGAGGGAGATCTCTCCATGACGGTTTTCTGCGGCCCGATGTCTCCTGAAAAGACGATCTTGACCTCTTCGCCGTTGTCGTTCATCCAGACCTCAATATTTGCGCTACCCAGAATATGGCCCGCGTCGCGGAAACGGACCTTGAATCCGGGTGCGGGTTCGATGATCTCGTCGTATGTCACTGGAACCAGCATCCCGGAAGCTCTTTGAACATCGTCATCCGAATAAAGCGGCTCCTCGGGCGGGAGCCCCTTTCGGCTGTTCTTGCGGGTCTTCCACTCGGCATCTTCCTTCTGGATCTTGGCTGAGTCGACCCAGAGCACATCCGTAAGTTCCACCGTCGGGGATGTCGCAATAATCTTGCCCTTGAAACCTTTTTTTACAAGTAGCGGAACCCTTCCGGTGTGGTCAAGGTGTGCGTGGGTCAGCAAAACGGCGTCGATGCTTGTCGGGTCGAATTCAAGCGGCTCGCTGTTCCTGTCTTCGTTGCCTCCCTGGTGAAGTCCGTAATCGACAATGACCCGGGAAGGTCCGGCTTCGAGAAGATAACTGGATCCAGTAACTTCACCGGCAGCTCCAAGTACCCGCAATCTCATAAGAGCGCCCTTAGGGGCTCCCCCCTTTCGGATAAACTTTCAATTTCTACCATTCTATACTAGAATCTCATGGCAAGATGGGCTGGTCGTTACGATCTCGAATTCTTTGGGGGGTTTTTGCATGGATCCGTTTGGGGCGCTCCTGATATTCGGAGCCAGACTGCTCGATGTGTCTCTGGGCACATTCAGGATACTGCTCCTGGTCAGGGGGAAAAAACTTCAGGCCGCCATTACGGCCTTCTTCGAATCTGCCGTATATCTCGTCGCCCTTGGCTACGTGCTCCAACAGGGGATCAACGGGCCACTTCAGCTGTTGGCCTATGCCGGAGGTTTTGCTGTTGGAAGCTATCTGGGCGCAACCCTCGAGGAACGAATACTCAGCGCCTTCGTGCTCGTGGAAGTTGTTGCTCCGGCAACTGACGAGATCTACAAGATCATAGAGATCCTGAGGGACGAAGGATACGGGACCACCGTGGTCTCGGGAACCGGAAAGACAGGCGAACGGATCATTCTGAAGATCATCTGCCAGCGGAACGACATAGGACATGTAGCCAGGATCATCGGAAACAGAGGCTTCGTCTTCACCTCCGACGTCAGGGGGGTATGGGGAGGTTATTTCAGACAGAAGCGGAAGTAGGAGACCAAACACAGCGAACCATTGTCCCTCCCCGGGGCTGCCTGTGAACTTCCAGCTTCCCGCCGATCAGCGACATCCTCTCGGACATGTTTGAGAGGCCCCGGTGCCCTCTTACCCTCAATTCCTCGTAATCGACAGGTGGATCAAATCCGTTACCGTCGTCCTCCACCTCAAGAACAGCATGGCCATTCTCCCCGAAGAGCCTTACCGAAACCCTGGAAGCCTGCCCATGACGCACGGAGTTGTGCACCGCTTCCTGGACGACTCTGAAATAGGCCAGCGTGACTTCCTGGGGAAGTTCTTCCCCGTAGTTGACATCAACGGATATATCGGCCCGAAGATGGCGCGAAAGTCTTTCGACGAGTTCGTCGAGGGCCTGCCCCAATCCAAGATCGAGCCACGGAGGGGAGAGTTCGTCGCAAAGGGCTCTCATCTCCTGAACCGCGTGGCGTGCCCCGTCCTCTGCATTCTCAAGACGACCACCCTCACTCCGGGAAGAGCCCTCCATCGTGGCAAGCCTTATCTGGTGGATCAGGGCCGTGACGTCCTGGAGCGGCCCGTCGTGGATCTCCCTTGCCAAACGCGACCGCTCCTCCTCCTGGACACGGACGAGATCGCCGACATACCTCTTCATCAGGTCCGCCCTCTCCACCGCACACTTTGCGAGGTGATGCAGAACCTGCCTCAGACGGCGTATCTCGAAGACAGCGCTGGGGTCGTCCGCAACTGGCATCTCCCGACCCCACTGAAGCGTTGAGACCTCGTTGCCCAGCATCCTCAGCGGAGATACGAGCCATTTCCACAGGGCAAGGACGGAGATCAGCCCAAGAAGACCAATTACCCCCACAAGCATGGGCCAGCGGTTGAAACGAAGCATCGGTCCGAGAAGCTTGTCCCAGGAGACGGCCGCTACAACGTACCATCCCGTCTCTCCGGCCTGGTAGGCCGCAAGTGTAAACCTTTCGCCTTCGCTGCTGGTGATCTCGATGGCCGAACCAACAGGAATTCCCCTGTCCCAGAACATAGGCAGAACTTCAGCCCCGGCCGTAGAGAGCAGGATGTTTCCATGGACATCCACTACGGCGATCCACCCCGGGATCGAAAGCCCCCAGGTGATCTGGCGCAGGCGCCAATACCGCTCCCTGTCGTTCAAGGGGAAAGACCCTGACCAGCTCCACCCCATCTCAAGGCGTGACGCCACGCTTCCCGCCAGATCCTCGACATATGATCTTGCCACCCGCTCCATGGTCTTTTCGTGCTGGACAAGTCCCAACCCGCCGACAAATAGCGCCGCGAAGGAAGGTATCATGATCGCGACAGTCAGCAGGATAAGAAGGTGTCTCCTCATTCGATCAATTCCTCCAGCGCGACGACCCCGTATTTCAGGGCAAGCAGCATTGCCTCGGTCTTGTTCCTGGCGCCGAGTTTGTCGTAGATGGATGCCAGGTGGGTCTGGACGGTTCTCTCGCTGATGATAAGATCAGCGGCTATCTCTTTGCTCGAAAGACCCCTTGCGGCGTACAGGAGAACCTCCCGTTCCCTGGCAGAGAGCGCCTCGAACGCCAAATCTTCGTCTTCGATGCTCCGCGCGACCTCCCCGTCAAGATAGAGCCCCCCGCGGGCGACTATCCGTATCGCACGCGACAGCTCATCGGGCGTCACAGTCTTGAGGATATACCCCCTGGCCCCCGCCCTGAGGGAGGCGACAACATACTGCTGGGCGTCGAAAGAAGTAAGCATCACGGGGATAACAGGAAGTTTCGAGTCCTTGATCTTCCTTGCAAGGGAGACGCCGTTCTCGCCCGGCATCCTGATGTCCAGAAGAGCAACGTCAGGCTTCTCTCGCACGATCAGTTCCCAGGCTTCCAATCCGTCGGAGGCCTCTCCCACCAGTTCAAGATCCTTTTCCTTTTCTATGTAGTCCCTCAAGCCCGCGCGGGTCAGCGGATGGTCGTCCGCCAATATTACCCTTATCGTCATCAAGGACACCTCCAGCTCAGACCGTTTTCTGCTGTCTTTAGAAAAGTATCTTTCTTTGTGAAAAAAACGAATCAGCAGGCTTACTGATTATTCCTCAACCAAAGAGATATCCAGGGCCGACTTAAGCCCGTAGGCCTTTCTCGCGGAAAGAACGGCATTCTGCACCGCTTCAGCCATCGCGGCGGCAGCCATAGTTCCGACAAGAACGGTATCAGCGGATGTTTCGGCAGTCGCGGCACAAAAGAGCGTATCACCGTCGAAAGGGGTATGTACTGGGAAGATCGCGGAGGCGAGGCCCGTGTGCCCCATGATCGCGACGCGCCTGCAGCCGGATTTGTCCAGTGAGGCATTGGTTACGACGACCCCGATCGTGGTGTTCTTCCCCCAGCCGCTCCAGACTCCCCCTGTTTCGAACAGCGAGCGTGGATCGATCACCTTACCGTCGTCCAGCGCTCCCGCGATGAACTTGCCGGATGCATCCCTCACTGCACCGAAAGCGTTTACAGCCACAACAGCGGAGACCTCCAGTGATCCGGAGACCTTTTTGCACCATCCGAAACCGGATTTCATTGCCCTTTCAAGGCCCGTGTACTTGCCCACCGTTGCCCCGGTACCAGCGCCGACATTCCCCATGGGACTCTCTTCGAGAGATCTGGCGGAGATGCTTGCCTCTCTTCCCATGGCGGGGTCGGGCCAGGCATCCGGATCTCCGCAGGAGAGGTCGAAAAGGCACGCGGCCGGGATTATGGGAACGATCCCGAAACCGGTGTCGAATCCCCACCCCTTGTCCTCGCAGAATCGCATGACGCCGTCTGCCGCGGCGAGCCCCCTCGCGCTTCCGCCGGAGAGAACGATTGCCGTAACCTTTTCAACCAGACATTCGGGGGCAAGAAGGGCGGTCTCTCTCGTTCCGGGCGCTCCGCCTCTCACGTCGCAGGAGGCGGTCGCTCCCTCGGGAAAGATCAAAACTGTGCATCCGGTTCCCCTCCCATGATCCTGGGCATGTCCGATCGTCCACATCAGGGTCCCCCCTTATCCGAGAGTCGCGACCTTCCAGATCGCGTAAAGCACTCCGGCTATTCCTTCTCCCCCGAGAAATCCGGAGGCCACAAGAACCATGTTGTCTCGCGAGCCTGGGAAGGATCTGTCGACTAAAAACCGGAACAACCCTCCGGCTCCGGCAGCAAGGGAAATAGCAACTGGGAGATAGACCCCAATGCCCACGGTCATGCACGGAACCCCCAAAAAGGTCAGCGCAAGACCGCCGATGAGTCCGCCGATGAATGCCCCCCTGTCAGGGAGACCTTCGATCATGCTTTTTACGGCAAAAGCCTGGGGGGCGACAAGATCCGTCCCGGGACCCATCGCTCCAAAAGCGTCCCTGAGCAGGAATATCGTGAATGTCGCGGCGATGGCCCCTATCAGTCCGCCGATCGCCTCGCTCACCAGCTGGGCGCGCGGGTCGGTCCCGAGAATCGCCCCGGCGCGGAAATCCTGCATCGCGTCACCGGCCAGACCCGTCGCTACAGCTACAACCGTGGTGATCATAAAGGCATCCTGGCCGCCGACATGCCACACAGTCCTGACAGCGAGCAGAACGAGTATTCCGAATATCTCCATGGGGTCGATCCCCGTCTGTCCCGTAATGGTTGCGGCCATTACAATCGTCACCCATACTCCCGCGATGGCCAGAAAGGACGGAACAAGCGGAACGCCAACCACAAAGGTCAGGACACCAGCCGACAGTGCCCCGACAACTGCGACCACACGGAGATTTTTCGCCGAAGCTGCAAGGGTCCCGGCAAACGTCCTTGCGGCACCTTTAAAAAGCACAGCAAGTCCTGCTCCGACGATCAACCCTATCCCAAGGCTGTTCCGGAAGGCCATGGCCGCGGATTCGTCCGCGAACCATCCGGCGGAAAGCCCGTAAGGGACCATGAACCAGTGGGCAAGCATCGCCCCCGCCGCCCAAGTCCCCATGTAAAGCGGCCCTATGATGAACCCTATGCCGATCGCCATCGGTGAAAGCCAGACGCTGAAAAGAGGTCCCTTTCCCAGCACAGGGGGAATGACCCCGGCTCCGTCCCGCAGGTAAGCCAGAACACCGGAAAAGCCGCAGGAGGCAAAGAGGATCGATGCCTTCTTTCCGCCCTGGTCTCCGGCCTGGAGCGTCTGGGCGGCGGCAACTCCCATGGGAAACGGCAGGTTCAGATCCACCACGAAATGTTTTCTCAAAAGCCCCGTGAAGGCGATCCCCAGCGATGCCCCGACAAGAGCCGTGACAGCTACCATCCCCACTCCAAGATTCGAGTGAGGGTCAGCCATCCAGATCCCGGGAAGCGTGAAAGCAAGCCCTCCTGCCACAAGCCCTCCGGCCGACATCCCGGTGTGAGCCACATTGATCTCCCTGAGTGATGCCCCGAAGGGCCTCAAAATAGCCATGGAAAGAACCGCTACGAAGATCGTGGGCCAGGGAAGGGCCCCCATACGGAGAGCCACGTAGGAGCTGCTTGCCGCGATCACTATCGATCCGGCAGCGGCAAGCAGCAGGGACCTGAAAGTAAGTTCAGGGATGGAACCGGGCATTTTCATAAGATCACTCTCTCCTTTTCGTTTCGATGTTACACTATTAGTTCAGAATGGGATCTGACCATATCACATATACCGGAAAATCGGGACTGGGGAGGGGTCAGGATGAAGGGTAAGGGCGCACTTTTGCTCGTCATTGTCGTTTTGCTTCTTTCGACCGCTTCCGGGGTGATCTTCTGGAGATACGCCAGGATGGTCAAAGAGAACACGCAGCTTCAGGAAAAACTCGCCCTGACCTTCGAAGAGCTCGAAAAAGCCAGGGCGCGGATATCCGCTGATATGGACGACGAGCCAATTCCCAGGCCCGACTGGGAGAGGCTGAAGACAAAGGCCAGACCCGACCCTCGGGCATGGATCTCCGCAAGCCTTCTCTCCAGGGACGACATCATCCCCTGGGAAGGAATTCATGGCGGAACCATGAGGATATACGATCCCTCACTGGTATGGTTTGTCGGCCCCAGCTGGTGCATAGTGTGGGCCGAGGACGGCCACATCGGCGGATACATGCTCCTGCGGTTCGACCCTGGCGCCGAAGAGCCAAATTGGCGCCTGCTCGACTCGGAGATGGCCGATTAGTTCCCCTCGCCGAGTCCTATCTCGCGCTCTATCGGCTTGAGAGCTGTGATCACGCCGTCGATCAGGTCTTCCAGCTGAGTGTCGAGAATGGCTTTCCCCTTCTCGATGACAGCCCTGTCGACGCCCCTCGCGAACGCCTTGTCCTTCCACTTCTTGTTTACTGATTTCACCGTCAGATCCTGCAGCGATTTTCCAGGGCGCACAAGGGCGACCGCGGTTACGAAGCCCGTCAGCTCATCTATGGCATAAAGGTGCTTTTCCATCGCCGTAAGAGGCTCTACGTCGGAGCATATCCCCCAGCCGTGTGCCAGCACTGCCCTGACTATCTCGTCCGGGTAACCAGCCTCTTTGAGCCACCCCGCACCGACATGGGTGTGCCGGGAATAATCTTCCCTGGTCGTCTCCCAGTCCACGTCATGGATCAGGCCCGCCAGACCCCAGAGATCCTCGTCCCCCCCGTTGACCTTCGCGAAATGCCGCATCGCCGCCTCGACGGCCAGCGCATGGCGGATATGGTTGATCTCCTTGTTGTGTTCACGAAGCAGTTTCATAGCATCGTCTCTTGTTACGCCCATGGCGTTTGCCTCCCTGTAGATGATTTTTCCGGATAGCGGTTCCAGGGTCAGATAAAGGCGAAGGGATCCAGAATGCCTGGGTCCACGGGATCCGCCATCATCTTCCTGATGCCGCTGTTCTGTGTTATCAGCACCTCTAGTTTATTCGAAAGCGAGGGAGAGGCCGCCTGGATCTGTGTCAGAACCCGCTTTGCCTCGTCGATATTGCCCGAGGCCACCAAAGAAACACCAAGGGCGAAATAGGGGCCAGGATGCCTGAGGACCGATGCGCTCCTTTTGAAACCATCGCGGGCTGCCGCCCAGTCGCCGAGATGGGCATCGGCCATCGAGGCAAGATACGCGGCCTCTTCCTTTGGTTTTTTTAGCTGGCGTTCCCACAGGTAGGGGCCATACTCCGCTGTCTGGGCCAATCTTCCCAGTCTTCGGACCTCCTCCCACTCCCTGAGCGCTGCCTTCGCCGAACAGAGGAAGGCCAACGCATCGCTTCCCATAACTCTTTCGGGGATTCCCTCAAGCAGAGCGCGTGAACCAGGGTCGCCTGAAAGGGCCGCCGCCACCCCCCGGACAAGGCTAAGGTAAGGATTTGAAAGCCCCTTCCAGTCCAGGTTCTTCGCGCTGAAAAGATCCCGCCTTGACACAAAAAAACGCGCCAGCCAGTAGAGCCTGGGCATTTCGGTTGACTCCTCTACGGATGGTATCAGCAGAAGTGTTTCCGCCTCCTGCCACTTGTCCTCTTCCAAAAGGGCTCTTGCAAGCCAGAAGGAAGCCTCAGGGTTATCCGTCAGATCCCCTGCCTCACGAAAAAACCGGACCCCCTCGGCAAACCGGCCTGAAGAGACGGCGAAAACGCCCATTTTCAGGGCGCAGAGAGAGCGGTCTTCTCCCGAAAGGCCTGCCTCCCAGGCCTTCAGATAAAGCCCACGGGCCTGTTCCTCTTCGCCCCTGGCCTCGGCGGCTCTTGCGAGACGGATCCCGGCACCTCCGGTCGTGTCCTCTTCAAGGATATCCCTGAATATCTCCTCGGCACGTTCAGGTTGGCCTGTCTTCTCGAAAAGCGAGGCAAGATGCCGCCAGTCCTCCGTGTTCCTTGGTTCCAGTTCAAGGGATATCTCAAGAGAAACGGCAGCCTCGGGAATCCTGCCGGCGGATTCATGGATAAGCGACATCATCCTGTGGGCAACCGGATCGTCGGGGATATTCTCTATGCATCTTGAAACGACTCCCTCGGCAGAAACAAGAGCACGTCCGTCACCTGTAGCGATAAGGGCCTGGGCGAAAAGCAGCCGGGACCTGTCCGGGCTGCCGTAAGCGAAGAAAAGTCCCCGGCGAAGATGCGAAGCGCTCTCGGGCCATTGCATCGTTTCGAATGGAAGATCCCGGAGGATCACCGGGGGGAGACTGGACACCGCGATATCCGCGCCTATCAGGAAGGCTTCGACGGACCCTGCAAAATCCCGGGAAAAGAATCTGGCGACGGAGAGGGCCAAAAGAACATCAGGGTTTTCCGGTTCTGTGACGGCTGCTGAGGACAGCAGCAAAGAAGCTGCGCTGCTGTCTCCGGACCAGAGCGCGGAAAGCCCCTGATAAAAGGAGCCCGAAGGCGCTGAGCCCATCTTCGAGAAGACCTCCCATGATCTTTTCCTCTCGCCCGTGGTGTAAAGGGCCCTTCCGTAAAGGGCCGCGGTCTTTCCGGATATAGAGCCCTCAACGGGTTGGATAACGGATGCCGCGTCGGACCAGAGACCAGCCCCGGCACATACGGCAGCGAAAGCGGATCTGGCACCCACGTCCGAGGGCGAACGGTACATCTCGCGTTTTGCCTCCTCGAGTGATAACAGCGCCTCCGAGCCCTCCTCCTCGAAATCCAGCGCTGTAAGAACCTTCATGTCCCACTGGGTGACCTTTCTTCGAGACTGGAGGCGGGCCGAAAGCCGTGCTTTTGCATGGTCAAGAAGGTTCCGCACCTCCCGCGCGTTGCTGAAACCGTGAAGTTTTGAGCGTTCCTCCATGATCTTGAGAAAAATCGCGGAAGCTTCATCGGAGAGTTCAATATTTTCTAATGCCGCCATGAAAATGGCAATATCAACAAGTTCCCTTGGGGAATAATCGGGAAATTCCAGATGATACGGGACCCTGCTCCTCAGCCCCGTCACTGCGTCGAACAAATGATCCATCTCCATCGGGTAACCGGCAAAAATGACGATGAGAGCGTCGCGGTAGTCCTCCATACCCTTGAGGATCACCTCAAGGGCTCGCATCCCGGGGTCGGCGCTGTCGCCGGAGCCGAGAAGACTGTATGCCTCGTCAACGAAGAGAACGCCGTCGAGTGCACTTTTCAATGCCTTGCGGGTTTTGGTCTCGGTCTCGCCAGGCGTCGGGCCGATGAGTTTTGCCCTGTCCACCTCGACAACGTCGCCCACGCGGAGGATCCCGTACCTGTGGAAAATATCGCCGATCAGCCTGGCAACTGTCGTCTTTCCCGTACCAGGGTTTCCCCGGAAACTGAAATGGAAGGACTGAAGCCGCAACTCTCCCAGCTCTTCGCTTCGGCGGTGGCTGTTCAGCCAGAGCATCGCCTCGATCTTGCGCAACTCGCGCTTGATGGGCTCAAGGCCTATCAAGTCCTCGATGCGGAAATTCCGGGTTGCTTTTTTCCTGCCGGAGATCTCGATCGCCAAACCGCATCACCTCTCTTCCGGGGATGGTCGCGGGCAATCAGGAAGCCGGGTTGCATCTATGCCCGCCTCCTCGCGGAGCAGGCAGCCGATAGTGTCGGGATACGAATTCACGAAGACGATCCGCTTTATCCCGGCGTTGATTATGGCCTTGGTGCAGAAAGAGCAAGGCTCGTGGGTACAGTAGATCATGGAACCCGACGTCGAAGAACCCATCGCCGCCGCCTGGGCTATGGCGTTCACCTCGGCGTGCGAACCGCGGCATATCTCATGTCTTTCCCCGGAAGGAACTTCCATCTTCTCCCTCAGACAGCCCGTCTCCGAACAGTGGGGGGTGCCTTTGGGCGCACCGTTGTAACCGGTGCTGACGATCTGACGGTCTCTCACGACAACCGCGCCAACCTTTCTTCTGAGACATGTGCTCCTGCTCGAAACAACCGCCGCGATCGACATGAAATACTCGTCCCATCCCGGACGCATATCCTCCACCGTGCATCACCTCCTGTAACTTGCTCATTATAATAGCAATTCCAGATCTCTCACCCTTCACTGTTTACCGTTGACCGTTCTCGCTTAATGCCTCCCGAAGACCCCTTGTTCCTACGAGTCACGAGCCATGCGTCACGCTTCCGCCCGCCCTCCCAACATGACACCCTCCCAACTGAAAGTACATGCACTTCTTCCCCTGACAGGGAATGCAGGGAGAATTCACAAGTATCCGGGAGTCCTTCTCTTCCCCCAGAAGAACGACAGAACACTGGGATTTTTTGGGGTGGATCATCATTTGGTCGTTCGTCGCCAGACCAAGACGCCTGTCCGCATCCGAGATATCAAGGATCGGCCGGATCAGGCTGGAATCTGGGCTCCCGACTCCAGGGTAGTATTCAGCAATGGGAAAAAGAGAAAAGAGTGATAAGGCCTCTTCCTTGACAAGGGCTCTCAACACATTGTGCATCTCGTTCAGCAAAAGGGAGGTCGCTGCGTCCAGCAGAAAGCCGACGAGCCTTTCATTCCCCTCGCAATACCGGGAGATCTGCTCTTCGATACGCCCGCCAATGGTCCATACCAGAAGAGCTGTTCTTCGCGTGCGTTCGAGTAACTCCCTGAACTCTCCTCCTGTCTCCACCATCTCGCTGCCCTGCAATTTTTCGGAAAGGATCCTGGCCGGGATAAAGACTATGCTGGCTCCCGGTTCGATAGCTTCCCGACATTGCGGACTCATCCAAAGTTCGGAGAATTTGCAAAAATACCTGAAAGCCGCCTCTCCCTGTCTCCGGTAGTGAGCCTCCAGGGGCCCCAGATCCAGATCCAGGGTTCCAGCTCTTCTGGTTTCGAGAGTCGGCGGTCCGGCGTTTTCGCGTTGTGACTGAAGATACACTTCAAAATTGTTCATGCACCGCTCCTCTTGCCGAAACGGCCCCGGCTAAAAGTGCAGATTCGAAAGGAAGCGCCGCTGGAAATCGCCCACCGAAGAAAGTTCCACGTACTCAGCCTCCCGGGCGATCTTCTCCATGAAACGATAGTCTTTCAGGGAAACAAGAGCGTGAAAGGCGCCCATGACAGAGGAGTTTCCAATATATTCGATCTTTTCGGTGGAAACTTCCGGGAGGATCCCAATTTTTACGGCATTTTCGCTGTTGAGATAGTTTCCGAAAGCTCCGGCCACAACGACCCGGTCCAGGTCACCGGGTTTCAGGTTCTTTTTCTCAAGAAGGATCTGTATCCCGGTCGCAATGGCGCCTTTAGCCAATTGAACCTCCCTGACGTCCTTCTGGGAAAAAACAAGACCGTTCGCGGACTCATTCGTCATTGTGCCGTATATATGGAATTCTTTCATGCCCTGCGGGTTCTTCGAAATGCGGCTGTGCAGCCAGCTGTCCGGGGCGGGATCGGCGAACTTGCCGCTTCTGTCTATCAGGCCGAAACGGCGCATCTCCGCAACCAGATCCACGAGACCGGAGCCGCATATCCCTGCGGGGGCGAGATCACCGATCACGCCCAGGCGGATCTCTCCATCCTGAAAGGAGACCCTTTCCACGGCCCCGTTCCCGGCCCGCATCCCGTGAGTGATCCGGGCGCCCTCAAAGGCCGGGCCGGCCGCGGCGGAGCATGCGAGGAGAAAATTCCTGTTGCCCAGAACGATCTCGCTGTTGGTCCCGATATCTACCAAAAGAGTGATCGCTGGGCTTTTGAACATGGCGGAGGCCTGGATTCCGGACGTTATGTCGCCCCCCACGTAGCCCGATATGCACGGGATCATCAAAACCTCGCCCTGTGGATTGATCTCCAGACCCAATGATCCCGCGTCCTGGAGTGGAAGGCTCCGGGTGACGGGAATGAATGGGCTTCGCCCGATGGTCGAAGGGTCTATCCCCATAAAGATATGCCCCATGCAGGTGTTCCCGGACACGGCCGCGGCGTAAATGCCCGCCGGGGCAATGCCGTTCCTCCTGGCCAGCGTTGAAATCATTCTGTTCAGAGATGACAGGACAGCAACTTTGAGCATCTCGAGACCGGCTACTCTATTCTGGATCACTGATATCCTGGACAGCACGTCCGCTCCGGAAGAGGTCTGCGGGTTCAACTCCGAGACCGTGTCTATAACCGTTGCCGTGTCAAGATCCACCAGCCATACAACGAGGGTGGTGGTTCCTATATCGATCGCGACACCAAAGACGCCATCCATCTTTTCATCCTCTTCAAGCGCAACAAGCCTGGAATGTGATATTACGGCTACTGCGCTCTCCCCTTTCGCAAAGGCCCCGGGAAGGCTCTGCAGCAATTGCAGTGAGATCTGCATATCCTTCTGTCCTGTCTCCCTGCGCAGGATAGCTGCGAGGGATGTACCCGGGTCATTGACCTCGGGCTTGATCAGGCAAATCCGTTTTTTTCGGACTACGGGCTGCGGTTTTCTCTTATAGCGCGCCCCGGCATCGCCGCTGAGGATCCTGTCCCGCTTTTCTTCCAATGAGTCGCCAAGATTGACAACAAGACCGTCCTCCAGCGGGCACTGGCAGGCAAGGCGAAGGCCGCTGGCCCGATCTTCAGAAGAGAGAAATTTCAGTTCGGTAACACTCGGTTCGGAGGTCGAATTGGGGACAAGGATCCTGCATTTCCCGCAGGTTCCCCCTCCTCCACAGGGCTGATCAAGGCCTGGTCCCAGGCGGGCTGCAACCTGGCCGACTGTTCGCTCCTCTGCTTCCACAGTCACCATACTGCCAATGGGCAAAAAGGTTATCCGCATTAGTCTTTCTCCGTTCTTTCAGGCATGTATTGAAAGAGTTGACAAATCATCCCCATCTCACGGCTATTGTACAGGTGCACCACAAAAAAAAGGGGATCCCCTCTCGATGAACTTCCTCGCTGATTGACCGGCCGCGGTCGCCACGGCACAGCCAGGAGGACTGCCGCCGAAGGTGGAACCATGGCTGCCAGGCCCGAAAGACCTTATTTTCGTTACTCAGAACGACCGGCTGTTCAGTATTAAAGGAGTGAGAATAGAAGCAGATTTAAAGGTTGCCATTCCGGATACCATTTGTACAGATCCTGGTTAAGAGATCTCTATCAGATACCCAGAACCGCATTGCCTCACTCCAGGTGTCAACGGATTTGACATTTACTCCTCCTAGGTGTAAATTATATTTTTGATTAATTATTTTTTTCATGAGAGGAGTGGTTGGTGTGAAAAAGCTTTTCCTGTTTGCTCTCTGCATAGTTATGGCGTCCTCCGGAATGGCCCTGGCGGCGACAGAAGTGAAGTTGGCCTACAACGGCCCCGCGGATGTCGAGAATAATGCGGTGCACCTTTACGCAACGAACTTCAAGAAATTTGTTGAAGAGGGTACGAAGGGTGCAATAGTCCTCAATCTCTTCCCGGACAGTCAGCTCGGAAACGAAGAGGAACGCATGGAACTCATGTCCAAAAAGGGCATGAACCAGCCAATAATCAACATTGCCTCTTTTGGCGGAATCGCTCCGCTCTTCCCCGAGATCTATGCCTCCGCCATTCCGTTCATGTTTGACAGCTATAAGGCCGCGCATGTTTTCTTCGACGAGGGGACCTTCTGGACCAAGGCGAAGGAAGAGTTTCAGAAGAGAACCAGTATCGTTCTTCTAGAAGCGGTTGAAGAAGGCGGCTTCCTGGCCTTCACGAACAACAAAAGGGAAATCAGGACGGCTAAGGACTTCAAGGGACTGAAATTCCGCGGCATGGATGAAGGACAGGTCACGCTTTACAAGGCCTTCGGCGCCAGCGGCACGCCAATCCCCTGGACCGAACTCTACATGGCGCTAAAGACGGGCGTCGTGGACGGCCAGATGAACCCCGCCATGTACATCAAGATGGGAAGCCTTTTCCAGGTGCAGACCTATCTGACCCTTGCGAACATCCAGTATTCCGACCAGTTCCTCGTCATCAACGGCGACATGTTCAACGCCCTCTCTCCCGAGTTTAAAAAGGTCATCATCGAGGCGGGCAAGAAGGCGAATGCTCTGAATAGAAATGCCATGGAGAAGCAGGATTCATTGGATGTGCAGTTCCTGGTGGACAATGGCATGAAGGCCTATGCTCCTGACCCTGTGGAATTGGAGTCCTTCCGCAAGGTCGGACAGCCCGCTTATGTCGAGTGGCTGAAGGAGAAGATGACCAAGGAGTGGCTCGACCTCGCTCTTGAAAGCGCAAAGGCTTCCAACGACAAGGCAAAGGGAAAATAGCACTCATGACGGAGCCATCCCTGAAATCGGGGATATCCGTCTGGACCGCGAGACTGGAACGCCTCAGCGCCTGGAGCGCCGGGGCGTTTCTGGTTCTTATGATCGCGGATATTCTGATGGGTGTCTTTTCCCGATACTTTCTGCATAGTTCCGTGATCTGGACCGAAGAAGTCGCACGCTTTTCCCTCGTCTGGCTGGTTATGATGGGCGCGTGCGGAGCATTTCTGCACGGAGACCATATGGCCATCGATTTCATCATCAAAAGAATGCATCCGTCTGCCCAGAAAGTCGCGGCTCTTGTGCGACTCGTCATTTCCTTTATGGTTCTTGGCCTCATGATCGTCCTTGGACTCAACAATGCCATAAGCATGTGGCACATGCAGACGATGGCACTAAATATCCCCAAGACGATTCCGCTTCTCTCGCTCCCTGTCGGCTTTCTTCTGCTAATTGCCGCTATCGTGCTGACGCATCTTCCGAAAGCTGCGGGCATCGAAAAGGAGGTCACTCTCTGATATGGGCCTGACAATGATGACATCCTTCTTCATCCTGATGCTCATGGGGTTGCCGCTGTACATCTCGCTGCTCTCGGCATCGCTCATCGGCATTACAATCCTGGGAGACTGGTCTCTGATACGGGTTATGGCGCAGCAGCTTTACGGCGGCATGGACGTCTTCACGCTCATGGCTATCCCCTTCTTTATTCTGGCCGGCACCCTGATGAACCGCACGGGGCTGACCGATCGACTTCTGGACTTCAGTCGATTGATGGTGGGATCGGTCCGTGGAGGCCTTGGGTACGTGAACGTGGTGGCCGGGATCATTCTGGCAGGCGTGAACGGCTCGGCTGCGGCGGACGCTTCCGCGCTCGGCGCGATTCTGATCCCGGCGATGGTGAAAGACGGATTTTCTCCTCCCTATGCCGCGGGCCTGACGGCCAGCAGTTCCCTGATCGGGCCGATCATTCCTCCGAGCATCTTCATGATCATCTATGCATCTATGACAAATACCTCCATAGGAGGTCTCTTCGCGGCGGGCATCCTTCCCGGCTTTGTTCTGGGCGGTGCCTTCATGATCATGAACTATTTCTACTCCCGGAAGCACCAGATGCCAATCCTGAATTCAAAGGCAGTAAGAGCGCATACCGGGCAGATCCTCAAACGGTCATCCTCGGCACTCCTCGCCCCGGTGATCATCATCGGCGGGATCGTAACGGGCGTGGTAACGCCAACAGAATCCGGCGCCCTTGCCGCCGCGTACTGCCTTGTCGCGGGCGTGTTTATCACCAGGGAACTGACGTGGGAGGGGTTAAGGGAATCTCTTTTTGAAACTGTCCGGTTGACGAGTTCTATTTTCCTCATAATCGGGGCCGCGACGGTCATCGGGTGGTTGCTCAAATGGGACCAGGTTCCGCAGCGTTTTGCCACGCTGCTAACGCAGAGCGGCCTCGTCAGTAGCCCTTTTCTGCTCATGATCGTTCTCTCCGCTATCATCTTCCCGGTCGGCATGTTCATGGAGGAGGTTTCGACGCTTGCGCTGCTGACGCCGATCTTCGCCCCCCTTGCGATCAGCGCGGGGATCGACCCTCTCCATTTCGGGATCGTGATGACACTCAACGTGACGATCGCGCTGATAACACCCCCTATGGGTGCCTGCAATTATATCGTGGCTGCCGTCGGCCATGTAAAACTGTCGGACGTGTTCATCCATATCTGGCCCTTCATCGGTGTCGCCATGCTCGTGCTGCTCGCAATAATCGCATTCCCGCCATTGACCACCTTGATCCCGAGGCTTCTCAACCTCTAGGAGGGACGACTAGGAGGGACGACGCGTGTACGATGATCCTGTTTCCCGGTTAGAATTTTCCTGGGCCAGGTCGCGATCAGTACCTATAGTGGAGAACGGGGAACCCGTCGTTCCCGCAAGTCTCTGCCCGGATCGGGTCGTGGTTTTGCCGCAGTATTATCTCGAAGGGATCGAAGGCGCTCTCCCGGAGTTATACCTTCGCGAGGGGGTTTTGCGCAGGCTTGTATCGGCAGCCGGATTCCTTCCCGCAGGGCATCGCATAGTTCTTATGGACGGATGGAGGTCAACCCGGCTCCAGAACGCCCTGTTCTCCGCCTACGTGGAACGGCTCCGCGAAAAATCCCCGAATGCGCTGGATGAATCCTTGAGAGAGGCGGCTTCGCAATTCGTCGCGCTTCCATCGTGCGATCCCGCCAGGCCCTCGCCGCACCTCACGGGAGGGGCCGTCGATTGTACCATTGCCGATGCGGACGGCGTGATGCTCGATATGGGTTCCGGTTTTGACGAAACGTCTCAACACTCAATAACCCGTTGGCTTGAAGACCGCGTCGAAGCGGGAGAGACCCTTTCAGGGAAGGATGTATGCGTCCTGCGCAATCGACGCATGCTCCACACAATTATGCGCGGGGCCGGTTTCACAAACTATCCTGAGGAATGGTGGCATTTCGACTTCGGTAATCAGAACTGGGCATTGCTCACAGAAGCGGCGAACGCGTTCTACGGTCCCTCGTCTCCAGAATTCGCTTGGAGGAATCCGGACAAGTGACAGCGCGCCTGTGCGCGAAACCGTAAAAAAATGATGACTTCCCTTCCTGCGCAAACCCTTTTGTGTGAAATATTTAAAAAGTGTCAACGGTACAGGACAAAAAACAGTAAACCAAAAGGCTCCGGCTGAAATTTTTTCAACCAAAACCCTTATTAGAGGCTGATTATTCGCGGGCGGGTCCGCGATTTTTCTACTTGAGCATCACTATATTTTTAGAACCTTGGTGCGAATAAACGACAATGACGCTTTTGCCGGCTCTGGCCATGCCGGCGATGTACTCTTCCACAGCCTTGACTCCCATGCCTGTTACGGATGTTCCGTCGATCTCCATCAGGATGTCCCCGGCGATAATGCCTTTCTTCTCTGCCTGGCTGCCCATGGCGACGCCCTTGATGATGATGTAGCCCTCCCCTGTTTTTTGGCCCAGCTCCAGGTATTGCGCCATCGATAAAATAACGGGAGCATCTTCGGGCTCCGGAGTATCGGCATACATCGGGAAATCGAAATTGAAGACATAGTATCTGGTATCGGCTCCATTGAGCGTAAGCGTCATGAGCATAGACAGCTGTTTTCGGGAATAGACGCGCTTGTATTTTTCCACCGGGCAGAAAATTCTGCCCCCGGCTGGCCAGGGAGCAAGCTCACAAATGTTCCAGTTGCTGTTGTCAGCTTTGTCCCTTTTTTTAGGTACCGTCAAGATCGTCTTTTTGCCGTCTTCGTCTGTGACCGTGATCTTTTCGTACTCGACAGGTTTGTCGTTCCAGTAGATATTGCCGACTGGAAGCAGATAATCCGAAACCCTCCCTCTTGGAGGGAGAATCATGGAAGGCTGGGGGTTGTCCCTGTTCACATACTGGACACCGTTACGAATAACCCTGCTGACCCTGCCATCTGCGTCGGTAAACGAGAACTTGTCCCACTCCACCTCAATGATCCCCGGGGTCCTGTTTATCAGTTCAAACTGCATCCTGTCCAGCCTTATCCGCCAAGTGACGAGAATATTGCCATCCTCGTATGAAAATACAGGAACGTTTTTCAGGTTGAACGTACCCATCTGAAATGTCTGCGGCTCTTCCACCTGGGCGGCGGGCAGCGTGGAGGGCAGCGCAAGCAACAGCAAACACAGCGCGCCTACGACAGCCAGACGTGTGGTTTTCAATAGCAACCCCTCCTCGTAAATTTTATCGTATGGGAAACGATAAAGCATGTCGACAGCAGTAATACGGACCCGTTTCCGCACATATCTCCCGATATATGACAAGGGTGTTTGTTTCCGGGACAAAGCGCTATAAGATGAGGCCTGGCAGGGGCACCCCGGACGAACAGAGTTACGTCCTGTCAGCGGGAAAATTATTGAGCCGCTTTCGGGTTGCCAGGCAACTGTTTCAGTATATCCTGGCCATCAGTGATGTCTTTGAAACCAATGGCAGGGGTGCCGGACGCTATAAACGGGTCTTTTGTACCTTCATGCCTCACATAAGCCTGGAGCGCAAAAAAGGGGGACCCTTTGAGTGCGGGATACCCTCGTAAGTTCCTCGGACCGTGCCTATGCATTCTGTCGCGGGACACTTCTGCCTACCGGCAGTTCTCCCCGTCCCTTTTCGCAAAAGCAGTAGAATAATACAACGAGGCCAAAATGCCGGCTCCCATTTCCAATTGTTATGGAGGCGAACCAATTTGAGGACAGATATTCCCGATTCAGAAATCGCCACCCTGTCGGCCTGTCTTCCGCAACCATATCGGGAAGCCTTTCAGAACCCCGCATCACCTTTCATCTGCTTTTACTCTCAACCCGGAGAAGTTGCCGCAATGCCCAGGCACATCACCCGGGGACAATTTTTGCATATGTCAGTCAAAGCCGCCGGAGCGCTTACCCGCGCTGGTCTAAAAGAGGGAGACCGTTTCCTGAACGGGTTCGGAGGCAACAACCCCGCGGACCTGGCCTTTCGCCTTGCTGCGGCGATCACCGGAACAACCCCCGTAACGCTTAACTGGCAGTCCGACACGGGGGAGCTAGCGGCCTGCAAGGCCTCCATCGCCGGGGCCAGACTGATGCTTGTGGATAATCTTATTTCGCCAGAGATCACAAAAGCGGTAACTACCAGGTGCCCCGATATCGTGGTTTATGTTATCGATGGTCTTGAGGCGGAATCATTCGGGGGAATCGCCTTAAAAGAAGCCCGGCCTGACGAAAACTCTGAAAAGATCGTGATTTTCACCTCAGGAACGACGGGCGAACCCAAGGGCGTTGTTCTTACCTGGCGTAACTACGACACCAACGCGGCTACTTTCCGCAAAATATTCTCCTCTCTTCGTAAAGACCCCATGCATCTGTTGATGGTGAACCCTCTGCACCACGCCAATTCAACCGCCATGTCCGACTGGTTCCTGCGCGAACCATGCGCCGTCATACACATGCTGCCCCGGTACACCACATCATACTGGACCATTCTGGCCGAAGTGGCCGAAAATGCCGGGGGCCTGGTAATAGCCCCCCTAGTATCGCGGCACTTCGACTTCCTGGAGGAGTTGTCCGCCCGTGGCACTCTGCCCATTGAAGAGAACAGGTTGCGTAAGGCCCTGTCAAAGGTCTCTTTCCTTCTGGGCTCTGCCCCTGTGGGCCCCACAACTGTAGACAGACTTCGACGGTGGACAGGGCATCTCCCCCTGGTGCGTTTCGGGTCGACGGAAACATGCCTCCAGGTACTGGGGACACCAACGGATATGAGTGAACAGGAAGTGCTTGAAGCATTCAGATCAGGATGGGACCGTAAACCATCTCCCGGATACTGCATAGGCCGCCCCCGCATGCACCCCATACCAAAACATTGGTGGTTACAACCTGAATTCCCGTCGAATTATACCTATGAAGGGGCACTCACGCCGAGACATTCATACAGATGCGACTGCTTCTTTGTCACCTCTCCGATGTGATGTCTCTTTCCGGTCTGTTCGAAGCGCTCAATGATATCCAGTTCATCCAGAAGCTCCTGCAGGGTGTAGCTTTTGAAGAGGTCGTTGTCGCTCATCGCCTTCTGTATATAGGAGAGAAAGATTAGCGCTACAAACTGGACAAACAGCTTGCCGTCCAGGTTCTCGTCGGATGAAACAGATGTGCGCCTCATATTGAGACGTTCCTTGAGATTGCCGAAAGCCTTTTCTATCCAGATCCTTGGCCCTGTAGATCTCAAGAGCCTCAAGCGGATCCTTTACGCCATTGGAAACAAGAACGAAGTAGCCGTAGTTCTTTTCGGTTTCTGCGATAGCGTCCTGCTTCGGGGTGAGGACAACACCCTTCACAGGTGTTGTCCTGATCTCGTAGTACTTGGCGTAACTCTTTTCATGCTCCGGGTTTCTTTCACCCGAGGACAGCTCCTCTTCAAGAAGATCCAGATACTTGTTGAAGGCGATCTTGT
>JAUSOU010000061.1 GCA_030656095.1 Thermovirgaceae bacterium | reverse complement strand
ATGAAAGAGTAGCTTCCGGGCCGGATCTCCGTCACACCCTGCTCTATCTCACCCATCAGCAGGGCGGGTGTATCGAGGTCGAATACCGGAGTACCGATCATGAGGATTCCCCTTTCAGAAAATTCAGACTTCCTATATTGTAGGCGTTTCAGTGCTCCGTGTATTCAGGGATATGCACTATGATATTCTGCCGGACAGGCGATAACCGGCCCGGAATGCGAAACTCGAAAGGTGAGATGCATCAATGAACGACAGCAAGCTGACACTTCCAATAATGACAGCCCTCGGGGCCGTTTACTTCTTCTGGGGCACGACTTATCTTGCGATGAAATTCGCCATAGAGACACTGCCCCCCTTCCTCATGCTTGGGATTCGCTTCACTACGGCAGGGGCCATGATGTTCGCATGGAAATGGAGCCGGGGGGAGGTCGACACCACATGGCGGCAATGGAGAGGGGCCGCCATTGTAGGAGCGCTGATGCTGCTCGGCGGAACGGGCGGAGTGGCCTGGTCCGAACAGCAGATCCCATCCAATATAGCCGCCATCCTCATCGCCACCGTGCCGCTCTGGATCGCACTTATCCGGTGGATCGCCCTGCGGCATGACCGGCCCGGCCTGGTCGCCACGATAGGCCTGCTGCTCGGCTTCGCTGGGATAATCCTGCTTGTCCGTTCGACCTCCACATCTGACGCAACCACCCAGGGACATGCGATCGGCCTCGTCGTCCTGATGTTTGCGGCCTTCCTGTGGGCGACGGGATCGCTGGTTTCACGCGTCGTGAATCTGCCTGATTCTCCGGCTCTGGCCATCTCCATGCAGATGCTCACCGGCGGGCTTTTATGCCTGATAGCGGGCATGGCCATGGGCGAAGGCGCTCAAGTCCACCTTGAGGCCATCTCTCTCAAGTCGGTGGCAGCCCTGGGCTATCTTGTCATATTCGGATCCATCGTCGGATTCAGTTCCTATATCTGGCTCCTGAAGAAGACCGACCCGGCCCTGGCCTCTAGTTATGCCTACGTCAACCCGGTAGTCGCCATCACACTTGGCTGGATGCTGGCGGGCGAGCGGCTGAATGCGGGAAGCCTTCTGGCGGCCGGAGTCATCCTGCTGGCGGTCGTCCTCATAGTGCGGGGTACGGCCAGACCCGCGGCTGCAAAGGAAATCAAACCCGGACCGGAATAGACAACTCAGCCGGGGAACCAAACCCCGACTGAGTTGCGAAACGCCTGCAAAAACAGAGGGGCCTTCCGGCGGAAGACCCCTCTGTTTATCGGTCAATTTTTCAGGACCTTGAACGTTTTCGGCGACTGCCGGGTGAGCAGTGCCTTACCATGCCCCAACGAGGCATGATTTTAGACGGTTCAGCAGC
>JAUSOU010000044.1 GCA_030656095.1 Thermovirgaceae bacterium | reverse complement strand
CTTTGCTTTTGCTGTCATCCCGAATCCTTCAGGGTGAGGGATCTGATTTTGACCTTTCGAGTTACGAGTTACAAAGTGCCCGGCGTTCTTTGCCAGGGTACGAGTCACGCGTCACGAGTTACCGTTCACCGTTCACGCTTTTCGCCTTGTATGGGCTTTCACGCGTCACGCGTCACGCGTCACGAGTTACTGTTCACCGTTTACGCCTTTCGTTTTCCTTTTTTGGGTTTTCTGCTTCCTGCTGCCTGATGTCTGTCTCCTCTTTCCTCACGCCTTTTGTGTGAGGAAAGAGATTGCCTTCGATGTTCCTATCCTGTCCGCGCCCAAGGCTTTCAGAATTTCTGCATCCGCGTATGTTTTTATCCCGCCTGCTGCCTTTACCTTCATCGAATCCGAGGCCGCGGTGCGCAGGAGGGCGACATGGTAGAAGGTGACACCTCCGCCGAAGCCGGTGCATGTCTTGACGAAATCGACTCCGGCCTGTTCTGCCTGCCTTAGCGTTGTGATCACCTGGGTGTCGTTAATGAGCGGCATCTCGAGGATCACCTTGAGAACGGATCCAGAGGCGGCCTCCCGGAGGGAGCGCAGCTCTTCGCTAACGGCCTGCTTGTCTCCTCTCCTTATCGCGGAAAGATCCAGTACCGCGTCAACCTCATCTGCCCCGTGCTCCAGCGCCCAGAGGATTTCGGCGCTCTTGATCGAAACGGGGATCGTCCCCAGCGGAAAAGCAGATACAGTTCCAACCTTCACGTTTGATCCCTTGAGAACACGGTGTGCCTCCGGGACAGAAGTAATCGGCACGCATACGGACGCAAAGCCGTATTTGAGGGCTTCCTCGCAGTGAACTGCGATCTCCGCAGGAGTTGATGCGGGAGAGAGCAGTGTGTGGTCTATCGACGCAATTATTGATCCCCTGGACGGGTGATCGAAGAAACCAGCCTCCGCACGCGCCGCTTTCATGTGCGCTCTTTTCGACAGGAGTTCAATGTCAGTCAAGGCCGTCACTCACCTTTCATGCAACTGCAGATATCTTCGTTGCAGTCGCTGCCTTTTCCCACTCCGACATCAGTAATGGATATGGAGCCCTGCCGGTGAAGATAAAGGAGCACTCCAAGGAGCGTGGACCGGGATATGCCTATCTCCTTGGCTGTGTGGGCGACGTCAACCCTGCCGGGCAGTTCCTGCCCGCGAATGACCTGGCGGCCTATGATCTCAATCCATTCCCCGAACATCTCCTGCATCTGAGGGGTTGCCAGGGACGACAACTGCGCTGTTCTGGAGACTGATTCCACCAGGCGGGCGGCGACTTTGGCGCATTCTTCGGCTACTGTCTTTTGATCCAACTTGTTCTCGTTCATTTTGAAGAGCCCTCCATGGAGTTAGTGATCGACCGCAGAGTAAAGCCCGAAACCTTGAAAAGGAAGCAATGCTGTGTATTTCATGACAGAAGCAATGATATCATAGAAGAAACCGGATAACTTTCCGGGTGATCATCTGGAGGTCGAAAATACGTGAGAATTCTTCTCCTTGGCTTTGGGAACGTAGGAAGGGCTTTTTGCGAACTCGTACGGAACAAGTCAGGAGTTTTGAAGAGCAGTTATGGCATAGACTGCCGTTTCGTCGGCATAGCCACGCGCTCCCGGGGGTGTGTTTCAGACCCTGAGGGGATACGGATCCAGGATCTGCTGGAAAGGGATTCTTCCACGGGGAGGCTCGATCCCGGAACCGCCGGCAGTGCCGCCCTGTCGGCTGGCGACATGGTTTCAGGCATGGATTACGACCTTTTGGTGGTTTGTACGTCCACCACTATAAAATCCCCCGAGGTTCCGACCGCCTATATCAAGGGGGCTCTCGAAAGAGGGATCGGTGTCATCACCTCCAACAAGGGGCCTCTCTTCCTTGCCTGCCGCGAACTTATGGATCTGGCGAACAGAAAAAATACCCACTTCTTTTTCGAGGCCGCGGTGATGGGCGGAACCCCCTTCTTCTCTTTTGCCAGGCACTGCCTCACGGGTTCAAAAATTCTTTCCTGTGAAGGAGTTATGAATACGACTTCAAACTATATTCTTGATCTGATGGTTACTGGCTCCTCTTTCGATGACGCGCTCCTGGATGCGAGGAGAAAGGGATTTGCCGAGGCCGATCCCACCTTCGATGTTGAGGGGTGGGACAGTGCCGTAAAAGGGGCGATCATTGCCCAGGTTCTGATGGGGGCGGCACCCGTTGCCCTGGAAAGCATCAATGTGCAGGGGATAACCCAGGTCAGCCTTGGGTTTCTGATGGAAGCAGTCAGGTCCGGTGGGGCGGTCCGCCTTATCACGCGGGTCGAGGCCGAGGGTGATTCCGTCTCCATATCTGTCCGGCCCGAGGTGCTTCCTGCGGCGAATCCGCTCTCGAGAGTTCACGGAGCCACCAACGGGGTTCTCTTTCTGACGGATACTCTCGGGGAGGTGTTTGTGGCCGGCGGAGGGATCGGGCCAAGGCATACCGCGTACTCCATGCTTAGGGATCTCATCGAGACGGTGGAACTGATAAATGCAAAAAAATAGATTCATTCCCCCACGGCTTTTGCTCTTTTCGGGCTTTGCGGAAGTGGCAGTGTCCGGAGAAGATGGGGAACAGACCGGCAAGATCCTCAGAAAGGCAGATCCTGCGATGTACAGCATGCAGGATAGCAGCTGAAGGAGTTGTTGGTCATGATATCGGTTGATCTGCATACACACAGCACGTTCAGCGACGGAACATTCACTCCGGAAGCCCTGGTCCGGCGTGCGGCAAAAAGGCACGTCGCGATCATCAGCCTTACGGACCATGACACGACCAGCGGACTGGAAAAGTTCATGAACGCCTGCAAAAAAGAGGGAGTCCAGGGGGTGCCGGGGGTCGAACTATCGGCGGAGGCTCCCTTCACACTGCACATAATGGGGTACAGGATAGACAGCCTGAACAAGCCCTTCCAGAAAAAACTCGAAAACCTGCGGACAAACCGCCGGAAGAGAAACGAGGAGATGATCGGAAAACTCGTCTCCCTCGGCGCCTCTATCTCGATGGAGGAGGTAGCTGCCGAGTCCGGAGGCGAGGTCGTCGCCAGACCGCACATCGCGAGGGTCATGGTCAGTAAGGGTTTTGTCCCCGACATGGCCTCCGCCTTCAAGAGATACATTGGCCGCGGATGTCCCGCCTATGTCCCGAGCCTGAGGCTTGCGCCCGAAGAGTGCCTGTCCGCCGTCCGGGAGGCCGGAGGGCTTCCCGTGCTTGGGCATCCGGGCCTGATGGGTCTTGACGAGGATGAACTTTTCAAACTCCTCGGGAGCCTTGTGGATCACGGGCTCTGGGGGCTCGAGTGCATCTCGGGGCATCACGGGGCAGGAGAAATATACTACTGGCTGAAGGTTGCGGCAAAATTCGGTCTCTTCCCAACGGCGGGGTCCGATTTCCACGGCGTAGACAGGCCCGGGACCGAACTAGGGGTTTCGGTGACGGAGGGGCTTCTCCCGTGGCCCCGCCTCGGGGTCAGGATCTGAACTCCATCCGCTGCGACCCCTTTGTGCCCCAATAGAAAATCTGTCTGCCATTCCCCGAACATCACTCGCATGGTTCAAAACCACCCTTAGTAAAGGAAGAGGCTGAAATGATGTTATTATATCTGTAATAATCGGGTCCACGGCTGTTACGGGCCCGGCCGAAGGAGGCCTGCAGATCAATGAGTTTAATAGATCTTCGAAGCGACACCGTTACCAAGCCGACCGATGAAATGCGATCCGCAATGGCATCAGCCGAAGTAGGGGACGATGTCTACGGGGAAGACCCCACGGTCAACAAGCTGGAGAGAGAGTCCGCCGCCGCAACAGGGCATGAAGCCGGACTCTTCGTCACCTCCGGGACCCAGGGGAACCTGGTGGCCCTTCTTACCCACTGCTCGCGGGGGGATGGAGCCATTCTCGGTGCGGACAGCCATATCTACATTTACGAGGGCGGAGGCCTCTCGGCCATGGGGGGGATCCTTCCGCTCGTCGCGGACGACAAAAAAGGGATAATCTCCCCTGCAAACGTGGCTTCCTGGTGCCGTCCCGTCAACGTCCACTTTGCGCCTGCCCGCCTGCTCTGCGTCGAGAATACCCACAACAGGGCCGGAGGAATAGCTGTCTCCCCCGAAGATTTCGGGGCCACAGTTGATTGCGCCAGAACCAACGGGCTAAAGATACACCTCGACGGAGCTCGTGTTTTCAACGCCGCTGCCGCATGGGGTGTCGATGTTAAAAAATTTACTGCAGCAGTTGATTCAGTGCAGTTATGCCTTTCGAAGGGGTTGGGAGCCCCGGTGGGATCGATGCTCTGCGGGAGTTCGGATTTCATCGCAAGGGCGCGTCACTGGAGAAAACGCCTGGGCGGAGGTCTGAGGCAGGCGGGAGTCATTGCCGCCGCCGGGCTCATAGCGTTGAAAGATATGTCCAGGCGGCTTGGCGAAGACCACGAAAACGCCGCCATGCTTTCCGCAATTCTCCGATCCGGGGGGTTGACGGTCGAGGAAGTGAGTAAACCGACCAACATGGTCTATGTGCAGCTCGGCCGATCCGGCCCGGATTCAGCCGAACTCTCCCGGAGGTGCGCCGCCCGCGGGGTCATGTTCGGGGTGGTTTCCGAAAGGAGATTCCGGCTGGTGACGCATTTCAACGTTACCGCATCGGACGTAGGCCAGGCCGGGAAGATCATACTGGAGGAGATGAAGGCCTCTTGATGCAGATCCCCGGGAAACGTGAGGCTGAGTTGATCGCGGAATGGCTCATGGGATCTGCCCTGAAAAAGGGCGCCGTCATGGCCGATATTCTCTACTCCGCCGGCAGCTCCGCCCACTTCTCCCTCAGGGACGGCTCGCCCGAAAAGGATACACAGGGCGCATCCTTCCGCATCGGGTGCAGGGTTATAGACGCCCAAGGGCGTCAGGGAGTAGCGGATATGAACAGCCTCTCCAGGGATGTCCTTGAAAACCTGATCGAAGCCTGTATGGCAAACTGCAGGGCCTCTGAGCCAGAGAGCGATCTGTACCTCTTTCGGGGGGAATCCGTCGAAAAAGAACAACCGATGGTATTCGACCCGGAAGTCGGCCGGATATCCCACGAGGAAAGAGAGCGCCGCTGTATGGAGATGTCGGATCTTGCCGCCGGGGCGGATAAAAGAGTGGTATCGGTCAGGCAGTCCTCATGGGGCGACGGCTTCGGCGAGACGATGTACGCTTCGAGTGAAAACATCCTGAGATGGTATGAAGATTCTTTTGCCGCCTGCTCCGTCACCGTCGTTATGGAAGACGGAGAGAGCCTTGAAATGGGAGGTGCTTCGGAGGAGAGCAGGCGGGCGGGCGGTGTGGATCATCTCCTGGCGGCCCGGGAGGCGGTGGAGAGGACGGCTCTTACCCTTGGGGGCAAACCCGCGCCCACAGGAGTTTATGATGTCGTCTTCGACCCCGAGGCCGCAGCCTCGCTGGTGGAATCGGTAGGGGATCTTTTCCTGGCCTCGGCTGTCTACAAGAACCGCTCCCTTCTTAAAGGCAGGATGGGAGAAAAGATCGGAAGCGATTGTCTCTCTCTGGTCGATGACGGAACCCTGTCCTGGGGAATTGGTTCCGCTCCCTGGGACGGGGAAGGCGTGCCGACGGGCAGGACCGTGCTAATGGATCGCGGGAAAGTTTCCTCGTTTCTCTACGACCTGAAGTACGCCAGGAGGTTTGGAGCCGCCCCTACCGGGAACGCATCCAGGAGCCCGGGATCCCTGCCCGGAGTGGGATTCACAAACCTCTGCATTCTTCCCGGAGCAAGAGGGATGGAGGAGATCCTCAGGGACAACCGCGGCGGGATCCTTGTGACTGAACTAATGGGGGTCCACACCATCGATCCCGTCAGCGGGGATTTTTCCCTGGGCATCAAGGGTGCCCTCATAGAGAACGGGGGAGCCGCCGTAAGGCCGGTGGCCGGGATGACAGTAGCCGGCAACCTGCTGGGGCTCCTTGGAAACATATCCGAGGTTGGGAAGGGCCTGCGCTTCTTCGGCGATATCGGAGGGTGTCCGGTGGTGGTCAAAGATGTCTCGATGGCCGGTTCCTAAACCGCTCTCCGTTCTCCTCGCGGCTCTTGTGGCCGTAATTTTCCTTTGCGTGCCTTCCAGAGCAGCGGATCAGTGGGATCTGCTGCAGGGGGGGATTCCTGCGGGGAGCGTCCCCGTGCTCTCGCGCAACGGCGTTTATCTGGTAGCACTGGACGCCGCCTCGAAGGTCCTCGGGCTTGCCGTGGAGGAAAAGGGGGACACGCTGATAATCAGGGGGGCATCATCCTCCCTGCAGATCTTCCCGGGTGCCGCCGCGGCCGTTTCGGCGGGGGAGATAATCCCCATAGCGAACGAGGTTTTCAGATCACAGGGGCACTGGTGGGTTGACCCAGAAAGCGCGCTCTCGCTGGTTGGACGCCGCGCCCTGAGCGATGCCTCATCCGGCGCTCTTTCCTGGCGCGGCGAGGGCTACCGGCCCCAATCCCCGGCCTCTCCAGCGGCAAGATCCATTCCATCCGTCGATCAGACGGCCCGGTCGTCTTCTCCCGTTACCGGTGGCGCTCCCCTGGTTACCGTCAGGTCAATCCGCTGGGGGCGGCAGGATTATGGGATCCGGATCGTAATAGACCTCTCCTCTCCCGCTCCGGTCAAGGTCGATCTTGCGAAAGGGAGCGTCACCGTAACAATTCCCGGGATACTGGCAAGGGGAACCTCCGGCTCCGTATCCCCCTATCCGGCTGAGATCAAGGCCGGAGTGGTCCAGTTTGGAGACCGTGTCGTCCTGGGGTTCGCACACAACTCCTCGAGCGTCAAGCACTTTACGCTGGACTCGCCTCACAGGCAGGTAATAGATTTTTACAGCCCCTCACCCCTGGCAGCAGGAGCTTCAGTGAAGCTTCCGCAGGCCCCTGCGGTTTCTCTCCCCCCTCCGGCCCAGGTGGGATCAGGTCCGCAGGAGGAGGTTCCCTTTACCCCTCTCCCTGAACCTGTCCAGGCCCCTAAGGTCACCCACCCTGTCAAGGGGGGGCCAAAGGGCCAGAAAACTGTGGTTATCGATGCTGGACACGGAGGCAAGGATCCCGGAGCCGTGGCGAACGGCCTCAGGGAAAAGGACATCAACCTCAGGGTCGCCATGCTGATGTCGGACCTTCTCCGGAAAAAAGGTCTCAGAGTGGTCCTGACCCGCAGCACGGACGTATACCTGAAGTTATCCGACCGGACCAACATCGCCGTCAGGGAGGATGCCGACGTCTTTGTAAGCCTCCACTGCAATGCTCTCCCCAAGGGGAGAAGCGCCCAGGGCGTAGAGATCTACCTTATGGCGCTCCCGACCGACAAACACGCAATGGAACTCGCTCTGATCGAAAACCGCGAACTGATCGACGGAGACCTTGAGCATACCGAAGCCTCGGACAAACGAACCCGTGTGCTCCTGAAGATCCTCGGGGATATGCAGCAGAACGTGAAAATTCAGGAGAGCACATCCTTCGCCGAGATCCTCTTCAGGACGGGAGAATCCGTTAAACTTACCATGCGCCGCGTGGCACAGGCCCCGTTTTATGTCCTGAGGGGGGCGGCGATGCCTTCCGTGCTTGTGGAAATGGGCTTTTTGACAAACTCCGCGGAGGCTGCGAAACTGAAGAACCCCGGATACCAGCAGCAGATGGCCGGGGCCCTCTCGGCGGGGATCGCGGAGTTTCTGCAAAGAAGCGAATAAAATAGGTGTTGTCCTGCTGCTTTAAAAACGAGCGCATTCGGAGGGAGACCCAATGACGGATTTCCGGGATTATGAAAGAAGACCTCGGCGGCCTATTGTGGACGAGGACGAAACGGAAGACCTTTACGAAGAAGAGGAAAACGGCAAGGCTCCGCTGGCCTATCGTGCGGTTGCCTGGGTCTCCGTTATCGTTCTTCTGTTCGCCGCGGGTTACTGGGGGACATCGCTTACGCTGAAATTCCTCGACAAGCGTCAGATCATCGGACAGGAAAACGTCGTCAACGGCCCGGAAGAGGCCAAAAGGATAGCGGAGGACCAGTCGGCGCCTTCAGGTATAACCGGAAGACGCTCCGGGTTCGATGTCTTCGTTCCAAGGGGAGAGACAATTGTTGCGCAGTCGGTCTCGCATGTTTCGGGTCTTCTCGAGGACGACGTCAAGGTGGTGATATCGGGTCTTCTCGAGACGATGAGGGCCGAGAACACCATATCCGAACAGGTTCGGGTGCTTCACGTCTTCCGGAACGGAGACCTGCTCTACCTCGACCTCAACGATCCCTTTACAGGCGCGCTCCAGAAGCTTTCCGGGCCGCGCGCCAACCTCGTCATGACTTCGCTGGTCAGGAGCATCGTTCAGAACTTCTCCCCCGTTATCAAGGTGCGTTTTCTCGTCAACGGCAAAGACTCCGATATGAAAACCCCCGTGGACCTGACCATGCCATGGCAGCTGAAGACGTCGTCCTGATGCGCCCCGATGGACGAACCCCCCGGGAACTCAGGGAGATAACCATCACCCGGAATTGCAGCAGATTCGCTGAGGGTTCCGCTCTTGTCAGTTTTGGCGACACCAGGGTCATATGTACCGCCACGATCGAGGAAAAAGCCCCCCAGTTCCTGCGCGGCTCAGGGCAGGGGTGGGTTACGGCCGAGTACTCGATGCTGCCAAGGGCGACCGCGGTCAGAACCACCCGTGACAGCACCAGGGGGAGAGTAAGCGGCAGAAGCCACGAGATACAGAGGCTCATCGGGCGGTCCCTTCGGGCGGGCACGGCGCTTGGCCTGCTGGGAGAGAGAACGATATGGATAGACTGCGACGTCCTGCAGGCCGACGGAGGAACGAGGACGGCGGCGATAACCGGCGGGTTTGTCGCCCTTGTCGACTCTCTCAGGGGTCTTTTCGGTAACGGATCGCTGGACTGCATTCCCATAACCGGCTTCATAGCGGCTTTGAGTGTCGGCAAGCTCGGTGGGAGCCTCCTGGCGGATCTCTGTTACGAAGAGGACAGCCGGGCCGAGGTTGACTGCAACATAGTGATGAACGAATTCGGGGAGTTCATCGAGGTCCAGGGGACCGCTGAGGGTGCCCCTTTCACCAGGAAAGAGTTCACGGAAATGCTCGATCTTGCGGAGCGTGGCATCTCGTCAATAGTAAAACTCCAGAAGGGATTGCTGGATCTCAGTGAAAATGAGCAAAAAGCCGTCGATATCGCGCGGGATCGTCTTCGCGAGCTCAAACAGGCATAAGTTCGAGGAGATACGAGCAATGCTTCTCCCTGGGGGGGTAAACCTTCTTTTTGGGCCCGACATTCTTCCCCCGGGGCACTTGATGGATGTGGCTGAAGACAGCCCTTCCTACGCCGGAAACGCAATGAAGAAGGCCTTTTTCTGGGCCCTTCGTCTGGGGATGGCGGCGCTGGCGGATGACAGCGGGCTGGAAGTCCGGTCCCTGGGATGGGCCCCCGGCGTCATGTCGGCAAGGGTGGCCCCCGATGACCGAAGCAGGATAGACTGGCTGCTTGAAAGGCTGGAAGGCTTCGCCGACAGGAGAGCCCGCTTCGTTGCAGCCCTTGCGCTTTTCGATGCAGGTAGAGGGACGTGGCTCCTGGCGGAAGGGTTCTGCCCCGGCGTGATCTCCAGCGGACCCAGCGGAGATCACGGGTTCGGATACGACCCCGTCTTTGTTCCGGAGGGGTACGAAAAGCCCCTCGCGATCCTGGGGCCGGACGTAAAGTCGAGGGTCTCCCACAGGGCCATTGCAGCAGGGGCTCTTTCACGTATGCTTGAAAAAGGTTGTATGGTAGAATATGGCTTCGTTTAAAGGAAAGAATCATCTGGGAGGTGCAGCGGGTGAAGGTTTTTTTAACGGTCGTTCATGTCATAGTGTCCATTTCGGTGATGGCCGTAATTCTGATGCAGCAGCGCAAACAGGGCGGTTTTACCGGCGTCTTCGGCGGAGGAACACAGGCGGATTCCTCAGGGGGACAGTGGCAGAGGTTTTCCATCCTGACCAAGGCCACGGTCTTTCTGATGGTTGTTTTTCTTGTGACATCACTCGTCCTGGTCATGATGAACTGACATCAGGGTGAGGGTGATGGGTTTCGCAAGACTGGACAGGCTCTCGGACGTAACCGAGTTCATGCCGGAAGAGAGGCGCCTTTTCAGCGCCACTCACGAGGAGATACTTTCGGGTAAGACCACCGATGTTTATTTCGTCAAGACAAGGGATATTCTTTATGCCTGCGGTATGCTTGATACCCCGGTGGTTGCGGAGATATTCACACGCAGGCCCGGGGTATTTGCGGGCATCCCCGAAGTGTTGCGTCTTCTCGAAAACAGCCCCGTCGAGATCCACTCCCTGAAAGAGGGAGACAGTTTTGCCTCCAGGGAAGTCGTTGCAAGGATCAGCGGTCCGTATTCGGCCTTCGGCATGTTCGAGACGGTCATCCTTGGAATGCTTGCCAGCTCCTCTGGCTGGGCCACCGCGGCGAGGGAGTGCGTGCAGGCGGCTGAAGGGAAGCCGGTCCTCTCTTTTGGTGCCAGGCATGTCCACCCCGCGGTTTCCCCTGTCATGGAAAGAGCGGCGGTCGTCGCAGGCGGCTGTGTAGGGGCAAGCTGCGTGCTCGGCGCCAAGCTTGCCGGGATTGAACCAAAGGGGACCGTTCCGCATGCCGCGATCCTGATCGTCGGTGACACCGTCAAACTCGCCAGGATATATGACCGCCTCCTGCCGGAGGGCGAACCCAGGGTCATCCTTGTGGACACCTTTCATGACGAGGCCGAGGAATCACTGATGGTTGCTGAAACTCTGGGGAAACGCCTTTCGGGCATTCGCCTGGACACGCCTTCGGAGCGCGGCGGCGTAACGCCGGATCTTGTTAATGAGATCCGCCAGAGGCTCGACATGGCCGGAGCCGGTCATGTCGATATCATCGTATCCGGAGGTCTGGATCCTGAGAGGATAAGGATCCTTTCAGCTGCCGGGGCTTCTGCATTCGGTGTCGGCAGTTACATAGCGCATGCAACTCCCAGGGATATGACGATGGATATCAAGGAAGTGGACGGAAAACCGCTGGCCAAGCGCGGGAGGATCCCCGGTATCACGGAAAATCCGGCCCTTGTTCGTGTTCTCTGAAAAATTCGTTCCGCCGTTTTCCTTGACACCCGGGAGGCGCTTCGATAGAATAAGCTCCGCTCTGCGTTTTTTGGGGTTGCTGCAGGGTATGTAAACCATTGTGTCCGCCGTCCATACGGCGGCCGGATAAGGAGAGGACTACGGTAAATGGCTGTTTACTCAACCTATATGGCAAAAAAGGAACTGGTAGAAAGAAAATGGTTTGTCATCGACGCTACCGATAAGATCCTCGGCAGACTGGCGGCCCAGGTGGCGATGGTGCTCCAGGGCAAAAACAAGCCGACATATACTCCCCATGTCGATACCGGGGATTTTGTCGTGGTGATCAACGCCGAAAAGATCAAGATCACCGGAAGAAAACTGGAGAGAAAATTCGTCTACCGTCACAGCGGCTACAAAGGAGGCCTGAGGGCAGTTTCCTACGGCACTTTCATGGAGAAGTACCCCAACCGGCTTTTCGAGAGGGTCGTCAAGGGAATGCTTCCCAAGAACAGGCTTCATTTTGAGAAGAAACTGAAAGTCTATGCCGGTGCGGAGCATCCGCACTCGGCGCAGAAGCCCGAACCGCTGGAACTCTAGAGCCAGCACAGAGAAAGGAGGGGAAAACAGGATGAAGCAATCCGATTACTACTGGGGTACGGGGAGGCGCAAGGCCGCTCTTGCCAGGGTTAGAGTGCGTGCCGGAAGCGGAACCGTGAAGATCAACGAGCGCCCCGCGGAAGAATACTTCCCTCGTATTATCTGGCAGGCTCAGGCTCTTGAGGCACTCAAGACCTCCGGGCTGGAAGGCAAGGTCGACGTCTTCGTCAACGCGAGTGGAGGCGGACTTACCGGACAATCCGGTGCCGTCAGGCTTGGTTTGGCAAGGGCTCTCCTGAAGATGAACCCGGATCTCCGTCCGGCTCTTAAAAAGTCGGGTCTTCTTACAAGGGATTCCAGGATGGTTGAGAGGAAAAAGTTCGGTCAGAAAGGTGCCCGCGGAAAGAGACAGTTCTCCAAGCGATAGGACACCGCCGGACATGCTGATAGATCGGGCGCCCGCTTCATCGGGGCGCCCTTTTTTGTTGACCGTATCGCGCCCCGACCTTCACACCCGGACCGTTGTCGACCTTGAAGGGCGCCTTGTAAATTGTGAATCGCACCCTGGCGCTGCGCTTGGGGCACCTTGTGAATCGTAAGTGTTGAGTGCCACAACATCGTAGAAAGGAAAAGTTATGCCTGTCTTCCTGACCGAAGCGTTATTCTGTCATCCCGAGGTGCCCGAAGGGGACAGGGGGGATCCGCACTTGAACCAAAAGCCTCCTTTACCAGATTCCTCGTCGTGCACTCCTGGAAATGACAGATTTTTTCGCCTTTCCGAGCTGCAAATTGGTTTTGCTTTTACGATTCACGATTTACGGTTCGCGAATTACGGTTTTTATTGACTGACCGAACGGTCTATGGTATTGTCTCAAAATCAAACGGACTGTTCGGTCTGGGGGGGTTGGTATGTCCGATTCCGCAGGAACAAAGGAAAAGATACTTGAGGTGGCCAGGAGCCACTTTGCCAGGAACGGCTATCACGGAACAAGCATGGATTCGATCGTAAAGGGGACAAACCTGAGCAAGGGGGCCATTTACTGGCACTTCAAGGGGAAGAAGGAACTTTTCGAGGCGGTGCTCGGGGACGAGTCTAATCGTGTGCTCAAGTACCTGTTCCCCGGCCCAGGTGATCTTGACGGGGGCGCTGCAGAGTTTTTCGTGCGTCGGGGGGAGCAATATTTCGAAGCATTGTGGAATGACACTGAGATGCGCCTGATCTGGCTGACCCTTTTCATCGAGGCCCAGAGGGGAGGGGAAGATGGCAGGGATCTGTCTCTGGTTGCGGGCAATCTTCTCAACTCCTTGCACGAGACTCTCCGGCCGGTCTTAATGGAGGCTTTCCCCGGCCTGACAAAGGGCTCTGATGAGATGTCGCTCGAGAACATCATGATGATCGTCGATTTCCTGTTCGACGGAATGGTCATGAATCTCGGTCTCCGCCTCGATCTTGCCACCGCAAAATCCTACTGGCGTTTTGTGGTCCATCGATTCATCGATTTTGAAGGAGAGAAATAAGCATGTCCCGAAGAGCGATCCTGGCACTTTCGATCCTGCTGCTCTCCCTCTTTGTGCTGACCCTCGGGCGCAGGGCCTGGGCCGAACCCGGGGGGGACCTCAGCGTTGAGGCGGCTGTTTCGCTCGCAATGGAAAACAACCCGCAGATCAAGATAGCGGAAAAACGCGTCGAACAGGCAAAAGCGCGTTCGAGAGGCGCATCAGCCTCGAAGGCGCCGACGTTAACCGCATCGGCCCTCTACCAGGAGACCTGGATGGAGCCCCGTTATCCGGTCTACCTGGCGGGAGGAGTTCCAGCCGGCGAGTATGCCCTTGCCGGCTACAGGGAGACGTGGAAGACAGCCCTCACGCTTACATGGCTTCTTTACAGCAGCGGCAGCGTGGAGAACAGCATACGAGCCGCGAACCTGGCGCTTGAGGCTGTCCGTGCGGAATCTGCAAGGGTTGAGCAGGGAGTCGCCCACGCCGCAAAAAGGGCATTTTATGAACTGCAGAGAGCAAGGGCCCGGGCAACAGTCGCAGAGGAGGCGCTCTCCCTTGCTCTGGAACATCTGAGACAGGTAGAGGCGCTCTACAGAAACGGCATTGTGGCAAAAAACGAAGTTCTCAGGGTCAAGGTTGCCGTTTCGGAGGCGGAGCTCAACCTTATTCGCGCGAAAAACGGCATAGATGTCGCCTTCAGCGCCCTGGAGCGCGCCACAGGGACAACGATAAAGGGGAGTTATTCCCTCCCCGATCCGGCCATGAACCCGGGCCAGGTGGAAATACCCGATAACCCTGCCCAGACAGCGCTATCGATCCGCCCCGAGCTTAAAGCCCTGGAGTTTTCCGGGCGCTCCGCCAGGGCGGCTGCCGCTGCGGCAGCCGGGGAGAAGGGCCCCTCGCTCTACATCCAGGGGGATGCTTTCTCCGCAGGGCAGGAATTTTACCCTGACGCTGTCGACGACTGGAAGATAATCGCTGTCGCCGAATGGAAGCTCTATGACGGCGGCAGGTCCAGGGCCCGAAAGGACGAAGCCCTTGCGGTCGCTGGTGAACTTCTGCAGCGTATCGAGGACATGAAACGTCAGGTGGAGCTCGAAGTCTCGGTTTCCATGCTGGATCTCCGTTCGGCTTTGCAGCGCCTTGATGTCGCAGCGGCCCAGGTCGCTTTTGCGGAAGAAGATCACAGAATGGCGGTTGCGAGGTACGCTGCCCAGGTCGGCACCAATATTGATGCGCTCGATGCAAGGGTGGCGCTGTCAAACTCGAAAACACAGCTTGTCGACGCGGTTTACGATGCCCTTTGTGCTGACTCGGATGTCCGGTTCGCCATGGGTATCGACCCTGAAATTCTCAAGAGCAAAAGGTGATGGCCATGAAAAAATCGTTTGCGCTCCTTGTCATTGTCGGAGTATTCGCGGGTCTGATCGTTTTCAGGGGTATTCAGCAGCGCCAGGTGGATCAGGCGGTTCCCGAGACGGGTGCAGAAAGTGTCGAGGTTGTCTCCATGACAGGGATGAAGCTTTCCAATGTAGTGGAGTTCTCAGCCACGATAGAGCCTGAAGAACAGGCGGCTGTAGTTGCAAGGGTTCCGGGGAGGACGGTGCTCCAGGTTTTCGTATCCGAGGGTGACTTCGTTAAAAGGGGGCAGGCGCTCGCCGCCCTCGACAGGAGCATCGTCGAACAGCAGATCGCCGAAGTTCAGGCTCTCTTTGATGCCGCCGCCGCCGATAACGAGCGCTATCAATCACTCTACGCGGAAGAGGTCGTCAGCAGGCAGGTTGCGGATCACGCGAAAACCCGCTACCTGCAGGCGAAATCGGCAATGGAGCAGGCCCGCCTTCTCGAGAGATACCACACGATAACCGCTCCCGTGGACGGAGTCATAGCCAGGCGCTTCATTGACCCCGGAGATACCAGTTCTCCGCAGGGACCGGTTTTCCTGATATTCCGGCAGGAGAGGGTCAAGGCAGTCGGAGCCGTTCCTGAAACAGCATATGCAGAGGTCAATGTCGGGGATGTCGTATCGATCACGGTTGACGCCGTTCCGGGGGAGGTCTTCGAGGCAAAGGTGAGCAGGGTCTCGCCCATGATCGATCCGGCGACACGTACGGCCAAGATCGAGATCGCCTTGCCGTCCGGTGGGGTCATCAGGCCCGGCATGTTCGCGCGCGTGAGGATCAGTACAGGGGAAAGAGAAGCCATGGTTCTTCCCAGGGAGGCTATAGGCAGCCTTCCCGGAACGGGCGAGAGCATCTGCTTCATAGCCCAGGGCGACATTGCAGTTCTCCGTGTCGTACAGACCGGGATCGAACAGAACGGGTGGGTCGAGATAACAGGCGGTGTATCCGCGGATGAAGAAGTTATCATCACCCGCTCCAGGAGCATCCAGGACGGGACCCGGATCGAGGTGCACAGGCAGTGAAGCTCCCCGAATTATCAGTAAAAAGACCTGTAACGACCCTGATGATATTTCTCTCCGTCCTGATCATCGGGGGTATAGCATCCACGAGCCTCAAACTCGACATGCTGCCGAAAATAGAGCCTCCGGTAGTGACGATTCTCACTTCGTGGCCGGGGGCTTCCGCAAGCGATGTGGAGCAGAGGGTTTCCAAGGTCATGGAGGATAACCTTTCAACGATTGAAGGCGTCGACGACATCATCTCGAAATCGCTCGACAACATCTCCGCAGTCTCAGTGAAGTTCAAGTGGGGGTCGGATCTTGATGTCCGTACCGCCGATATCCGTGATGCCGTTACCTTCGCAAAGAGAGACCTTCCTTCGGATTCAGACGAACCCGTGATCCTGAGGATAACCTCGGGAATGATTCCTGTGGTCGAGATATCGATGACAGCCGAACGCTCCTGGCAGGGCCTGTATCACTTTGTGGACAAGGCCGTCGTGGAGGATTTGTCAAGAATTCCGGGCGTAGGACAAATTCTGGTATACGGGGGGGTCAGCAGGGAAATACAGGTTCTTCTGGACGCCGCCAGGCTTGAGGCGTTCAGGCTCTCCCCCGAGGCCGTGGCGGGGGTCCTTGAGCGGGAGAACATCAACGTTCCGGCAGGATCTTTAAAGCAGGGGGAGACGGAGTATTTTATCCGCGTTCCCGGGAGATTTTCCACGGTCGATGAAATACGGAACGTGATCCTGGGGGTATACAACGGCAGCCCCGTCAGGCTCGGCGATGTAGCCGAGATCCGGGACGGTTTCAAAGAGACCGTCATGAATGCCTGGGATGGCGAAAAGGCCACGGTTTTGATGATAGTAATGAAAAACAGCGATGCCAACACGGTCGATGTGTCGCGGGATGTCCTGGGCAGGCTTGCCGAACTCAAGAAGGAGCGGTTTCCCACGGACGTGGATTACGAGATCCTCATGAACACGGCCGACTTCATCATGAACGCCATAAAAAGCCTTGGCACGTCCCTTCTTGCAGGGATAATCCTGGTTTTTCTGGTCACGTGGGCCTTCCTGAAGAGGTTTTCCGCATCGCTCGTCGTCGCCGGGGCCATCCCCTTCTCGCTGATTATTACGTTTATCGTTATGGGGCGCCTCGATTACACCATTAATATCTTGACGCTATCCGCACTTGCTATGGCAAGCGGAATGGTCGTGGACAACGCCATCGTGGCGACGGATCAGATCATCTTCCATATCGAGCAGGGGGCCAGGAGGAAGGTCGCCGCCGTCCTGGGCGCCGGGGAGATCGGGCCTGCGCTCTTTGCTTCGACACTTACGACCGTTGTGGTCCTGCTGCCGCTTGCCTTCATATCCGGGCTTGTCGGAGTATTCTTCTCGGCGCTTACTGTTGTCATGGTCCTTGCGGTATCCGCGTCCCTCTTCGTCGGGCTCACGTTCGTCCCAATGATGGGCAGCCGGTTCTTCGCGAGAGAGCCGGAAAATTTCAAGATCCACCAGGTCACCGAGGAGTTCTTCTCCTGGCTGGAGGATGGCTACTCCTCGGTCCTTGCCTGGAGTCTGGCCAACCGCAAAAAGGTCCTGGCATTCTCCGGGCTTCTGCTCTTCCTGACGTTCATGGGATTTCGCTACATCGGCACGGAACTCGTTCCGGATCCCGATACGGGCGACATCTCCATAACGTTCTCCCTCTCCGAGGGGACCCGGCTTGAGACTACCGACGAACTTGTAAGGGAGATCGTCGCCCACTGTCGGGAAACCATCCCGGAAGCCCGCATCGTATTCGGGTTCGACGGAATGGAGGAGGGGGGCTTCTCAATAGCCGTAGGGCAGGAAGCAGGAGCAAATATTGGAACCGTAGGGTTAAAATTGGTCGACAAATCGGAGAGAAAGCGCTCGGCATTCGAAATAGCGGAGGAGATCCGCATCTGGATCCGCACCAAACCGGGGATCGAGGATATGACGGTCCTGGTGAGTTCCCCGGTCAAGGCGATGTTCCTGGGGTCCAAGCCTCTGAGCCTCGAGGTATTCGGAGACGACCTGCAAGAGGTCACCCAGGCGGCGGAGATGATAAGTGCCGGGCTCGCGGAAATACCCGGAGCAGTCGATATCTCCGTGAGCCGCAAGAAGGACCGCCCCGAACTATGGGTGGAACCCGACAGGGAAAAAGCGGCTTTTCTGGGAGTGAACACCGCCTCAATCGCCCGGACAGCCCGCATCTGCTTTTCCGGGTACGAGACATCCGAGTCGTTCTGGGAGGGAGATGACGACTACCCGATCAGGGTAAGGCTCAAGCCCGAACAGAGAAACAGTGCGGAGATATTCAGCCGCCTTACGGTCCCTGACGCCATGGGGAGGCCGGTAAAGCTCTCTTCGGTTGCGAACCTCAAGGATGCGGCCGGCCCTCCGCAGATCGAGCGCAAGAACCGGCAGCGCTACGTTACGGTCGGCGCGAACATCCACGGAAGAGCGCTTGGAGAGATCACGCAGGATGCTCTCAGGATGGTGGAGGGGATGGATATCCCGGGCGGCGTCAGGGTCTCCTTCGGCGGACAGATAAAGGAGCAGCAGGACGCCTTTCGCCAGATGACCCTTCTGTTCCTTCTGGGGATCATCCTGGTTTACATGGTCATGGCTGCCCAGTACGAGGCCTATCTTGATCCGTTCGTGATAATGTTCAGTATTCCGTTTGCGCTGACGGGCGTTGCCTTTGCCTACCTGCTTACCGGGATATACCTCTCAATGATGGGGCTGCTCGGGATCATCATGCTTGTCGGGATAGTGGTCAACATAGCCATTGTGCTGGTGGATTACATAAACCTTGTCCGGGCAAGGGGTGCCAGGTTGGAAGATGCCATCATCGAGGCGTGCGGCAGGCGTCTCAGGCCGGCCCTGATGACCACGCTCACGACATTTTTCGGCATGCTGCCAATGGCGGTCAGCCGCGGCCAGGGAGCCGAGATGTGGAGGCCGCTGGCCATCTCGGTCATGGGCGGGCTCATGGTCTCCATGCTTGTGACAATGCTTCTGGTTCCGGTGGTCTACAGCATCGTCGAGCAGAAGGTCCGCCGGGTTCCCAGATTCATGGAGTCGAAGGAGGGATCACGCCGTTGAAAATGCTGTGGATCATCTGCAACGAAAGCATCGGAGATGATCTGATGGAACAGGTTCTGGACAGGGACGGCATCGAAGGCTACACAGTATGGCGTGACGTTCTGGGCAAGGACAACGTCGGGCCCAAGACTCACTGGGGCGATCCGGTCTTTCCTGGCCTCAACTGGGTCTTCATGGTTTTTGGTTCCGATGAGACCATTAAAGGGGTCATCGAGCGGTTCAGGAAATTTCGTGAAGAGACCTACGTCGGACTGGCCGGTGTCAAAGCCTTTCTGCACGAGGCGGAAGAGGTTCTATGAGCGGTGTTTCAAGTTGACAACCCGGTTTCGCACGTTATAATACATGAGCGTTCCGCCGGCGTAGCTCAGTTGGTAGAGCAGCTGACTTGTAATCAGCAGGTCGTCCGTTCAAGTCGGATCGCCGGCTCCAGAGAATAGCGAAAACGTGGGGGGATGGCCGAGCGGTCAAAGGCAGCAGACTGTAAATCTGCCGACTCCGTCTACGGAGGTTCGAATCCTCCTCCCCCCACCATTCGATTCAATTTCCGCCGACTTAGCTCAGCAGGTAGAGCACATCCATGGTAAGGATGGGGTCTCCGGTTCAAGTCCGGAAGTCGGCTCCAAATGTTTGAGATCCGGGGCGGTTCGAAGCCGGTTTCGGGTCTCTTTTGGTATGCCTCAGGTTGCCTGAAAGGGCAGGAAAACAATGGGACGGGAGGGTTCAGCAAGATGGCGAAAGAGCATTTTGACAGAACGAAGCCGCACTTGAACATAGGGACTATCGGTCACATAGACCATGGCAAGACGACACTGACTGCGGCGATCACGAAGACGCTTGCGGCTGTCGGGTTGGC
>JAUSOU010000018.1 GCA_030656095.1 Thermovirgaceae bacterium | reverse complement strand
ACTTTTGAACGATATCTCGAAGCCTGATACAATGACAGCCCAACCGGGACAAAAAGGTGGATTGCCATGAGAAAATCTGTTGAGTCGACTTTTTCGGCTCTTTTCCTGATCCTGTTTATTTTTATGACTGCGGCAGCCGCTGACGATGCCAAGTTGCTGTTTTCCAAAGGCATGAGCCATGCCTCGAAACAGGAATACATTGAGGCGGTTGACGCCTTTGAAAAGGTCCTCGAAATAAGCCCCGAATTCGCCGAGGCGCATTTCAACCTTGCTCTGACCCTTGAATCCCTCGGAAGGACAGAGGAAGCGATAGTTCATTACGAGAAGACAGTCAGGCTCAAACCGGAATACGCCGGGGCATACAACAACCTGGGCAACGCCTTCAAGACGCTTGGGCGAAAGAAAGAGGCGCTTGATTGGCTTCAGCGTGCCGTGGAAGTTGATCCTTCAATGGCAGTAGCCTGGTACAACCTCGGGAATGTTCTCTTTGAGGAAGGTAAACTGGAGGAAGCTATCGCCAAGTACAAAAAAACAATCCAGATCGACCGCCAGTCTGCCCGGGCTCATTTTCAGCTCGGCCGCATATATACGCAATTGGGCCGTTACACTGAGGCAATATCATCGTACGAACAGGCTCTTGTGCTGGTTCCTGGAAACAACGAGGTCATCTTCAACCTGAGCGCTGTCTATGGGGCTTCGGGTAATCTGGACAAAGAGGTTGAGTTCCTTCGCTCCTTTGTTGCAAAAAACCCGGACAACGCGCTCGGATTCTACAATCTCGGGACGTCCCTCTTCAAAATGGAGAAATACGAAGAAGCGGCGGAGGCCCTTTTGGGTTCGGCTACCCTTGACCCGGGAAACGCCCACGCCTGGAACAACCTGAGCCTGACTTATCTCAGGCTTAGTGATTATCCGGGGGCGCTTGATGCCGCCGAGAAAGCGGTTAACGTCATGCCGGATTTTGCCATGGCGCATAGCGTTCTCGGATTTGCCTTCATCGGCATGGAGAAGTTCGATGATGCTGTCCTGGCATTTCGGGAATCGGTCCGGCTTCTCCCGAATAATGCCGAACCTCGCTTTGGCCTTGGAGTGGCCGCTCTGGCGACCGGTGACAGGACAACAGCCGAAGAGCAGGCAAAAATCCTGGAAAAACTGAACCCGGAATTTGCCGGGAAACTGAAGCAACTTCTAACAAAATAAAAGGGAACCCCCCCATTCCAGGATTTTTGCGCATCACTCGCATTGGATGGGGTCGCCCATGTGGTTTTGTGATACGGCAAGCTGTTATTGCAGGGATTCCGATCCTTTAAAATAATCACCCGTAGCAAAAACCCTTTTTTGATCAAGACGGTTTGCACTTGTTGTCTGTCTATTGCCGGTTGGAGACAAGGATCTCTGCCGGCCTGCATTTTCCGCACCCCCGACACCCCCTTGGGCAATTTATCCCGTTGGCGACGAGAAAATGGAGCAGGCCAGGGCTGTTATCACCAAAAAGCGATTCCGGTCAAAAGGGACCACCCAGATCTTTAATGATTTGATTCGCCAATTTCCGTTCTTAGCCTCACTGCATTGTCCGCCATACGGCGCAGGATGGAAGCGGTCTGCGCAAGATCCTCTTCGGAAAACCCGTGGGACAGGGCGATGTGTGCCTTTCTGCGTGCCTCAAGTACGAGGGGGAGCATCTCTTCACCCTTTTGGGTTGGGATAAGGCGATAGCGCCTCCGGTCGTACGGGTCGCGCTTACGGTTGATATAGCCCCTCTGTTCAAGCTGTTTCACTGCTCTGGCGGTTGTGGTCTTGTCCATAAGAAGCCTTTCGCTGATCTCCTCCTGGGTATGTCCTGGAAAAAGCGCTATCTCCACCAGAAAACGCCTTGGGCCGTGCCCGATATCGCTGCCGGGGAAGGCGTTGTCCATGAACGAGCATAGGTTCCTGTGAATAATCGAAAGCCACTTTCCGAATGATTCGTCCATTTTTTACCTCACGCCCCTTCCGGAAGTGGTTCAGGAGCTCTCAGACTCCTGGTCAGGGGCATAAGAAAGAATACCGTGAGGATGAAGGAGAGTATGTCCGCAACAGCGAAAGAGAACCACACCCCGTTGATTCCAAGGTAACGAGGCATGATCATCAGAAGAGGAACGAAAAATAGTACCGGTCGCGCTGTGTTGATCAAAAAGGCCGGGAAAGCCTTTCCCAGGGCCTGAAAGGCGCTACCCGCGACCTTGTTATACCCTGCCAGGAAGAAGCCGGCCACCATAAGCCTCATGGCGTGAGGCCCCACCTCCAGAAGAGCAGGGTCGGTCGTGAAGATGCGCAGGACGGGTTCGGGGAAAACAAGGAGCAGAAGCGCAATTCCCGAGCAGAAAGCCAACGCCAGGCGGTTTGATGTGACTATTGCCTCAAGTGTTCTCCGGTAGTTGCCTGCGCCGTAATTGTAGCCCGCAATAGGCTGCATCCCCTGCGCGATCCCGATCGTAGGCATGGCAGAAAAAATTATGATCCGGTTGTTCACGCCGAAGACAGCCACAGCGATGTTGCCTCCGTAAAAGCCCAGCATCTGGTTGATCAGCCCGAAGACCAAACTGGACGAGGCATGATGTAGCAGTGCCGGGAACCCCACTGTGAAGATCTCTCGCAGGATCCTGAAACGGGGTGCCATATCAGCCGGGCGGAAGGAGATTGCGCTTTTTCCGGAAAGGAAGAACCATGCTATCCAGGCGATGGTCAGGATCCTGGAGAGGACCGTGGCGATGGCCGCTCCACGGATCCCCATCCCGAGGCCAAATATGAAGATCGGGTCCAGAATAATATTGGCGATGGCTCCGACCAGCATAGACCACATCGCGGTTTTGGCCGCCCCCTCGGAGCGGATCACGCTGTTCATGGACATCGTGAAGATTATGAGTGGGCTGCCGAGGAATATTACGCCCATGTACGCGGAGGCGTAGGGGAGGATCTCTGCGGATGCGCCGAAAATGGAAAGTATCTGTGGGAGGAAAATCCTTCCGAAAATAATATAGATGATCCCCAGCACGGCTGTCGCGAGGACATTGTTCCCAAAAGCCCACTGCGCTGTTTCGTAATCCTTTGCCCCGAGGCTCCGGGAGATCAGGGAGGCGGTCCCGATGCCAAGCATCGCGCCAGTTCCCCCTATGATCATCTGTATGGGAAATGCCACGGAAAGCCCCGCTATGCCAAGTGAGCCGACACTGTGGCCGATGTAGATCGTGTCCACGAGGTTGTATAGTCCGTTGACGAACATTCCTACCATTGCGGGAAGGGACAGTTTCCAGATCAGTTTTCCGACAGACTCGTTGGCCAGCATTTGTTCCCTGTCATTGCCCAAAAAAACACCTCCGCCTGATGTTGATGCCTCAGACGAAGTATAAATAATTATTGTTGTATATGCAACCTTTATTTCTCAAGATCAATTTTGAAACTATTCCCCTATTGTTGGTAGTGTCCTCTAAGGTACGCCGTTAAACTATCAGGGAATCAGCCACCATTCAATGTCGTTCAGTGATTCGGCAACCCGGTAGACATGACCCTTTTTACGGTCCCACGCGAAAGGTCCCATCCCTGAAACGGGCTGGCCTGAAGCGTTCAGAAAAACCATGCCTAGCATCATGGCGTGATCCTGCGTCACAAAAGAGGAAGCCGCATGTGCGAACGGAAGGCTTCCGGAGACAACGGCTTCAGGCCAGCCGCCGACAGGGGGTAAACCAGTGCGTTCCTCCAGATTTTCGACCAGGTTTTCATACTCGCGCGGAGCCGTACGGAGGGCCAGATGTGCGGCGCGTGAAGATCGGCGAAGGTCCTCCACGATTCTTTGGGCCAGCCAGGGTGCGCCCCGTTCCTCCAGGTCCAGGAGGGCCAGCGAGGTGTAATAGACGGCATCGAAAGCTGCCAGCGGTTTGGGGATCATCTGGGGAAACCAGAAACCCGATACGTTTTCCCATCGCGAAGGATCCCCCTCCGGAAAAAGCAGACGAATGAGAGCCAGGCCATTGGCTGCGCGAAGTCTGGATGGGGTACCTGTGTCCCTGATGGAGCGCCAGAGGTCAAAGGGTTTTGCATGATCCGCTATGGAAAGGAGGGATTCCTCCAGTTCAACTACCTCAGGGCGTGCTTCCTCCTTTGCCAGGTACAAAGCCGCGAGCTCCTCGTAACTTCTCTTCGGTGCAGAATCATCCGAAAGGGCCGGGAAGACGGTAATCGCGATCAGAATCATTGCCAATACAAGTTTTTTCAACGTATTCCCCTCCTGGTCAATATTCAATAAGTGTACCGAAGCACTCGCACCCGCATCATGGTTAAATTGGCAGTCGGGTTTTGATGGTTTTGCGCCCATGTCTTCACCATGATAAACATTCACCCTGAAAATACTATAATACAATATTTTCCGGTTCCGGAGAAAGACAGCACCACGGAACATCCTTGAGGTATTATATTCACCGGTGCATATACAGCCAGTCAAGTGAGCCATATCTCAACCCCGCCAGGGGGCAGGAGGGTTTCGCCTTGAAGAACCTTATCGACGGGTACCAGCAATTCCTTGCGTCCGCCGACCGGAGCCGCTACGCGGAACTCTGTGGAGGACAGAAGCCGCACACTCTCGTAATCGGTTGTTCCGACAGCCGGGTAATTCCGGAAGATATCTTTTCCGCGGGCCCAGGCGAACTGTTTGTTCTCAGGAATGTCGGGAACCTGTGCTGCACCGATAATCCGTCGGTCGCCTCGGCGATCGAATACGGCGTCGGTCATCTTGGCGTGAGCAGGGCCGTTATTCTGGCCCACGGGGACTGCGGAGCCGTAAAGGCGGCATGTCACCTTGAACACCTCCAGGAGAAAGGGATCCGTTCCTGGCTTGAAGAGGAATGCTACAACGGTGGATCGCTGGAAGAAGCCATCAAATCATGGGGCCTCCGCCAACTGAAACGTCTTGAAGATTTTCCTGTCGTAAAAGAAGCTGTTGAAAAAGGGGTTCTTGAGACATCTCTCTTATATTTTGATCTGGGGACCCTGCGCCTCGATCGCTACGATGGAGAGAGCTGGACCGCAGTTCTGCAAGAAAAAATCCCTGTAATGGAGTGATCTGATTGCCTATGTTTGATTTTGAGCGTGTAGTGGAACGAAGAGGAACGGACTCACTCAAGTGGGATGGAATGAACGAACGATTCGGCCCTGTTCCCGGTGACGCACTGCCGATGTGGGTGGCGGATATGGATTTCCTGTCTCCGCCCTGTGTCGTCAAGGCGATCCGTGAGAGGGCGGAGCAGGGTGTTTTCGGTTATGTTCAAACCCCTGCTGCGACATTCGGGGCTGTCAAGGATTGGATGGGATCGATCCACGGCTGGGAGGTCGACCCCGGCTGGATCACTTCAAGCACCGGAGTTATGCCCGCCGTCGGTGTCGCGATCCGGGCTTTTACCAGGCACGGTGACGGAGTGATAATTCAGCCCCCTGTATACCCTCCGTTCTTCCGGATTATCGAGGACAACGACAGGGCCATAATTGAAAACCCGCTTCTCCTGGAAGACGGTGTTTTCCGGATGGATTTCGAGAGCCTCGAGGTCAAACTTTCCGACCCGCGAAACAGGATCCTTCTTCTTTGCAGTCCGCACAACCCGGTAGGCAGAGTGTGGACGAAAGAGGAGCTTGAACTAGTGGGGCGTCTGTGCCTTGATACCGGTACGCTGCTTCTCTCCGACGAGATACATGCCGACATCGTTTTCAAACCCTTCAGACATATACCGGCTGCTTCGTTCGATCCCTCTCTTGCCGAAAACATCATTACATGCGTCAGTCCCAGTAAAACGTTCAACATTCCAGGATTACAGACTGCATACACGATCATATCAAATCCCGAGCTCCGGGACGGTTTTCAGGCCTCCCTTCGAGCGACAGCCATAGGAAGCCACAACAATTTCGGGCTTGTCGCAGGCGACGCGGCCTACCGTGAAGGAGCACCCTGGAGAGATTCCATGCTGGAATACATCATGGGGAACAGGGACTTTGCTCTCTCTTTCTTTAAAAAAGAGATGCCCTGGGTTGCGGTTTCACCTCCGGAGGGAACCTACCTTCTGTGGCTGGACTTTAACGAATGCCGAGAAACCGAGGAGGCAGTCAATAAGCGGCTTATCAATAAAGGTAAGGTAGTGCTGGACCCAGGCAGCTGGTTCGGGAAAGAGTGGAGCGGCTGGCAGAGGTTGAATCTTGCCTGTCCGCGTTCAATAATGATTGATGGTCTTGAGAGGATAAAGACAGCTTTCAGTGATCTCGTAATTTAAATAGGACGGAATGATAAAAGAGCGCCCGAAATGGGCGCTCTTTTATTTTTTCGCCCGGTTTTTCTTTGAAATTGAAGCATGCTGCATTTCCCGATAAATTCCGATTTATTCGAATATCTCTACGGGAAGCTCCGCGGGGAATAAACTTTTTGCAAGGTTATCCCTTACGGTAAGAATAATCTTGTATTGCCCGAGGTCGGCAAATGTGCCGGCAAATAGATTTTGTGGCTCCTGGGTGACACTTCCGGTTTTTCCCGGAGCGCGGACGGGGGAGAAGACGATACTGCCCTTGTCGTAAGTCTGCTCCATATCGACATTCGCGAAGAGACCGTTGGAAGCGGCCATAGACGACAGAATGTTCCTGACTCCGTCTGAAGAGGATGACAGATCTGCCTTTACGCCAGCAAATTTCCTTTCATTGTCGATAGCCACGTCATAGGAGGTTTCTTCCGTGCCTTCGAGGTTGATGTTGTTTGAAATATACGGCGTGAGATTCTCAATGGAGGACGGCCAATCTCCCGTTGAGGAGTAGAATTGGGCCGAAGCGGATTTCAGGACCCTGAGGTCATTGACTATCTTCGTGGCCGTCGCCTTGTCGGATCTTCCTGGAAATACCAGCAGAAGCACGCCCGCGAGTATGCCTATTATGATAATCACAACCAGCAGTTCTATAAGAGTAAAACCCTTCAGGCTGGATTTTGACTGTCTCGCCTTTCTCATTATTTCCTCCCGATATGCCAAAACTCTTGATCCTTGTCCAAATCATATCCGGTTTTTTGTCATCATAGCAGAAATAAAACGAACGAGATAAATATATGCAGGGTAGATTTACGGTTTGGAGTATCCTTATGTAAAAGACAGAGGGGGGGATGTTTCATGTTTCGGATTCGTCGGGTCCATGATGATCTGAGTCCTGCCAATAAAAGGGCAGTTGAGGCTGTCCAGGCGATCCTCTTTGAACAGTTTCCTGATATCAGAAAGGAAGAGATATCCAGACTGCCTCAGAAACTCAGGGAACATGTGCGTTTCGGTTTTCAGTCCATGCTTTTTGTTGGAGAAGGGGCACGAGGCCGTGTCAAGGGTTTTGCGTTGGTTCTCTATGACCCCACGGCTTCATTCTGTTACCTGGACTGGATAGCGGCAGCAGGCAGGTCCACGGGTCGGGGAATAGGAGGAGCCCTTTATGAAAGAGTGAGAGAGGAAGCGGCCGCTCTCAAATGCATAGGCCTTTTTTTCGAATGTCTGCCCGATGACCCCCTCCTCTGTGGAGGGGAAGCTCTTTTAAAGCAGAACGCTTCCCGGCTCAAGTTCTACGAGCAGTACGGGGCAAGACCTGTTGCAGGAACGAAGTACGAAACGCCTGTCAACCCTGGGGAAGAATGTCCCCCCTTCCTTGTTTTCGATGGTCTTGGAAAAACAAAAGGGCTGCCCTTGAAGAAGGCAAAAAAGGCTGTACGGGCCATACTGGAAAAAAAGTACGGAGAACTCTGCCCCCAGGCGTATAGGGAGATGGTCATTGATTCCTTCCAGGATGACCCGGTGCTTTTGAGGGGTGCCAGATATGTTTCCAAGCCGGCGCCCGCAAAGACCCTGGGTGTAATTCCTCCGGATGAACGGATACACCTTGTAGTGAACGGAAGACACGCAATTCATCACGTCCGGGAGCGCGGTTATGTAGAAGCGCCGGTACGCATAGGGGTTATATCATCACACCTTGAGAAAACAGGATTATTCCAGTCTGTGACCCGCAGGCATTTCGGCGATTCACACATCCTTTCGGTTCATGACAGCGGGTTTGTCGGATATCTGAAGCGCGTATGCCTTGCCATCCCCGAGGGAGAATCCGTATATCCCTATGTCTTCCCGGTTCGGAACACGGCACGTCCCCCCAGGGAGTTGCCTTTGAGGGCCGGTTATTATTGCATAGACACATTTACTCCCCTTACGCGGAACGCCTACAGTGCGGCAAGGGAGGGTGTGGATTGCGCACTCACAGGCGCTAAGCTGCTGATCGAGGGCACAAGGCTATCCTATGCACTTGTACGTCCTCCCGGACATCATGCCGAAAAGAAGGTCTTCGGAGGGTTCTGCTATTTTAACAATGCCGCTATTGCCGCTCATTTCCTGAGCAGGCACGGGAAGGTATGCATTCTGGACATAGACTATCATCACGGAAACGGACAGCAGAACATTTTCTGGGAGCGAGATGATGTTCTTACGGTGTCTATCCATGGGCATCCTGGTTTTGCCTACCCCTATTTTTCAGGCTTTGATGATGAAAAAGGCGCGGGAAAGGGATATGGATTCAACCTCAACATTTCCCTTCCCGAAAATGTCGACGGACACCGATATGAAGATGCGCTGGATCAGGGCCTGAAAAGGGTCGCAAAATTCACCCCGGACTTCATGGTAGTCTGTCTCGGTCTGGATACCTCAAAGGGAGATCCTACGGGCTCCTGGTCACTTACCGCTTCCGATTTCGAGAGCAATGGAAGAGCTGTCGGATCCGTAGGAGTTCCGACGCTGGTGGTTCAGGAAGGGGGGTACAACACCAAAACTCTGGGTCCATGTGCAGCAAGATTCTTCAAAGGGCTATGGGCTGGATCCCTGGGAGTTTAGCCTCAGTGATCACTCATGCATTGCCATATCGACCGCACGGAAAAATGTGTCGATGTCCTCTTCCGCGAATATTTGGATCCTCTCCCTTGGCAGATGGAACCCGGATATTTCGCCTTTGTTGACCACGACTATTGCGCCTCTTGTCATTGATGGAAGAAGCGCGGCCGGGGTTACGTTG
>JAUSOU010000009.1 GCA_030656095.1 Thermovirgaceae bacterium | reverse complement strand
TTCGTCACCTCGACCGACGAGGCGAAACGCCGCATCGACGAGGGGTTCCGCTACATTGCCTACAGCATGGACAGCCTTATCTTCGGGAACGCCTGCAGGGAGGCCGTCAGCACCTTGAGAAGCCGCAGGCCGGGCATTTGATGCACCCCTCCTGGCGGGCCATCGACGCGCCGCAGACAGGGCACATATCCGTCTCCGAGAGGGACTCCATCATCCCCTTCTCCTCGAGATCGAGATACCCCATGCTCAAAAGCCCATAAGCTATGGCATCGGGAACTGACATTATGACCCCGTTGTCATGCCAGACAGGCTGCGACCCCCCGATGCCCTTCATCTGCTTGACGATCCCGTGGATCTTCACACCGCTTCGAAGCGACAGCGATATGAGGCGACCCATGGCCTCGGTGAAAGCCATCGTCTCGTGCCCCGATTTTCCCATCGTTGCGAAGACCTCCACCGGGCGTCCGTTCACCTCGTTGACGGTGAGATAGAGGTTGCCGTAGCTGGTGGGGATCTTCGCCGTCTTGCCCCCGAGGATGAAGGGGCGCTCCATCGGTCTCTCGACCTCGGAGACCTGTGGTATCGGAAGTGTCTGCTGCTGGCCCTTTTTCTCGACGTAAAGGACTTGTCCGGCGGCGCGGCATCCGTCGCGGAAGACGGTGATCCCCTTGCAGTGAGTCTGCCAGGCAAGCATGTATGCCTTTTCGACGTCTTCCACAGTTGCGGTATCCGGGAGATTGATGGTCTTGCTGACGGCGTTGTCCACGTGCTCCTGGAAGGCGGACTGCATCTTTACGTGCCACTCCGGGGCGATATCGTGGGCGGGTTTGAAGACCCTTTCCAGGACGCCTGAGGATTCGCCGCTCTGCAGGGCCTCCTCGTAGTAGCGGTTCCGGTAGGAGAACTTCTTTCCATCGAGAACCTCCTTGGTGAACTCCAGGGCGAATACGGGCTCGATGCCGGAAGAGCAGTCGGCGATCATGGAGAGCGAACCGGTGGGGGCAATTGTCGTGATCGTGGCGTTCCGCAACCCGGAACCGGGAAGGGCGGGACATTCGCCCCGGGTACTTGCCAGTTCGGTGCTCTCCTGCCTGCCGGTGTCTGTTATCAGGGACATCACCCTGCGGGCCAGGTCCAGCGACTCATCGGAGTCGTATGGGATCCTCAGCCGGAAGAGCATGTCTGCCCATCCCATTATGCCGAGCCCGATCTTTCGGGTTTTCCTCACCATCTCCTCGATCTGTGGGAGCGGGTACTGGTTGACGTCTATGACGTTGTCAAGAAAACGAACCGCAAGCCTTGTCGTCAGGCGCAACTTCTCCCAGTCTACGTCCTTGCCGGAGACCATGTTCGCCAGGTTGATGCTCCCCAGGTTGCAAGCCTCATACGGCAGCAGCGGTTGCTCTCCACAGTTGTGGACCACGAGGCCGTTGGCGTCGAAGGCGTGTTCTCCTGGAACCCTGACGTCGAAAACCTCCTCTTCTCCATCAGGGAGGATCCCGTCTACCGTCGCCATGAAGAGCTCTCTGTTAAGGCTGCGCTTGTACCTGCCAAGGCTGTCATCAAGGCGGGTCTGCTTGATGGTGTCCGCGAACCCTATCATTTCCGCGAAAATACGAGTATTTTCCTTTGAGATGATCAACTCGTGCTGTGCCTTCGTAGCGTAGGCCTTCATGCCCCCCCTGCCGTCTGGGAGAAGTGATGAATTCTCCTCCCGCCGGTTTGCGTAGATCGTGCCGACGATACCGAGACGCAGAAGCATTCTCTGAACCGCTTCCAGGGTGGGAAGGGAGCTCTGACTCAGGCGGATGCTGATCCCCTTTCGCTGATCTCCCTGTACCGAGCCGTCCGCGTCGAACAGGCCCCGAAGGAATCCCCTGGCGAATTCCGAAGAGCTGAATGTTTCCATCTGTGCAGTGATCGTCTTGTTCGACGGAGAGAGACCCATTGAGGATGCCAGTGACTTGAGGGCGCCTGAAGCCATCCTGTATTCGCTTCTCCCCTTGACTGGTATCCACCCTTGGAAATCGCTTCTGTGGGGCATGGTCGAGACGGCTTTCATCGCCTCCGACATTACGGCCCGGGGTCCCCGCCCCATCTCTTCATCGCCGGAAACCCTTTCCTCCGGCACCCACACGGAAAGGACCGTCTTGTCTTTTTTGATGGTCCCGTCGCCGATCAGAAGCCCGATCCGGTAGCCCTGATCAATATCGCCGAAGCCTGGCCACTCAGGGGTTTTTCTGTGATCGTTCAGCATGATGCCGTCTCCGGGCTGAAGCTTTCCGGCCGCGGTCCATTCGGTCCGATGTCTGTACCTGGTGTTCTCCGTAACCTTGAGCACGGGGTGGTCGGCGGTAAGGCGGATGGAGAATCCTTCGCGGGTTACCAGGCGGAAAACCTGCTTGACCCCGGTCAAAAAGAACCCTTCCTCCGTGGATGATACGACCCTGCCGTTGAGCAGCAGTGGGATACTTCTGCCACAGAGGTCTCTTGCGCGCCGGGGACCTTCCGCAGTATGAACGAGGGTGTCGCCACAGACGCATGGGTTTGTTGACGTGATTTCACCTAAATGCGCCAAGGCGTTATCCTTGTTTATCTTATCCATGAAGATCATCCCGGGGTCGCCCGTTTTCCAGGCCATCTCGCAGATAAGGTCGAATAGCTCGCGGGCGCGTACTGTACGCACGATCTCCCTGGTCCGCGGGTTCAGCAGATCCCAGTTGTCGTTGTTCTGGACCGCCCACATGAACTTCTCCGATGTGCCTACGGAGATGTTGAAGTTCCGGAGCTTGCCCTCCTCTGTCTTTGCTCTGATGAAATCGAAAATATCCGGGTGGTCGGCATTCAGTATGCCCATGTTGGCGCCGCGCCGCATACCTCCCTGCATGACTACCTCGGTTGCCCGGTCGAACATGCTCATGAATGAGATAGGCCCGGACGCCACTCCGTTGGTGCTGGAGACGACATCGCCTTTGGGGCGGAGTTTGCTGAAGTTGTAACCCGTTCCGCCGCCGGATTTGTGGATGAGAGCCATATGTTTCAGAGAATCGAATATGGCGGACATGCTGTCCTCGACGGGCAGCACAAAACAGGCCGCCAGCTGGCCTCCCTTACGCCCGGCGTTCATCAGCGTCGGGCTGTTGGGGAGGAAATCGAGGCGGGCCATGATGTCGTGGAACATCTTGACGATAGTGTCGTCCGCAGGCTCATCATCGTGGGCGGCCACGAACCTTGCCACGCGCCAGAACATCTCATCGGGCCTCTCGACGACGGCCCCGTCTTCGTTTTTAAGGAGGTATCTCTCCTTGAGCACCCTTATCGCGTTCTCCGAGAGGGGCAGTTCCATTCCGCGCGGTTTCTCCGGTTCGTACATGGTTTATCGAGGTCTCCTTTTGCCCGTTTTGCACAAAAGCGCTTTGTATGGGGCTTATATAAAAAATAAAACGCTATATATAGGGTATCACGAAAAAAATATTTTTCCACTGTCTTCAGGGTCTTTAATAAAAAAATCGGGAAAAGCGGTCATTTATAACACCCGCAGGGACATGGATCTGGAGAGGTGCTCCAGTACCCGGATCCCTCCGATGGAGTTTCCTCGTGAATCGAGAGCCGGTCCCACCGTGGCTATGCCTCCGCGCCCGGCGATCGAGCCCACGATCCCGCCTCCCACGCCGCTTTTGGCGGGTAGGCCCACCCTCACGGCGAAGTCGCCGGATCCGTCGTATAGTCCGCAGGTCCCCATAAGTGCCCGGAGAATAAGAGCCACTCTTTCGGAAAAGATCAAATTTCCGCTGAGAGGGTTTCGCCCTCCCGAGGCAAGCGTGGCACCCATCACGGCAAGATCCTTGACAGTAGTTTCGATCGCGCACTGGCGGAAGTAGGAGTCGAGCACGTTCTCCACATCTCCCTGCATGGAACCGACGCTTCGGAGGAAATAACCGAGCGACCTGTTCCTGTCGCTGGTATCTCTTTCGGATACGGCCACCGCTTCGTTGATCGCAAGGTCCTGGTTTGCGGTCATAAGACGCATCGTTTCAAGAACCGCCTGGAGCCTTTCGCCGCTTTCTTTGAAAGGCAGAAGCGAAAGGACAAGTATGGCCCCGGAGTTTATCATTGGATTCAGCGGCCTGTGAGGTGCCTTCATCTCGAGACGCATGATCGAGTTGAAGGGGTCCGCGCTTGATTCGACTCCAACCCGCGAGAAGATGAGATCTTCACCGAGCATTTGCAGAGCCAGCCCCAGGGAAGCGACCTTGGATATCGACTGGACCGTGATGGAGGTATTGACGTCTCCGGCCGAAGCCATTGCCCCGTCCGTTCCGCAAAAAGCGGCGGCAAGCGCTTCGGGGTCGGCTTTGGCGAGCTCCGGGATATAGGTTGCGACAGAACCCTTTTTGAGGACGCTTCGGCTGGATTCGACAGCCTCTTTGAGGATGTTCTCCATTTTTACTCCTCCTTGGCAAGAATGGCGTACCGTGCATTATACTTGCAAAGAAAAGGCTTTTTTGTAAAAATATTTGGGTTCGGCTAACTTTTAATTGAGCCGGCATGGAGGCTGAACGGTGAGAAAAGCTTCGGAAAAAATCCCGGATATAGTCAATACACTGTTCGAGGAGTTCTTTGACCATCTGTCCGAGGCGGTTGTCCTGACCGACGAAAACATGTTCATCCTGAGGGTGAACAGGGCTTTTTCGGAGATGTTCGGCTACGCATCCCTGGAGGTTGTCGGAAAGAACATAGACAATATCGTGGTATCCGGAGGAGCCCTGCGGGAGGAGGCGAGACAGTTCTCGGCCTCGACCGCTTCCGGGAAGAGCGTGCTTGCTGACACCTCTCGCAGAAAGAAGGATGGAACCCTCTTTCCCGTCTCCCTTCACGCCATTCCCTTTTCATCCGGGAGCAGCGAATTGTTCAACTTCGTCATCTACCGTCACCGTTTCGCCGAGAGCTCCGTCAGCTTGGGGAGGGACGAGCTTTTCGGCGCCACGCTGCTCGAACACTCCCCCAACCCCATTCTGGTGGTCAATCCCGACACCTCTATCAGGTACGTAAACAGGGCTTTCGAGAAACTGACGCATTTCACCCTCGAGGAGCTTGCCGGGGAAAAAACACCCTACCCCTGGTGGGCGGAAGAGAGGTACGAATACAACCGCACGTTGCTTCTCGACTCCTTTGAGAGAGGGGCCGAGAAGATAGAGTATCTGTTCAAAAAGAATGACGGTACCCCCTTCTGGATAGAGATGACAGGCGTCCCTGTCAGGAGGGGCGGAGTTCTTCAGTACTATCTGTCGAACTGGGTGGACATAACCGAGAGAAGGCACGTCCGGGAGGAGCTGCAAAGAAGCGAAGAGAGGCTAAGGCTTGTCTTTGAATCCAGCCGTGACGGTCTCTGGGACTGGGATATCAAAAGCGGCAGCGTTGTCTTCAGCCCCCGATGGGCCGAGATGCTCGGGTATGATCTTGCAGAGATCAAGCCCCATGTCTCGTCCTGGAAGAAGCTTCTTCACCCCGACGACGAGAAAGAGGTGAAGAGGCTTCTGGCGGAACACTTCGAGGAAAAATCGGAGTGGTACGAATCCTCCCAGAGACTGATGGCAAAGGATGGAAGCTGGAAGTGGATACTTGACAGGGGCAAAGTGGTTTCAAGGGACGCCTACGGGAGCCCCCTGAGGATGGTGGGCACCCACACCGACATAAGAGAACAGAAGGCCCTCGAGGAAGAGCTTGCCTTTATGGCCCGGCACGACCAGTTGACGGGGCTCTTCAACCGTCACTATTTTAATGATTATATAGAGAAGGAGATCCGAAGGTCCCAGCGGTACGATCATCCAGTGGCCTTTTTGATGGCGGATATCGACGGCTTCAAGAAGATAAACGACACCTTCGGCCACCATGTCGGCGATATCATACTCAGGGACGTGGCGAGGCTCCTCTCGGAAACAGTGCGCGATATCGACAGCGTCGTGCGCTACGGGGGAGACGAGTTCCTTGTCGTCCTCGTCGAGACGGACGGCGAAAAGGAACTCGTCAAGCAGCGGATCCTCTCCGAGATCGAGCGGCGGAAGACCGGTATGGAAATCCTCGGTTACCCCGTTACCCTTTCAATAGGGGGGAGCCATCTTGGACCGGGAGAGGGCGACAAACTCGAAGCCGCTCTTGCCGAAGCAGACCGCCTGATGTACGAGGCGAAAGCCGCGAAAAAACCTCAAAGAAAAAAGTTTAGCTGAACCTGAGAAACACCGGCTCAACGACTGGTCCGGTTTTTATGCCCCCGGGTGATCATCGGACCCGGGTCTGAAATGTTTTCACCCCATTCCCACTTCCTGAATGCTTTACTGCCTGCCCGTTATCGAGGCAGTCAAGATAAGAAACTATATATTTTGCATCCTTTCAGAGCGAGGTGAAGCGTTTGAACAGCAGGAGCTTTGAGGCCTGGCTGGCGAGTCGCGGCAGAGTGGGCATCCTGGATGGCGGAATGGGAAGCCTTCTCGCGGAGAGAGGCTGGTCGCTTCCGGAGCTCCCGGAGGAGATGAACCTCAAGGCACCGGAGATTGTGGAGTCCATCCACAAAGCCTATGTTGAGGCCGGGGCTTCCATCATCGAGACGAACACGTTCGGCGGCAGCTCAAAAAAAATGGCACTGCGCGGTCTGGCCGGGCGCACCATGGAGATAAACCGCTCCGCCGCGGAGACAGCACGGAGAGCCTCGTCGGGCAAGGCTCTGGTTGCCGGTTCAGTTGGCCCTCTCGGGGAACTGCTGCATCCTTTTGGTGTTCTGACCTTCGAGGAAGCCCGGGACGCCTTCAGGCCGCAGATAGAGGGGCTTGCCGCAGGCGGCGTCGATTTTATCCTGATAGAGACGATGATCGACCTCAGCGAGGCAACGGCAGCGGTGCTGGCTGCAAAAGACGCTGCCCCGGATCTGGCTTTTGCCGTGAGCTTCACGTTCGACAACCGTGGTAGAACAGTGACGGGAACCCCTCCTGAAGTGGCGGGTCACTGGGCCCGGAGTATCGGGGCATGCGCTGTGGGGGCAAATTGCGGTGCTGGCCCCGATGCGTATCTCTCCGTCACGGAGGCGCTTTCGGGGTGTTCGGGTCTTCCTGTTTTTGCTTATCCCAATGCGGGCATTCCCGGGCGTGAGGATTTCTGGGATCCGGAGTTGTTTTCGGAAGCCGCTATCCGACTTGCGGCAGCAGGGGCTTCGGTGATCGGCGGATGCTGCGGAACCACCCCGGAACACATCCGTTCTCTTTCGACGGCCCTGGACGGGTTTGAACTTCCGAGGCCATCCCGGCCCGAAGGGACTTTTCTTTCGAGCAGGAGCCGCGTTGTTACTGCCGGACCTGGCCGCCCTCTTCTCATCGTCGGCGAGCGGATCAACATGTCGCGAAAATCACCCCTGCGCGACGAGGTTGCCGCGGGCAGGTGGGAGGCAGTCCGGAACGAGGCCTCACAGCAGGCTGCAGCCGGAGCCGGAGCAATCGACATCAACATGGGTCTTCCCGGAATAGATCAGGCAAGCGCGGTCAGAGAGGCCGCCAGGTTCGTGCAGCAGGCCACGGACCTTCCCCTTTCTCTGGACAGCGACAGTCTGGAGGTCATTGAAGCGGGGCTGGGATCGTCCGCAGGCATAACTCTCATCAACTCCGTCACAGCCAAAGAGGCTCATCTCGAGCGGGGGCTCAGGCTCGCATCCCGCTACGGAGCATGTCTGACGGTCCTTCTCATGGACGAAGACGGCATTCCCGAAACGGCCCGGGACAGAATCCGCATCCTAGAACGGGTGCTTTCAGCAGCGGAACAGCACTCCTTCCCGGTGGGATCGCTCTTCATCGATGCTCTCACCCTTGCTGCGGGGGCGGTGGAGGATGGACCGGCTGCGACGATCGAGACGATCCGTGAGATCGCAAGAAGAGGGGCGCGATCCATACTCGGCATCAGCAACGTCTCTCACGGTCTCCCCTGTCGGCCGCTGCTTAACAGGACTTTTCTTGCCATGGCCATGAGTGCGGGTCTTGATGCGGTTATCGCCGACCCGCTGGATGCCGCTCTTATGGAGACCGTTTCGGCGTCCGAATCCCTTGTGGGCCGGGATCCCGGTATCAGGAGATATATCGCGATGGCGGAAAAGCTGAGAAGCGGAACCGCTGGACAGACGGCTCCGGTAAAACAGGAAGAGACCCCAAAGGATCCGATGGACCGACTGAAAGCCCTGATCGTTTCGGGCGACACCGGGGGAGCTATGAGGACAGCAGGGGAGATGGCGCATGCTCAGGATTTCTCCCCCATGAAACTGATCCAGGAGGGCGTTGTTCCTGCACTTGAAAGAGTGGGGTTGCTTTTTGACGGAGGGGAGTTCTTCCTTCCTCAGCTATTGTCGGCGGCACAGGCTGCGCAGACGGTCTGCGATCACGCACGCGGAATGATGGATGCCGATATGGCCGGTTTTTCCTCCGGCAGGGTCCTCCTGGCAACCGTCGAGGGCGATCTTCACGACCTGGGAAAGAATGTGGTCGGCACTATACTTGGCAGCCACGGCTTTGAGGTTGTTGATCTGGGCCGAAGCGTACCTCTTGCGGATATCATGAAAGCTGTCCGGAGCAAGAGCCCGGATGTTGTGGCCCTTTCGGCGCTTATGACAACAACGATGCCTGAAATGGGCCGGGTCGTCCAGGCCCTTGAAGAAGAAGGACTGGATGTTCCCGTTATTGTCGGAGGCGCATGTGTGACGCAGGGTTTTGCGGATTCCATCGGGGCCGCCGGATATGCCTCCGACGCCGTTTCGGCTGTGGGAGTTGTGGCCCGCATCATCGTTGCCCGGAAGGAGGCACGCTGAAATGTTCATCAGGGACATTTATTCGGACCGGAACCCGGTGATATCATTCGAGATTTTTCCGCCCAAGCGCGATTACCCGTTGAGCACAGTCTACGAAACCGTGGATGCGCTCCACGATCTGAAGCCGGACTTCATCAGCGTCACGTACGGAGCGGGAGGAAGCAGCCGGGAAAGGACCGTGGAAATAGCCTCAGAACTCAAGAGCCGCTGGGGTATTGCACCCCTGGCTCATCTCACCTGCCTCGGATCGTCGCGGGAGGAGATCGATGGTGTTCTGGACAGGCTTGAAGGCGCGGGGATACGCAACGTCCTTGCCCTTCGTGGCGATCCTCCCGGAGACGGCAGTCCGGCAGCGGAGGGTCCTTTCCGCTATGCGGCCGACCTTATCGGCCATATTCACGAAAAGGCTCCGGGAAAGTTCTGTGTCGCCGCCGCCGCGTATCCAGAAGGTCACGTGGAGTGCGACTCGCCCGAAATGGATCTTGAAAACCTGAAGCGCAAGGTCGGCTGCGGTGTGGATATTCTCATGTCCCAGCTTTTTTTCGACAACGAGATCTTTTTCCGGTTCGCGGAGAAGCTGGACAAAGCAGGCATAAATGCGCCGCTTGCTGCGGGAATAATGCCGATTTTGAAGGTGAGCCAGATCAGCCGCATCGTCTCGCTCTGCGGGGCTTCCATACCCCCGAGAAGCGCCAGGCTCATGGCCCGCTACGAGCACTCCCCGGAAGCTCTCTATCAGGCGGGCATCGCCTACGCAACGGAGCAGATAGTGGATCTTGTCGCCTGGGGGGTACGGGGGATCCACCTGTACACCATGAACCGCCCCGATGCCGCCCGCTCGATCATGGCGAACATCACATCGGTGCGTAAGACCAGGAGCCCCCTGAATAATCAGAGTGCCTGAGGGCGATATCGAACCCGTTTCTTACTGGCCGGAAAAAGTGAACGCCTTGAACCGGTTTCTTCCGGTCGAGAGGTCGCGGTACAGGTGGAGAATTGCCGGATTTTTCCCCTTTGATCGAACCCATAGCCACTTGTCTCCTGGTTCTATCTGTCCGGCCGGGCCGTGATCGCGGATATTGTCGCCGCTGATGGAGAATACCCGGGTTTCGAAAGACTCCCCTGCAAAAGGAGACATCAGAAAGGTCTTTTTCCCGGCTTCACACGGCTGGAGATTTCCAACGGCAAAAGGAGATTCTTTCCGGAAATCGGTCGAAATGCGTCCCCCGGAAATGCAAAAAGGTTCTTTTCGTATGAACCGGTCTCCCGTCCACTCGAGGGGGGCATATCTGGAAGGAGAGACACCGGACGGGCCTATCCTTACGAGTACGGTCTTTTTCCCGGTGTTGAAGATGTCCCCAACGGCAGAAAGCACGTCAGAAGGAGAGAAGCCCGGTGACTCAAAGCCCGTCATCCCTCCATCCGACCAGACGGTGAGAAAATCCGGGTCCGTAAGGCGGAGTACCTCCAGAATCAGGGTAGTTTCCGAATTTGACGGAGTGTTTTTCCGGAAAATTATCAGTTCATCCGGGGGGGAACCGTCAATATCCGCCGCCAGGGCGCTTTCGGCGATGCCGTCGATGTTGACAGGGACTGCCTTAAGGCTTTTCCCGTTCAGCCTGTAAAGAGTCGGGTTTTCCCTTGTCGCCACAAGAATCTCGTCCCTTCCGTCACCGTCGAAATCACCGACGCACCACGGGGCATCCGGCGGTACCTCCGGAATGACGGTCTGTACCACGAGCCCAAAACCCTTTCCGGAAAAAGAGAGTATCCGCAGGGCCATTGGATAGAGGACCGCCAGCAGATCTCCGCTCTCTCCCGAGAACCTTCCCGAGGCAACCCGGGATTCTCCGGGGTCGAAGGGCGGGATTCCGGAACCGGAAACGGTGAAGCCGGCCGCAAGAGCCGACGAAACATCTGCGAGAAGAAAAAACATGAGCGACGCGAAAACAAGGGTGCGCGCCACGATTATACGAACAGACATGAATTACCTTCCTCTCATCCGATATCCAAAATTACTGGAATTGTACCATTGTGTGCGGCCGGGGGTAATTGGGGCTAAAATTACCCTGTTCCTGAAAGGCACAAAGGACAAGGGGAGAGAAGATGTTATGAAATACCGTTCTGTTTTCCTTTCCGATCTGCACCTGGGGACCAGGTGGAGCCGCGTCGAACCGCTCCAGACATTTCTTGGGAGGGTCCAGTGCGATTTCCTCTACCTTGTGGGGGATGTCATCGACGGATGGAAGGTCTCCCGTCCGTCACAGCTGAGCGCTTCCCATATGGATGTTCTGAGGCGGCTCTGGACCCTGGCCGGGGAGACAAAAGTTACATTCCTTCCCGGCAACCACGATGCTTTTATGGACCGTTTCCTTGGCGGAAGCCTTGGAAAGATCCTTCTTCGCGATAGAGCTCTTCACAGAACCGCTGACGGAAGGCGTTTTCTGGTCTCCCACGGTGACGAGTTCGACCTCGTTGTCCACAGATCCGGCGCCCTGAACGCACTGGCCGAGAGATCTTACGATATGGCGCTCTGGGTGAACGCCGGCATCAACGCACTCCTTCCCCTTGCGGGGTTGAGGAAACGCTCGCTCGCGGGGTATTTGAAAAAGAAATTCAAGGCGATCGCAGGGGCCTTCAGCGGCTTCGAGGGCAGGATCATCGGAGAGGTCAAGAAATCCGGTCTGGACGGCGTGATATGCGGGCATCTCCACAACCCGGTCATCAGGGACATCAGGGATGTTCTCTTCTGCAACTGCGGCGACTGGGTGGAGAACTGCTCGGCGCTTGTTGAGCACTTCGACGGCCGCCTGGAGATGCTCAGGCTGAACGATGCCGGGGACATGGTAACTCGTAACTCGTGACTCGTGACTCGTGACGGGTAAAAATCGAAAAGCTCAAAATAAAAGACTGTCAAGCCACCTGGTTCTTCTGCTGATCTTTCCAGTCACGATTTACGAATCACGCTCGTGTATTTGGTCTTGCGAGTCACGCGTAACGCGTAACGAGTTACGGCCCTTCTTCAGTTACGGTCTTTCTCCTTGACCTGTCCCTGAAAAAGTGATATAAATTTTTTTAATACACAAATTCGGAGGCAACTATGATCAGAAAATCAGCAAATGCTTCCTGCACCAGCTTCGCTTTTACCTATTATTACGCCAACGTGGGACCCCCTCTGAGGGCCGACGCTTAGGCGTCTATGCTTTCCGAGGCCGGGGTTCCCAAGAGGGGACCCCGGCCTTTTTTTATTTTTTTTCGTCATTTCCATAAAAGGAGCTGGGCGCAGTGGAGAAAGAGGAGCGGCGGTCGAGAGGCTTGAATAAAACGGTGAAGGCCATGTGGGAAAAGGTTCCCTTCTACAGATCCCGCATGGAGGATATGGGTATATGCCCCGAAGACATCGCTTCGGCGGAAGACCTTCACAGGCTCCCATTCATGACCAAGAGTGACCTCAGGGACGCCTATCCGATGGGAATCCTTGCCTGTGACAGCGAAGATGTCGTGCGCGTGCACGCATCTTCCGGCACGACGGGAAAGCCCACCGTTGTTCCCTATACGAGAAACGATATCAGGACATGGGAGGAGTGCATGGAGAATTGCCTCCGGACGGCTGGTGTCGTTCCGGGCGACATATTCCAGGTGATCCTTGGGTATGGCCTTTTCACCGGAGCCCTCGGATTTCACTACGGGGCAGAACGGCTCGGAGCGATGGTCGTTCCCACCGGCGGAGGATTCACGGACCGTCAGATCATGCTGATGGAGGACCTCGGGACCACCGTATTCACCAGCACTCCGTCCTACGCCCTGCACCTCTGCGAGGAAATACGAAAGAACGGTCTCACAGGCAAACTGCGCCTGCGCCTCGCGATCCTTGGAGGCGAGGCCTGGACGGAGGAGATGAGGGACCGCATAGAATGGGAACTCGGGGTCATAGCCGTCGACTCCTACGGCCTCTCGGAGGTCATAGGGCCGGGTGTCGCAATGGAATGCCCTCACAGGGAGGGGCTTCACCCGAACTGGGATCACTTCCTCTTCGAGATAGTGGATCCCGTCACCGGCCGCGTACTGCCCGAGGGGTATGAGGGCGAACTGGTCATAACGTCCCTGACCAAGGAGGCCATGCCCGTTATCCGCTACCGCACGCGTGACCTGACGAGGTTCATACAGGGAAGATGCGCCTGCGGCAGGGATGACCTGCGCCTCGAGAGGATCAAGGGGCGATGTGACGACATGCTGATAATCAGGGGAGTCAACGTTTTTCCCTCCCAGGTAGAGGCCGTCCTGGGCAAGATCGATGGTCTGTCCCTTCACTACCGCCTGGATGTCTTTCAACCGAACGGCCTGAAGGAGCTGAATGTCCTCTGTGAGTCCGAATGTGAACTCGAAGAGGCGGCGATGGCGAAGATGGAGAAGGAGACGTCGAAAAAGCTGCACGAGAACCTGGGCATAAGGGTCGGATTCAGGCTGCTGGCCCCGGGAACGCTGGAACGCTCGGCGGGAAAGGCCGTCAGGGTAACGAAGGTGGCATGACCCTGAAGCAACGGAGGTTTGCATAGAACGTATCCGCAAGGAGGAGAGAAAGATGCAGGAGAGGGAAAAAGCCGAGAAGAGACAGGAATGCAGCGTTTCATCCACAGAGAACGGATCGACAGTGAGGCCGATTGACATCGATGTCGATTTTGAGGGTCTTGCGATGGCATGGAAGGAAGTTTGCGAGTCGGCCGAAAAGCGGGGGTGAACCGCTCCGTTTCAGTCCATGAATGCGTCGAAGAGGGCCCCGAAATCGACGGAACCTATGACCAAGCCCCTGTAGCTATCGTATATGCTCCTGCGCCCCTCCTCGAGGGCCGGGGGGCGGATCCCGAAACGGATCGAAATCGCAGCCTCCGCCATTGCGGCGAGTTTGTCGCAGGCGTCTATGATCTGTCCGTCGACGGGGTCCCACCCGTCGCTGTCGTAGCGTGAGTTCATCTCCTCCGGTTTAAGTCCGGTGATAATGTTGTCTGCGGCGGTATTCCGCGCCCTGTTCGAGAACTCGTCCTCGGTCAGGTAGCGTATCTCCTCTCTCCACGGCTCAGGCAAAAGTGGGAGAAGCAGGTTTTCCATTGATTCGCGCTCGTACTCCTTGATGAGATCCTCGAGCCCTCCAACCGAACGCTTGACCGGCGAGACGATGTCCCTGGTAAGGACCTCGGGAAGATCGTGAAAGAGCCCCCCGAAGAAGGCGTTGCGAAGCCTCCGGGGAGAGGCCCCCTCCTCAAGGGCGGCGAAGTACGAGAGCGCGGCTACGACAAAAAGGTGCCCCAAGACAGATGTCGCCGGCACCCTCGGAAGCTGCGCCCAACGGACCTGGAATCGGAGCTGGCCGCAGAGGTCTATGAATGCGAACACTCCCTTGTTGACCATTCCCTGTCGCATGAGAATCTCCCTTACTCCGGAGAGGTCGAGGTGTTCTTCGACTTGGCTTTCAATCTCCTTCCGGGTCTTGTCTATGCCCCAGAGCTGACTGTTCTGGTTGTATATCATGCGGAACTCCCAGAGCGTGGCAAGATAGTGCGCGGCTCTCAGGATATGCTTTTCGCGGGCCGAAAACTCCGGTTCCTCAAGATATTGCCGGAAGCGTTCGGAAAAACCACCGGAAAGCGATGAAAGATCCGGAGCCGTCTTCTCAAGAACCCACCTGTTGAGTTGTGCCCCATGCTCCTGCATCATCCGGTGAAATACCGGGGGTTTTATGTCCGTCAGTACGATCCGCTGGAAGAACCCGAAGAGCCCTCCTTCTACAAGTGAGACCCAGTCAACCGGTTTCCCGTCGTCCTCTTCGCATCGGGCGATAGCCCACGCAATGGTCATCTTGTGCGCCTGCTTGGCCAGCTCCGTGAACTGCGGCGGCCTTGCGTGGTCGTTCCACCTGGTCATGGAAGCGGCCGAGAAGAGGGTTTCCACTAATCCTGGAGTGATCATCCGATGAACCTCCGTTCTGTTCGGCAGTTTGCTTGGGTGTTTCCTACATCGCAGGAATACTCTATCATTTATCCGGAGAGGCGGGTGAAGCAATGAAGAAGACGAACGCGGCCCGTATTCTGGAAAGTATCGGTGTGGACTTCGAGCTCTGGAACTACGAAGTGGATCCATCCGATGTCAGCGCGAAAGCCGTGGCGGCAAAGATCGGGCTGCCCCTGGGCCAGATATTCAAGACCCTCGTCGCGAGAGGGGACAAAACGGGGGTAATACTGGCCTGCGTTCCGGGAGATGCGGAGCTGGATCTGAAGGCTCTTGCTTCAGCCTCCGGGAACAAGAAAACGGAACTTGTTCCCATGAAGGAGGTTCTGCCGCTGACAGGATACATTCGGGGCGGCGTATCCCCCCTGGGGACAAAAAAGGCCTACCCCGTATATATCGACGAAAGCGCTTTCACATTCGACCGCATCTGCGTCAGCGCCGGCGCGAGGGGAGTACAGGTATTTCTGGACCCCGAAGGCCTCTCCCGGGCTGTCGGAGCCGTTCCTGCCCCTATCTCCAAACCTGACTGATCAGTCACTCCCGCTTTTTACCCCGTTCTCCGTCAATAGGGAAGTTTTCCTCGTTGGAGTAGTGCTCAACATCCCGGACAATGTTGTCGATATGACGCAGCATCGCCTTTTCCGCCGCATCGGGATCTCTTCCGGCGATCGCCTCGTAGATGGGCATATGGTCCCCGCCCAGGGAGCTGCCTTCCTGCTGGCGGATATAGGCAAAGGCGTGCTGGATATGGATATCCTGGCGGACAAGCTTGAGCGTGGCAATGAGAACGCTGTTCTTGCCTGCCTGGGCTATTGCCTCGTGGAACATCCGGTCGATGACGGAGATGCTCGGGACCTGGCCGCGTTCCCCGTCGAGGATCTCCGCAAATGCCTTGATCTGGGCCAGATCTTCCTTTGTCGCCTTCAGGGCCGCAAGTCGTGCGGTCTCACGCTCGATGGCCCTCCGGGCGACCAGAATATCCAGAAGATCACGGGGGGTGCGCATGTAGAGCTCTTCGAGAAGCTCCTGGGCCAGCGTGTTGCTCTTGCCCTCAGCCTCCAATTTTTCAAGATATGCTTGCCCGGCGGAGGAAAGTATCCGTCCCTTGTTGCTGACCTTTTCCACGTACCCTTTTTCGTCGAGTTCCCAGAGGATACGGCCGGCTGTGGCCATGCTAACGGGGGATCCCATGTCCCTCAGTGAGCGGGCAAGGCAACCGGCACCAACAGGATCGGGAGCACGGCCCAGTACCTGCAGTGCCATGAAGATGTTGTCGTTATGTGTTACAGGATCCTTCATGCCCTAAAGGCCTCCAACTCGCTGTCTACCCCCCCAGATAGGCCTTCTGGATCTCCGGGTCCCGTGCGAGTTCGGGGCCCGGGCCGCTTTTCAGGAATCGTCCCGCCTCCAGGATGTATCCTCTGTCGCTGATCTCCAGAGCCCGGGTCGCATTCTGTTCCACCAGCAGCACCGTCATGCCTTCTTTCCGTATGCGGAGGATGGTCTCCATGACCGTCTCGACAATGAGGGGGGCAAGTCCCAGGGTCGGCTCATCCAGCAGCAGGATCTTCGGGTTGCCCATGAGAGCCCTGGAGATGGCGAGCATCTGCTGTTCTCCTCCGGAAAGGGTGCCCGACCGCTGTTTCAGTCGCTCCCTCAGTATGGGGAAGAGCTGGAAGCACCGCTGCATCTCATCCTTGACTTTTTGATCGTTCTTTCGGAGGTAGGCTCCCATGATAAGGTTCTCCTCCACAGTCAGGGCCGAAAAAAGGCGGCGGCGCTCCGGCACCAGGGCCAGCCCTCTGGCCACAACCTCGTTGGGTTTTGATGGCAGGGGGCTGCCCAGGATCTCCACGATGCCCCCGGAGGATGCGACAACTCCTGCGAGAGTCCACATGATGGTGGATTTCCCGGCGCCGTTGGAGCCGACGATCGAGACGATCTCCCCCTCATTCACGGAGAAGGAGACTCCCTGCACCGCGTGGATGGTTCCGTAATGGACGTTGAGATCCTCAACCCGCAGCGCGTTCATTGTCTCTCTTCCCTTTCCCGAGGTAGGCGGCCACGACTTCGGGGTTCTCCCGGACTTCGTCGGGGGTCCCCTTGGCGAGCAGCGTTCCGAAATTCATTACAACTATGGGCGAGCAGATATTCATAACGAGGTCCATGTGGTGTTCGATGAGCAGGATGGTGACATGGAACTTTTTTCTGACCTCCGCGATCATATTGGCCAGGCTCCGAGTCTCCTCCGGGTTCATGCCGGCAGCCGGTTCGTCGAGAAGAAGAAGCGTTGGGTCAGTCGCAAGCGCCCTCGCGATCTCCAGCTTTCGCTGTAACCCGTAGGGAAGAGTGTTCGCCTGGTAAGAGGCATATTTTCCCAGTCCCAGGTCGGAGAGGAGATCCAGGGCCTTGCCGTAAAGCTCCTTCTCGATCCTGCGGGCCCCGGGAGTGCCCAGCATGGCGCCTATGAAGGAGCATTTCTCCCGCTGAAGCAGGGGGGTGAGAACATTTTCAAGACAGCTTCTCCGGTTGAAGAGGCGGATGTTCTGGAATGTCCTGGCGATACCCTTCCGAACGATGCTGTCAGGCCGGTTCCCGCCGATCTCCTCCCCCCGAAAGAGCATGGTTCCGGCGGTGGGGCGGTAGATGCCCGTGACGAGGTTGAAGACCGTGGTCTTTCCGGCTCCGTTCGGGCCGATTATCCCGGTTATGGATCCTTCTCCGACGTCAAAGGAGAAAGAGTCCACAGCCCTGATGCCGCCGAAATTCTTTGTCAGTCCTTTAACGGAGAAAAGGGGCCCCTGCGCGGTCGTCATCGCTGCTGTCCCCCCTGTTCGCCGGTTTTTTTGCGGAATAATGACGAAAGTTCCGAATATCCCATGAGCCCCTGGGGGCGGTAGACCATTATGAGGACCAGAAGAAGACCGTAGGCTACAAGCCGCCACATCTGGGCCACCCGCAGCGCCTCGGGAAGAGCAATGAAGACGAAGGAGGCGATCAGGGGCCCGGAGATGCTTCCCATGCCCCCCGCGATGACGGCGGCGAGAAGCTGGGTTGACTGAAGGAGCGTGAACATCACCGGCTGGATGAAGGAGAGGAAGTGTGCCAGCAGCCCTCCGGAGAGGCCGCAGTAGACGGCGCTGACCACAAGGGAGAGCAGGCGGGTCTGGAAGAGGCGCACTCCCGCCATCTCGGCTGCGATAGGGTCTTCGCGGATCGCGATGCACGCCGCGCCCCATCGGGAACGGAGGAAGTTCCGTGCGATAAGCACACCTCCGGCAAGACATACAAGAACGATGGGCAGGGTGGTGAAGCTGTCGATACCCGGAAGTCCCCTGGCGCCGTTCGTGATCTCGAAGTTTTCCAGGAGCACCCGAAGAGCTTCTCCGAAACCGAGAATGGCTATTGCGAAGTAGTCGCTCCGGAGCTTGGCGCGAAGGGTGGGGATGCCGATGACAAGGCTAACGAGCCCTGCCGCCGCCGCTCCCGCGATAAGGGCGATAGGAAAGGAGACGGAGTAGTAGTAGGTGAGGATGGCGGAAGTATAGGCCCCCACGGCCACGAAAGCGGCATGGCCAAAGGAGAAGAGTCCCGTAAAACCCGTAAAGATGGAAAGACCCAGAACGGCGATCATGTTGATGCACGCAAGGACCACAATTGAAAGAATATAGTCCATGGCTACACCTTCTCCTCGCTGTCGCGGCCAAGGAGACCGTTGGGTCTCCAGATGAGGAAGGCGATCAGCATGCTGAAACTGAAAACATCCCGAAGCACGCTGGACACGTATGTCGATACGAAAGTCTCCACAATTCCCAGAAGGAGACCTCCGACAAGCGCACCGGGAAGGCTCCCCAGCCCTCCGATGACGGCGGCGATGTAGGCCTTGTTGGTCACCCACCCCATGGTGGGGTAGACAAGATACTTCACTCCAAGAAAGACCCCCGCGACGCCGGCGAATCCTCCGGCGAGAAGGAATACGATGGCGATGAGCCTGTCCAGATCGACCCCCATGAGGGAGCACATGGTCATGTCCGAAACTCCCGCGCGAATGGCTATACCTGTACGGGTCCGGTTAATGAAGAGATGAAGCCCCAGAATTGCGGCAAGGGCAAAAAGAAAGGCCCCCACATCGAGGAGGCTGATGCTGCTGCCTCCGAGGGTTACCACTTGCCTGCCGAAGAACTCGGGAAAGGCGTAAAAACGCGAACCGATGGTGGCATAAACAAGATTTTCCAGGAAGACGGCGCATCCCATAGCGCTGATCATGAGATACAGGGATGGGGCTTTCCGCCTGCGAAGGCTGGAATAGGCAAGGCGCTCGTTGAGCACGGCGATGATCCCCGCGCCGGCGATGCTCCCGGCCAGGACGAGGCCGAATCCCAGGCTGAGTTTCGTCGCCAGAGCGAGCCCCACGTATGCGCCGAGCATGATCACGGCGCCGTGCGCGAAGTTGCTGAAGTTAAGCACGCTGAAGACGAGGGAATAACCCACAGCCATCAGGGCGTAGATTCCCCCTATGGAGAGGCCCGTTATGAGAGTTTGAAGAAACAAACCGGCCCACACATCCTTTGAGCATATTTGGGAATGAGACAGCCTCCTCCGGGTTCCCTGTTGCCGGACGGGTCGTGAAGCCGGGGAGTTCCAGGACTAAGGGATCTCCCCGGCCGGGACGAACCTGTTTTTCTTTTATTCCACGGAGACGAATTTCTTGACGAACTTGAACGTCTTGTTGGCTACGTCAACCTGCTGGATCACAGCGGGTTTGTCAAGCGGGTTGTGGTTCTCGGGGTCGATGGTGAGAACGCCGCTGGTGACCTTGATGTTTTTGAGGTTCGCAAGGGCGTCGGCGAGCTTTGTTCCGTCGGTGGTTCCGGCCTTCTTCAGTGCCTCTACGATCATTATCAGGGCATCCTGGGCCATGACGGGGTTGGGAAGAACGGGATCTTCGCCGTAGAGGGCCTTGTACTCAGCCACGAAACCCTGGATGTCGGGGTCGGCAAGGTCGGCGAGGTTCACGAAATATCCGCCGTCGATGGCGCTGCCGCCGAGTTCGATGAGGTCGGGGCTTCCCCAGTTGTCAGTGCCCAGGAGGATCGCCTTGATGCCGAGATCCCTTGCCTGCTTGGCGGCCATGGCGGCCTCTTTCTGGCTGGTGGGGATGAAGATTACGTCGGGAGCGAGGTCCTTCATCTTGCCGAGCTGGGCGCGGTAATCAAGCTCTTCGCTGCGGAAAGCCTCCTTGGCGACGATGGTTCCGCCCTTGGCGACAAAAGCTTCCTCGAAGTATCTGGCAAGCCACTGTCCGTAGTCGGAACCAACGTCATAGAGGATAGCGCCCTTCTTCGCGCCGAGGTCCGTGATGGCGAAACGGGCCGCCACTGTTCCCTGGAACGGGTCGATGAAGCAGGGGCGGAAGGCGAAGGGGCGGACCTTATCCGTTTTCTGGTCGATGGTCACGTAAGGGTTCGTGGCTGTTGTGACGACCATCGGTATTTTGGCCTTTTCCAGAACTGGAGCGCTGGCGATGGAGTTCCCGCTCTGGGCGGGACCGATGACCGCGATGACCCCGTCGGAGACGAGGCGTCTGGCGACGTTCACGGCTTCAACCGCGTCGTTGCGGTTGTCGTACCGGACGAATTCGATCTGTTTTCCGAGAACTCCGCCGGCGGCGTTTATTTTCTTCGCCAGCATATCAAGGGCCCGAGCCTCTGACTGCCCCCACATGGAGGCGCCCCCGGTAAGGGAGACCGTATGGCCTATCTTGATGACATCGGCGGCGAAAGCCGAACCGGCAAGGGCAAGCAGAAGCAGCACTCCCAAAACGGCGATAATTTTTCTCATCTCTTCTTAACCTCCTTGAAATTCTGTCAATTTCCCCCCGGACTCAACATTGCTGCGCGGAGGGCTGTTTCAGGTATTTCTCCGCTTTCAGGGCTTACGATCTTTTCCAGGGGCCACCCCCCTCCAGTTTAAGATCCAATTCCCCTCTGATCTCCCTGGTTCCTATCTATGTTCTTTCCTTTTGCCGGACGTTTTCCCTGAAAGATCCCTCATGTGCTCCTTCCAGTACGTCCGGACATCCCTGATGATGTTGTCTATGTGGCTGGCCATTGAGGCTGCTGCCGCTTCCGGATCACCCGCGGCTATAGCTTCGAAGACGGCCTCATGGTCTGCACCGACGGCGCTTCCGACCTTTGTCCTTATGTATTCGAAGAACGAGGCTCCCTCGCCGCTCCTGCGTATGATCTCTACGGCGGACTGCAGGACCTTGTTGCCCGAAATGCGGGCTACCTCCTCGTGGAACTCGGGATCTGTCGAAGCCATGGGTTCACCCTTGGCCAGGAGGGCGTTCTGCCTGTCGAGTATCTCCCTCAAGGAAGCGATATCGCCCCTGGTCCGGGAGTCGGCCGCGAGGGCTGCCATCTCGCGCTCTATCGCTCTGCGCGCCACCAGGATCTCAAGGAGCATCTCCCTCTCGCGGGATTTGACCGCCTCGAGGAAAGCCCCCGTCGAGACTATTTTCTCCCTTTCCGACATTAGTTCACAAAGGCGCTCCTCCCCCGGGGAGGTGAGAACACGCCCCTGAAACCCGACGCGGGATGTAATTCCCCGGATGTCCAGATCACGAATAAAACGACCGACGGAGGCCTCGCTCAGTTCCATGCCGTTGAGGGCCAGCTCCTCGCGGATAGATCCCGCGCCCAGAGGCTCGCTTGAGACCGAAAGAAGATGAAGGACGAAATACTCCTGTTCAGAGAACTCCTGGACCATAGAAGACCTCCCGGAAGAATCACGCCGTTCACCACTGATGAGCGGCGTGTCGACAACAGTTTATCTTTATGTCTCCGTTTGTCAATAAGCAAATGCAAAATTGTGAACGGCGAATAATTCAAGAACGTGAGAAAAGAGACGGAGAGGCAAGGGCAACAAAGTCAAGAACAGATCCCTCGGGAAAAACCTCTCGGGACGACAGAATTTTCGCCCTTGCATCCAACTTCTTACTTCTGATTTCTCACGATTCAGGCTTTCGCCTTCTTGCCGCTTGTCTGCTGTCTCTATATTTTTCTACCGTTCACCATTCACGCAGTTGGGGTTTATGATTTTTATCCCCAGTAGGAGCAATTTTTCCCGTTTTCTTTCGCTTTTTCCGCCCATTCGGGTACTGGCGGAACGCATTCTTCCCCGGAAGGAACGACCAGTTCGAGCAGGGCCGGGCCCTTTTGGGCGAAAACTTCCGGGAGCACGGTCTTGAGTTCTAGTTCCGAAGCTGCCCGGAATGCCCTGATGCCGTAGCTTTTGGCAAGGCCGACGTAGTCGACGTTTCCGAAATCCGTCGCGAAGTTCGGCCCTCCGAAGCTGAAATGATTTGTAGCTCGTATCCAGCCGAAACTTCTGTTGTTGAAGAGGATGATCTTGACGTTCTTCCCGAGCCGGGCGGCTGTTTCAAGCTCTCCGGCAACAAATCCGAAGCTTCCGTCTCCCATGAAGTTGAGGACCGTGCTGTCTTCCGGCAGGGCGAAGGAAGCCCCCAGTGCGGCGGGCAGGCCGTAACCCAGCGCCCCCATGGAGAAGTTGCAGACGAAGAACCGGCCGGCTTTGGGAAGCTTGTAGAAGGCCGCCGGATAGACTGCGCTCATGCCCGGATCGGCGACTATCACGGAATCCGGAGGCATGGCCGCAGTGATCCGGTTTGTGGCGGTCCTGGGGTCGAGGGGAGTGCCCCCGCAGAATTCGGTTCTGACGACAGCCCGCCTCTGTTTCACCGCATCCTCCTGTTTCCCGCTGGATACGAGCCCGAGATGTTCTGCGGCATCAAGGATCGCCTGGAGCGTGCTTTTGACGTCTCCGTGCAGCAAAACGGCGTCACCGAAGGCGTTGCCCAACTCCTTCTCGCTGATATTGAGGTGGATGAAGTGGATATTCGCTGAGGCCGGCGGGAGCTGTCCGCCGTTCGTCCCCACTGAATCCGTGCTGCTGCCGACAAAGAAGACCAGGTCGGCGTTTTTCAGGAAGGAGTTCGAGAATTCGGTGCTCCCCCTGGCTCCGGTAACGCCGATGGAGAGGGGGTGGAGCTCCGAAATGCTCCCCTTGCCGTTTATGGTCGTACCTGTGGCCAGGCCGAATCTCTCAGCCGTCTTTTCGGCCTCTTTCCAGGCCCTTGACGTCAGCACTCCCTGGCCGCATACCATGACCCCTTTTTTGCATGAGGCAAGGCTGCGGGCCGCTTCGAGAACGGACTCCGGTTCGGCCGTGGGGCGGGTTCCGGGACACGACGAAAAGCGCTCCTGCGCCGGGGGGAGCGGCCCCGCTATCTCCTCGGCCAGGACATCCATGGGGAGCCTCAGGTGAACAGGACCGGGGCACCCAGATACGGCGACCCTGAAGGCTCTCCGGACGAGGAAGGGGATATCCTCACCCTTGAACGCCGTGAGGCTTTCTTTTACGAAGGGAGAGAAGAGGGCTGTCTGGTCGAATCCCGTGAGCATGTTGTGCCTCTCCATGTGGAGGGGGATATCGCTTGTCATGACGATAAGTGGGATAGAGGATTTCAGAGCCTCAATAACACCTGGGATCATGTGGGTTGCTCCGACGCTGGGACCCTCGCAGACGCCGGGTCTGCCGCTGACGCGGGCGTAGCCGTCGGCCATGAAGACCGCATGCCTCTCGTCACGTGCCATCACGTGGGTGATCCCTTCAAAGCGCGTCCATTCATCGTAAAGCCCGAGGGTCGTCTCCCCGGGAAGTCCAAAGACGTATTCCACTCCGTACCGGCGGAGCATTTCCAGCAGTGCGCGGGCCGAGTTCATTCAGAAACATCCTCTCTCAGGGAGAAATAGCATATCAGACAAGTCGTTTCAGGATGGTCTCCCGGTCTCCGGGGAGACAATCGGCGACGGGTATTTCGAGCATGGTATAGCAACCCGGTTTCTGACGCACAATGCCTCGTGCTGCGGAGACCATCACCTGAGCCGTCGCACACGGATTCATAATGGACATCTCAAGGAACATCCGCTGGTTGCAGGAGGATGCGGCAGCGCCTTTGCGCTCCACGTGCACGCTGTGACCGAGGTCGATGAGCTGCTCGACGTCATCCACGGCCTCGATGGTGGTCTCGTCGTGCCGGAAGTAGTTGTCTTCAAAAATGGCCCGGCGGATAGCGTCGATGCTGTGGCCTTCGGCCACCTCTACATATACTGCCCGCCGATGTTTGCCCTGTCCTGCGGGAAGGGTAATGGAAACGGCGTTCTTTACTCCGGGGATGTTTTTTACCGCAACCGTGTGCCCCATGCTGACGCCTGGTCCGAAATCGGTATAGGTAATTCCCCGGGGAGTAATGATCTCGAATATCCCGCGGAAGAGGGAATCCGTGCCTGGGTCCCACCCCGCACCAACCAGGGCGGCGGAGCTGCCTTTGAGGGCGCTTGCATTGAGCGAGTGCCTAAGCCCCATCATCGAATCGCCGTGGATATCGTAGCAGTCCACGGTGCAGATGCCCTGCTCAAGATATGCAGGAGCCACCTGGGGGACAGCGCGACTCGCTATGGCAAGAACGGTCACGTTTATCTTTTCAAGCATTGATGGATCGAGAACGACCGGAAGTCCGCTCTCTTTTTCCGTTTTTTTTATCTTATCGGGGTCGCGAATTACTATGCCGGCCATCTCCATATCAGGAGCGGAGTTGACGGCGTTTACGGCTTCTTTTGCGACGTTTCCGTATCCCGTTACTGCTACACGGATCTTTCCCAATATTTTCAGCTCCTTATCGGGTCTTCCATTCATCATCACTGAGCAATGAAAATATACCCTTGAGGTGCCGAACCGTCAAGAGAGCAGTCCAGATATTCAGTCAAAACCCTGTTTATCTCTGAAAAACAGTTATCCCGGAGGAGATAAAGGAGCATTTCCGGGGTTTTGAAGGGATTCCGGGGTCCTTTGGAGGGACCCAGCCGGGAAAGGGAGGAGACAAAGCTCATCAATGATGAGTGAAACTCCGGGTAAACGTGTTCCATTGCCGGGGGCTCCGGCATGAAGGAGGTGATGCGCTCAGGGCCCAGGTGAAAGAGGGCCTTTCGCGCCCCCCGTTTTTAGAACATGCTCCTGCCCCAGTTACCTGAAAAGACAGTCCCTGAGAGTGGTTTGCGCTCTCTCGAGGCGGTCTCTCTCTCCTTGAGATCTTCCGGAAGGGTTTCGGGATCCCCGGCTTTCCCGATGACAAAGGCGGCGAGGAGGTCGAACCCTTCAGGGACTTTGAAGGCTTCCCTGACTTTGTCGGGGTGGAATCCGGCCATTACGTGTGCCGACCACCCCATCGACTCCGCCTGAAGGATCAGCTGACCCATCGCGAGCCCGCAGTCGAGATCGGACCAGGGGTTGGGTTTTCCGTTGTGCTCGAAGTTCTCTCCCGCGACCAGGAAAGCAAGGACTGGGGCGTTCTGCGCCCATATTATGTTCTGCTCTCTGAGGCATGACAGGGCCTTTTGGAAAGAACCGGCGTCATCCTTTGTAGTCACGATGAACCGCCACGGCTGGCCGTTGAAGCACGAAGGGGCCCACCTTGCGGCCTCGAAGATGGAGGCTAGTTCATCCTTCGAGGGGAGATCCGGAGCAAAAGCCCGGGGGCTCCATCTCCGTGCAATGATCTCCAGGACCGGGTGAGTTGTCTTTGCGCGTCTTTCCATAGGATCTTCCCTCCCTGAATTGTTCAACTGATTTCCATTTCGAGCAATATCTTTCCGAAATGCCTGCTCCGCTCCATGCGCTCCTGAGCCTCCCCCGCCTTGTCGAGAGGGAAAATACTGTCTATGACAGGGCGCACCAGTCCTGCCTCGGACAACCCGAAAAGAAATTTTATCTCGGCGGGCGTCGCGGCGTAGCAGCCCAGCAGGGAGATCTCGTTCCGGTAGATGCGCTGCAGGTTGATAGGATATTCCGCGCCGGATGTTGATCCGCAGAAGGCCAGTCTGCCGCCGGGGCGGAGTAGGGAGAGGCTCTTGTCCCAGGTGGCCTTTCCGACTGTCTCTACGACCAGGTCCACGCCAATTCCGCCGGTCGCCTCCCTGACCAGAGCGGGGTAATCGCCCGCCGTGTCGAAAACCTCATGGGCGCCCGTCTCCTTAAGGAGTTTACGCTTCTCTTTGTCCCTGGTGGCGGCAAAAACTATGGCTCCGGATGCTCTCGCGATCTGGATCGCCGCGATCCCCACCCCGCCTGTGGCCCCCATCACGAAGACATTCTCTCCGGGGCGCAGGCCGCCGCGCGTGATCGTCATGTGATAGGCTGTCGCGCCGACAAGGGTAAACCCCGCCCCCTCCTCCATGGAGAGGGTTTTGGGAAGGGGAGTGACGCAGATTGCGGGCACTGTGACGTATTGCGCGTAGCAGCCGTCGCGGGCCACTCCCAGGGCCTCGGTGTAGGCGTTTATCGGCTGGTTGGTGTGACCTCCGGGGTATATCCAGGGGGTCACCACAACCTCCTGGTCGGTGGAAAAGCCCAAAACATCCGATCCGACTGCCTCTATGACCCCGGCCCCTTCGGAACCAGGTATCAGCGGGAGCTTCGCCGGTACGTTGCCGATCCGTACCCAGATATCCAGGTGGTTGAGGGCCGCGAACCGGAGCCTTACCAGGACCTCGTTCGGGCCTGGCGAGGGCCTGGCAATATCGCGAATCGCAAGTACCCCGGGTCCGCCGGTTGAATCCATCGATATGGCTTTCATCGGTTTCACTCCTTCCGGTGCCGTAAACTAACCCGGCATCTGTTCATTGTAGCAAAAGCCCGGCCCCGCGTGCCGCGAGACGCTCTGGGTTATAATATCCCGGTGAAAGAGCGGAAGAAATCACAAGAGGTGAGGAAATGAAATACGACGTAGTGATCGTAGGCGCCGGGCCGTCAGGCCTTTTTGCGGCCCGCGAACTGATAGCGAACGGCAAAAAGGTAGCCATTATCGACAAGGGAAAGAAGATCAGCGAACGCAGCTGCCCGCTCAAGGAGGGCAGGACAAAGACGTGCGCCCACTGCAAGCCTTGCAATGTCATCTGCGGCTGGGGCGGCGCGGGTTCCTACAGCGACGGAAAGCTGACCCTGACGCCCGAGTTCGGTGGAAACCTTGAGAATTACATTGGACGGAAGGCATTGCTGGAGCTGATAAAAACCGTAGATGAAGAGTTCCTGAGGCACGGCGCCAGCACGAAAGTCTTCTCTCCGGATCCTGAATTCGCGCGCGACATAGCCATCAGGGCCGGTGTGGCGGGGCTTCGGATAATCCCCGCGACGATACGCCACATGGGGACGGACAGGTCGCGCGAGATACTTCACAGCATGTACCTGGAAATATCTGCGTCCTGCGACGTCATGATGGACACGATGGTGGAATCCGTTGTCACAAGGGACGGGAAGGCAACCGGGGTAATGCTTGCGGACGGAAGGACTCTGGAATCGGAAGCGGTACTGCTTGCTCCCGGCCGCGAGGGCTCCTTCTGGATGGAGAAGACGGTAAAGTCGCTGGGTCTAAAGATCCAGTCGCTGCCTGTGGACATAGGAGTCCGCGTGGAGATCCCAGCCGGTCTGGCGGAAGCCATCACCGACCAGTTCTACGAGGTCAAGGCCATTCTGGACACCCCGACCTTTGACGACCAGGTAAGGACTTTCTGCATGTGCCCCCGCGGAGAGGTGACCACGGAGTACCTCGCCCAGCACGACATACTGACCGTCAACGGGCACAGCAACCGCGACGGGAACGGCCAGACCGACAATACCAACTTCGCGATCCTCGTATCGACCGATTTCACCGAACCCTTCAAGGATCCCAACGGTTACGGCAGTCATATTGCCAGGCTCGCGAACATGCTCGGCGGAGGGGTTCTGGTCCAGCGGCTGGGGGATCTCAAGCACGGAAGGCGTTCCACGCCAAGCCGGATAGCGAGGGGACTCGTTGAGCCGACGCTCAAGACCGCCGAGCCCGGCGACCTTTCATTTGTCCTTCCCTACAGGCATCTGAAGGGCATCCTCGAGATGATCCAGGCCCTGGACACGATAATGCCAGGCATAAACGGCAAGAACACCCTCCTCTATGGGGTGGAGGTCAAGTTCTACAGCCTCAAACTTGTCCTGGATAAAGACCTTATGACAAGCATCCCCGGCCTGTTCGCCTCCGGCGACGGAGCGGGCGTTACAAGGGGAGTGATCCAGTCCTCCGCCAGCGGCATCGTCGCCGCGAGGGGGATACTGAAAAACCGTAACTCGTGACTCGTACCCTGTCGCTGCGCTCGGGGCACCTCGTAACTCGTGACTTGAAAAGGCAGAAAACCAGGGGCGAAGAACCGGAACTCTAAAGACCGTAAGGAGTACCCTGGCAAAGAACGCCGGGCAGAGCGTTAGCCTCCCCGAAGATTTGATCGGGGACTTCGTAACTCGTAACTTGCAACTTGAAGAACCAAAGGCCTTTGTCATCCCGAGTCCGCCTGCTGGCGGAGACGAAGTGACCGTTTTTGACGTTGTCAAAAACAGGTTAGGGATCTGTTTCTGAAAACCAGATCCTTCGCCCACCGATTGGCGGACTCAGGGTGACATCAAATACAGATTCTTTGTCCGCCTACCGAAGGAAATCCGGTTTGTTCCTGTTACTTTCCCTGAGATTCATGCCTGCCGGTGGATGGAGATGATTTCCTGCAATTTTTACGATTTGAATGAGCGGTTTGTTGTAGAATGTTGTTCAAGCCATTTACAGAGGTGGTGAAGCAATGAAGTTTTTTTTCAGTAAAAAAGAGATTGAAGAACTCTGCCAACACTGGGATATTGTGGAACTTTCATTTTTCGGCTCTGTCCTGCGGGATGATTTCCGTGAGGACAGCGATGTTGATGTAATGGTTAGTTTTTCTCCGTCGGCAGAATACGGGCTTTTTGCGCTATCCCGTTTGAAGGAGGAGCTTGAATCGATTTTCGGCCGGAAAGTTGACCTTGTCGACCGGGCCGCCGTTGAAAACAGCAGAAACTTCATTCGCCGCAAGGAAATTCTGGAATCTCGGGAGACGGTTTATGCAGCGTGATGAAGGTTGCCTTCTGGATATGCCTATCGCCGCCCGCTATCCAGGGCTGGATTCTTGAGATCAAAGGAGAATAGCGCAGGCAGATACCCGAAAATTGCTGAATAAGTTACAATCTTCGGGCGGCGGCCACCTCCGTCGCCCTTGCCGTTTACGATTTACGGCTTTAATTAAGGAGGTCCCAGCCATGCCCGAAAGCAGACAGACATTCACATTCCAGGCAGAGGCCAGACAGCTCCTCGACCTGATGATCCATTCGGTTTACTCCAACCCCGATATTTTCCTGCGGGAGCTTGTCTCCAACGCGTCGGACGCACTGGACAAACTACGCTTCGAGGCCCTGACTAACGAATCCCTTTCCGGTCTCACAGGCGATCTGCACATTCAGATAGCGACAGTGCCCGCCGACAGGACGCTGGCCATATCCGACAACGGAATAGGCATGAACCGGGATGAGCTTGTTGAGTTCATCGGCACGATCGCCCGCTCCGGCACAAAAGAATATGTGAAACTGCTGCGGGAAAAGGGTTCCGGCTCGCTGCCGGAGGAGCTGATCGGTCAGTTCGGCATCGGTTTTTACTCTTCCTTCATGGTCGCAGGCAGAGTGACCATTGTCACACGCAGGGCCGGTGAAGAGAAGGCCTGGAAGTGGGAATCCCCGGGAGACGGCACGTACACGCTTGAAGAGGATGCCCGTCAGGAGCAGGGTACGACTGTGACTCTTTTCCTCAAACCAAAAGAGGAAGAGGGTTCATTCAGGGACTACTCGGATCCTGAGATTATAAGGGAGATCATCCGCAGGTACTCGGATTTTGTCGCCTGGCCCATCCGGATGAAGGACGAGAACGGAGCAGAAGCCGCGCTGAACTCCATGAAGGCCCTCTGGACAAGGCCCGAGAGTGAGATCACCGAAGAAGAGCACAAGGAGTTCTACAGGCACATTACCCACGACTGGAACAAGCCGGCAAGGATGATATTCTTCAAAGCGGAGGGCGGCATGGAGTTTCGGGCTCTTCTTTACGTCCCTTCCAAGGCCCCTCTGGACATGTTCATCAGGGATATGGCCCGGGGGATCCAGCTCTATATCCGAAGGATCTTCATCATGGACGACTGCAGGGATATTGTCCCGGAATACCTCAGGTTTCTCAGGGGACTCGTGGATTCCGAGGACCTTCCATTGAATATTTCCCGGGAAATGCTACAGCAGAGCCGCCAGGTCGAGACGATCCGAAAGAGCGTTACTCGAAAGGTGCTTGATAGCCTCGCCTCGATGCTTAAAGATACCAGGGAAGCATACGTTTCATTCTGGCAGGAGTTCGGAAAGGTCCTCAAGGAAGGCCTCTTTTCCGACGCCAGGAACCGGGAAAGGATCCTGGAAGTAGCACTGTTCGAGACGACCGGGCCCGATGGCCTTGCCACCCTTGATGAATACGTTGGACGGATGCCGGGGGAGCAGGATGAGATCTACTACGTCACGGCTCCGACCCTGACGGTCGGGAAAAACAGCCCCCATCTCGAGGCATTTGCCTCAAAGGGGCGCGAGGTTCTTATTCTTGCAGATCCTGTTGATGAGATCTGGACTCCGGCCGTTACGGAGTACAAGGGCAAAAAATTCACTTCGGTGGCCAGGGGGCTTGTCGATCTTGATGAATCCGGAAAATCCGGCGCAGAAAACGAAAAACCCTCGGATGAAGGCCTGGACGCCCTACTCAAGTATCTCGGAAAGACCCTTGAAGATGAGGTGAAGGAGGTCCGGATATCCGGGCGGCTGAAGGCTTCGCCGTCATGCCTGGTGGGAGAGGATTTCGACCTTTCGCCGCAGATGGAAGCACTGTTGAGGGCGGCGGGACAGGATGTCCTCAAGGTCCGCAGGAACCTGGAGATCAACCCTTCTCACCCGCTTGTGGGGAAGCTGAGGAAGATCTACGAAGAGGAGCCTTCGGATCCGAGGGTGGCAAGGTTTGCTCGCATTCTTTTTGGTTTGGCGGCGCTTTCCGAAGGCGGCAGGATCGACGACCCGACTGCTTTCAGTCGTGAGGTTGCGGATCTGCTGGCGGAGTAGGAGCGAAACTCGCGGCCGGAGCAGTTATAATGATTGTCTGCCTGGAAAAGGGAGTTTTCGATAATTCATCGAGGGGGTGGACTACGTGTCCAGGGCTTTCATAGACGAGGACAGCGAAGCCCTGCTGAACCGTGAGATCATTGAACACGAAAGAAAACTGCGGGACTGGCTCAGGATACAGGAGAAAAAGCTGGCCTTTCTCGAATCGGACCCAAAGGTCGATTCCATGGATCAGGCCCTCAGGATGAAATGGGTTCTCGAGACTCGAGCGGATATCGAACGCACCCGCAAGACCCTCGAGGATCTTGCTTCACCCGGGACAGGCGGGGCAGAAGTGGGGGATGCAGGTTAATGCTTATTTTCGTCCGCCTTTTCCGTTTTCTGCTCCCGCTTGTGCTGGGTTTTCTGCTTATCAGGACATTTTCCGGATTGTTCTACGGGTGGCTGGGCCAGGGAAGGCGCCATGGAGGAGGGTCATACTCCGGGAACGGACCCGGTTACGCCCCCCCTCCGCCTCCAGGGAGAAACTCCTTTCGCGATCCTTACGTGGTCCTGGGGTGTTCTCCACGCGACCCTGACGAGAAGATAAGGAAGACGTATCGCAAACTTGTGGCCAGATATCACCCTGATAAATTCATCGGGCTCCAACTCGACAAGGAGTTCATAGATCTGGCGGCGAGAAGATTTCAGGAGATCCAGGAGGCCTACGAAGAGATTCGCAGGTCCAGGGGTTTTGTTTGATCACGGATCCTGTTGCCTCACAGATGTTCCTGAAAGAGAGAGGAGAGTAGTTGAGAATGAAGAGGTCGATCCTTATAGTAGCGGTTTTTTTGATAGCTGCTCTTTCTTTTGGCTACATGTCGTTCGCGCGTCAGGTCGATGTCTTGACAATGACCCCGGAGGCCGAGATCGCCATAGCTGAAATGGGAAATGATGTAACGCTGTCAGCTGTTCCCATCCCAAGCAGCTGGGGAGATGCGACTGTCGCCGTGGTTCGGGGCGGCGCGCCGGATGATACGGGAAAATACAGGCTTGTGGAGGGACATGGTATTCTGCTCTGGGTCGACCGAGCCCTTCGCTTCAGGGGCAGGAGTATAGACCTCGATATAGGTTTTGTCAGCGAGGGCATGGTCGTTTACGCTACCAACTTCACCCCCGTACCCTAGCATTATCGGAGTGATCTCATGGCGAAGAGGAACAAGATACCCGTAGATGGAACCGCCGAAAAAGCGGTGAATACCGTTCTGGGGGATCTCCTGCGGGAGAGCGGTCTTGCGGGAGATGCCGAACCCCGGAGAGATGTTCCGGCAGTGAATCCTGTAAAGCCGACCGCTGCCGTTTCCCTGCCCGACTTTGCCCGCGCCGGCAAGATCGTCCTCAGGGTACAGCGAAAGGGCAGGGGCGGAAAGACGGTAACGATCCTTTCAGGCTCCGGACTTGCGGCGAACCAGATGGAGCCCCTTGTGAAGGCGCTCAGGAAAGGTCTTGGCTGCGGGGCCCGTGTCGAGGAAGGTGTCATTGTGCTGCAGGGGGATGTATCAGAGCGGGCGGAGCGATGGCTTCGGGATCGCGGTTCAAAACAGATCGTCGGTGGTTCATGATCGCCGCGGGGAGGTTTTTCGATGTCATGGTATGTTCGCACCCAGACCGGTTGGGGACTCAGGGGTATTCTCATGGGCGCTTTCGTCTTTCTCCTGTACAGGGCCAGGCTCAGGGCTGGTTCCTGGAACGGGATCTCCGAATCGTCCGAATTCTGGCCGTTGCTGGCAGCCGGCATCATTCTCGCCCTGGCGGTCCTGGTATTCACTGTTATGACGGTGACCGTGGACGAGGGTGACATCGAGATATCCATGGGGCTGGAGCTGATCAGAAAAAGAATAGCCATTCCCGAGATAGCCTCGATAGGAAAGGTTGTCATACCCTGGCACTCTGTTGGTTTCAAAAAGGTCTCCGGCGGGTGGCTTTACAGCGTTGCCGTGTCCGGCGGTGTCGATATCGTTATGAAGAACGGTAAACGCTTTATCATTGGTTCAGACGACTCCGAGGGGCTGGCGCAGGCCATCAGCATGCGGATGGCCGGGGTCCGGGAGTAAACCTTAACCAGCAGGCATGCACGGGTTCCATTGAACCAAGCCGTCTGCTGAGGCGGCGCCTTTACTCTTTGGCGAAATCAGCTATGTCTTTTCCCTCAAGCCGGAGTATGAAAACTTCATCCAGTGTTTTTGCGCCGATCTTTTGATAGAAATCAAGAGCAGGAGTGTTGTCCTTCAGACACCACCACTCGAATCTTCCGCACTTTCTTTCCACCGCCAAAGAAGCCAGCCATGCCAGCATCTTCGTTCCCAGCCCGTTTCCTCTCCATCCGGGACGGATGTAAAGGTCGTCAAGATGCAAACCCCTTTTGCCCAGCAGAGTGGAAAAAGTGTGATAGAAGACAGCGAAGCCGACAGGTTCTTCGCCAATGAACGCCAGCGCGGTTTCGGCCGGCGGGCCTCCCCCGAAAAGTGTCTCAAGAAGATCCTCCTCCGTCGCGGTTACCCTGTCTGCAATTCCTTCGTATTCCGCCAGCTCTTTGTTGAACCGCAAGATCAAGGGAATATCCTCCTGACGTCCCTTCCTGATGCTGAAATCTTCGATAGCCCTGCGGCTTTTTGTTGTCAATGCCATGCCCCTCCTGGTTTGAAATGCGTTAATTGTGAACGGCGAACGGCGAAACACTTGATAAGGATAACAAATACCTGTTATTCCGAACCCGATATTTGAGTTGGCGGATCTGGTTTTCAATTGCCTTTTCTGTTCGCTGTTTATCGTAGACCAGGTGCCCGCCGCAGGTCGTAGACGAAGTCCCCGAAAAAAGCATCGGGGAGGCTTTCGCTCTACCCGAGCGTGAAGTTCTTCAGCCTGTCTGGAGGAGAGTGAAGGGTATGCCCGGCGTTTTTGGCCAGGGTGCAAGGGTACAGGGTGCCATTCACCATTTATGCACTTAGGGTTTCCCTGCCTCCTTTTATCTAAGGCTATAATACAGGAAGACCGATTCCGGAGGATGGATTTGGCCATCTGAAAATAAAAAGCGAAGAAACCAATGACCTTTACTGACCTTATGGAGGCCCATGCCATGAAATTCTGCTATTTCGATGAAAGCGGAATGGGAGACGAGCCCGTCCTGGTGGTTGCCGGGATAGATGTTGATGCCAGCCGGATGCGCACCACAAGGAAGGACTGGGCGGATTTTCTCGAATCCCTCTCCCTCAGGACGGGGCGGCCCGTAGATGAGTTCCATACAAGGAACTTCTACAGGGGGAACCGCCTCTCCCGGACGATCAACGGGAATGAGCGGGCCGAGGTGATCTCCGCCATCCTTGACTGGCTTGCAGTCCGTCGCCACAGGATCACGTTCAGTGCCATTCTGAAGAGCCGCTTTGAGAGCGCACGGACAGACCCCCGCCTCAAAGATCTTGGAACACCCTGGAGTGCCGCGGCCTTCCACTGCGTTCTGACGTTGCAGCGGGCACACCAGGAGCTGAAAGGCTCAAGACGGCAGACGGTTCTTATCTTCGACAGGGAGGTTGCGGAGGAGGACCGCTTCAGCGAACTGATAAAGGATCCACCCGATTGGTCACGTGAATTTTACGGTCTTCCCAGGGACACCGCGCCGCTCGATACCCTTCTCGAGGCCCCGCTATTTGCAGACTCGCGCCTGGTCCTGCTCATCCAGGTTGCCGATATGGTCGCCTACCTGCTTCGCTTTCACGCTGAACTCCAGGAGGGGCTTTCGCAGGAGAGCTACCCCGGTGAGAGGGAACAGATCGAGGAATGGGCGGTCAGAATACTGGGCATGTCCCTGCCCTTTGATCTGCGGTATCCTGATCGCCGTCCCGAAGGTTCTTGCGCCCTTTTCTGGGATCTGGCACCGGAGGTTTTGAGAAGGTGAACGGAAAAACTCGTGAGAGGTTAGACGGAACTTCAAGGGCAAAATCAAATTCGGGGCGATCCCGCCTTCCGAGTCACGAGTTACGCCTCTTTTCGTGGGTGCGGTACCATTCGAAAAGCATTGAGACCTTTTCGGAGATCAGGGTTTTGTCGGTCGGTTCTTCAAAGGGGAATGTCGCGGCGATCCTTCCGAGGTAGTAGGGGCTGCGGCTCAGGGGGAAAAATGGTCCCTTGTAGACGATGTAGTCATCGTAAATGACCCACTCCAGAATACCGGGGTCGAGATCCTCCTCGGCGTTAAGCCGAGGTCCTGAGCCGAATTTGAACATCCGGTGCGCCCCGCGCTCATCGCCCAGGAAGGCGAAGGCCTCTCCCTCCGCCTTGAGACATATCAGCGAGACATTACCCCGCGCGTCAACAAAGAGATCGTGAAAACCCCAGAAGGGCGGATCAAAAACAAGCAGACGTTTTCCCTGCGCCCAGCGGAAGTAGTCATCCAGACGCGGAGCCCTCTTGATCATCTCTTCCTGTGTAAGAGGGGGTTTCTTTCGGCGGAAAAGTTTGTCGAAAAGCGATAAGGGGTCCATGGGGTCATTCGGCAAGGAATGTGGATATCTTCCCCGAAAGTTCGTCCCAGGTCAGGGAGAAGGTCATCACCGAACCGAGTTTTATGCTGTTCTGCTTCTTTTTGTTTATCCCGCCCATCAGGCCTTCCTTGGCCTGGTCTGTGGTGAAGATACTGTAGCGGCGGTTGCCCTTCGGCTTGGTGATGTCGACGAGGATCCATCTGAATGCGCCGGCGGCCATTGCCGACCGGGAGGTGTTGAGCTGCAGCAGTTCCATCTCCGCCCCGGAACCGTTCTGGTCCCCAATGTCCACGACCCTCGGCCTGGCGCCCATGTACATCTTCAGGTTGAAAAATATCGACCGGGTATGTCCATCCCTGCTTATGAATACCCCCAGATCGAACCCAAAATCGGGGAGGATGAAAAACTCGTCGATTTTCCCTTCGCCCTGCAGAGATGAGAGCATGCCAAGCAGATCCTGCAGAAGTCCGGTTCGAAAGCTGTCTCCCGGGTGAGATCCTTTAACGATATCGGGTTCTGGGCTGAATGCCACGGAAACCACCGTCCTCTTTCTTTATTAAACACATACTCCCCCGTCCACATTCTTCGGGGGAGTGCCGATGAAACAGTCTGCCTGTTTTTGTAAATTTGATTATACCCCAATAATCAACAAAAAATGGACCTGTAAGGAAGATCATGGCCTATACTGGTACCAGGCAGCATGAACCCGCATTTTCCTTTGGACAGGGAGGTTGGACCGCATGCGTTTTTCCAGGACGCTTATACCCACAACCAGGGAGGCCCCCAAAAGCATCTCCGACCCTGCGGTTGCCAGACTCACCAGGGCCGGGTACCTGATCCCGGATCAGGAGAAGAAAGCCTTCAGCCTGTTGCCCATGGGTGTGCTGCTTTGTGAGCGGGTTATTTCGGCGGCTGCAGGTCTGGCGAGGGAGGCTGGGTTCCATGTGGTCGGTTTTGAGGACCTTGCCGGGGACTCGCTGGAGATATCTCAAAAACTTGTGAAAAGCTATCGCCAACTTCCGCTCTCTTTCTTTGGAGGCGATCTCAGAAGATGGAACGCGTCGGGTTTTGCTGCGGATAGGGATTCGGCAGTTGCCGTTCGCGACGACTTTCTCGGGATCGCCTCTGAGATCGCCCGCATGGCCGGGCTTACTCTCTTCGAAGGAGAGACGGTGGACGGGGCCAGGAAGTACGTCTCCCTGCCCTGTGACAAAGGCTCCTGGCACGGAAGAAGCGGTTTTGTATGTTCTTCGTGCGGGTGGTGCGGTGACGACGCATCGCCCGTTTCCGCTCCCCGGCCGTTTCTGAAGGAAGAGGCGCCTCTCGGTGAAGTTGAAACGCCCGGGGCCGATACCATAGCGGAACTCTGCCGGCAGCTCGGCGTGGGGCCCTCCGGCACCCTCAAGACTATGTTTTACGCGGCCGAAAGTGCAGGGAACAAAGAGATCGTCGCCGTTCTCGCAAGGGGGGACCATCAGATAAACGACCGCAAACTGTCTCATGTCCTCGGGGGCGGGGTTGTCCGGTTCGCCGATCCTCTGGAGATCAGGGAAGCGGTGGGGGATCTTGCCGGATACCTGGGGCCGGTGGGACTTCCCCCGGCAATAAGAGTATTTGCCGACCGGCACGTCGAAGGCTGTTGCAACCTTGCGGCCGGAGCCAACAGGCCCGGGTTTCATCTGCTTAACGCTTGCTGGGGGCGGGATTTCAAGACAGACAATGTCGAGGACATCGTGAGCTTGCAGGAGAACTTCCCCTGCCCGCTATGTGGTGTGGAGATAAAGCCCTCGCATCTTGCCAGGGTTTCGATCGCCGGAGTCGAGCCGGGATCCTCGAACCTTTCGTTCCAGGGTGACGGAGGGTCCACCCGCGCTGCTTTCCGTTGGGACGGCAGCCTTTGCATAATGCCCCTGGTCCTCGCCATAGCGGGGGGCGAACGCATCCCCGCAAAGTTTACGCCCTTTGATGTAAATGTAGTCATTGCCTCCATGCAGAACGATGACGCGGTCGCATTGGGGCATTCTATGGCCGAAAAGCTCGAGGGAAAGGGCTTGAGGGTTTTGATCGACGACCGGGACGAGCGCGCTGGCGTCAAGTTTTCCGACGCGGAACTGCTGTGCGTTCCAGTCACGATCGTCGCGGGGCGCGAAGCTGCAGATGGCATAGTCGAGGTATGGCAGCCCGACGGTTCCCGCGGCGAGCTCCCTGCGGATGCGGCCGTCGAGCAGACCGCCCGGTGGGTCAGGTAGTTACGCCGAGCGGAGAATCAGCAGTTTTACCGATAATCCTTTGGAGAATGAACCATACAATGGCTCCATCAGCGATAGAGCGACCGACTGATGGAGGTGAAAGGAATGAAGAAAAGAGCTGTTTTTATTGCGTTGGCTGCAATCATGGTTACTGGCGCTGCGGCGTATGCATTCGGTGGAGGAATGGGAGGCTTCGGCCCGGGAATGGATTTTGACGGATCCTGCGGGCCAAAGATGGGCAACCGGGGTTTCAGAATGCAGAGGAACGCACAACCGATCGAGTTCCCCAAGGAAATCAGCAACAAGATGCAGGAGATGCAGCGGACAAACCTCGAGATGAGGCTGGCGCTCACCAAGGAAAAGCCCGATGTCAACACGGCAAGGCTTCTTTTCGGAAAAGCGCAGAAGCTTCAGAATGAGCTTTCAAAGTGGCGTTTCGAGAGATATCTGGAGACCCTTTCAAAATAGAGAAACACCTCCCGCCCCAAATGCGGAGCCCGAAACGGCTCCGCATTTTTTTGTTTGCCCATTAGAATTCCTCAAAAACGACGCAAATACTCAATATACGATAAAAATAACATAAAAATACCATAAAATTGGAAATATTCATTAGTAAACGCCAACAATGGCAACTCACGGAATTGCCTGATGAATGCTGACCTATATAATCATCTTGTTCATGGTCAATATTAGTCAGGCCTTTCCCGGAACATTATCCGGGGATCCGTCTGATCCAGGAGGGGTACTCAATGTCTCGAACTGTAGGAATAGACCTCGGAACAACCAACTCGGTAGTTGCCATTCTTGAGGGCGGTCAGCCCACCGTTATACCCAATGCGGAAGGCAGCCGCACGACGCCGTCCGTGGTGGCGTTCACCAGAGACGGAGAACGGCTGGTGGGGATACTTGCAAGGCGCCAGGCAGCACTGAACCCCAATGGAACCGTATCGTCGATCAAGCGTTTCATGGGAAGGAACTACAACGAAGTCGGAGAAGAGATGAAGATAGTTCCTTACACCGTTCTGCAGGGCAGCAACAACTCCGTAAAGGTGCAGGTGGAGGGTAAGGAATACGCCCCGGAGGAGATAAGCGCGCAGGTGCTCCGCAAACTGGTGCAGGATGCCTCATCCTGGCTGGGAGAAAAGGTCACAGAGGCGGTTATCACTGTCCCGGCCTACTTCAACGATTCCCAGCGCCAGGCGACAAAGAACGCCGGGAAAATAGCCGGTCTGAATGTCCTGCGTGTGATCAACGAGCCCACCGCCGCAGCGCTTGCTTACGGAATGGACAAGAAGAAGAACGAGACGGTGATGGTCTTCGACCTCGGAGGGGGGACATTCGATGTCTCGATCCTCGACGTCGGCGAAGGCCTCTGCGAGGTCCGATCAACGGCCGGGGACACTCACCTCGGGGGGGACGATTTCGACAAATGCGTCGTGGACTGGCTCGCTGAAGAGTTTAAAAAGCAGGAAGGGATAGATCTCAGAAAGGACCGACAGGCTCTCCAGCGTCTTTACGAGGCGTCGGAGAAGGCCAAGTGCGAGCTTTCAAGCCGCACGACCACGGAGATCAGTCTCCCGTTCATCACCGCAGACGCGAACGGGCCAAAGCACCTTGCGTTCAACCTCACCCGCGCCAAGTTCGACGAACTGACGCGGCACCTCGTCGAACGGTGCCTGCCGCCCATGGAACAGGCTCTGAAAGACGCGAAGCTTGAAGTAAAAGACATAGACGAAATAATCATGGTAGGCGGTTCGACCCGTGTCCCGGCAGTCCAGGAGCTGGTCAAGCGCTTCACCGGCGGCAAGGCGCTGAACATGACCGTCAACCCCGACGAGGTCGTCGCCATGGGTGCGGCGGTTCAGGCGGGGATAATAAAGGGAGAGATCAAGGATGTTCTTCTCCTCGACGTGACCCCGCTCTCGCTCGGCATAGAAACCCTGGGCGGAGTAATGACAAAGATCATAGAACGCAACACGACCATCCCCTGCCGGAGGTCGGAGGTCTTCTCAACGGCGGATGACAACCAGCCGGCTGTCGATGTTGTGGTGCTTCAGGGCGAGCGGGAGATGGCAAAGGACAACCGCAAGCTCGGCAACTTCAAACTGGAGGGCATCCGCCCCGCGCCAAGGGGGCTCCCCCAGATCGAGGTGACTTTCGATATTGACGCCAACGGCATCCTGAACGTATCGGCCAGGGACAAGGAGACAGGCAAGGAGCAGAAGATAACCATAAGCAACTCGACCAATCTCGAAGAGAGTGAGATCAGCCGCATGGTGGAAGATGCCCGGATCCACGCCGAGGAGGATAAAAAGCAGCGCGCATTGGCCGACGCCAAGAACGAGCTCGAGGCTGCGGCCTATCAGGTCGAACGCGTGCTTGCGGAGCTGGGAGACAAGGCTCCCGCGCACGAAAAGGCCAGGAGCGAGGAGTTGATCCGTGAGGCCAGGGAAGCCGTATCGGGAGGAGCCGATATTTCCCGCCTCCAGTCCATGACCCAGGATCTGAAACCGGCCGCGGCCGCCTTATCGCAGCACGCTCCTTCGGGATCTGACGATCCGGGGGAGAGCCTTGACGATGAGCCGGAGAAAAAAGATGGTGAGGATGTAATAGACGCTGAATTCAACGAGGGCTGATGCGGCTAAAATAGAGCATGCCGTAGGCAGTGCAGAAAAGACAGGAAGTAACTGCGTCGGGGTGGAGGGGTATGAATGAAATTTCATGACTACTACGAGACAATCGGTGTTTCCAGGGACGCGTCCCAGGAAGAGATACAGAAGACATACAGGAAACTCGCAAGGAAGTACCACCCCGACGTCAACAAGGCATCCGACGCCGAAAAGAAGTTCAAGGAGATAAACGAGGCCTACGAGGTCCTCCGCGATCCGGAGAAACGGAAGAAATACGATGCCCTTGGCGCCAACTGGAAGAACGGTCAGGACTTCTCCCCCCCTCCGGGTGGGGGTGGATCATTCCATTTCGGGGGGCAGGATGGAGCCGGGTCCTTCAGTGATTTTTTTGAGGCGATCTTCGGCCAGGCGGGAGGCTTCGGCTCGATGGGCGGGCAGTCTTTCCATGGACGCTCAATGCGCCGCAGGGGCAAGGACCTGGAGTCCAGGATAGAGCTGTCGCTTCAGGAGATCGCCGCGGGGGGCAGGAAACAGGTCGCGTTCGATGTTCTTGAAAGAGGCGCCGACGGAAGATCTCACAGGAGTAGAAAATCACTTGACGTCACGATCCCGCGCGGAGTCAGCGATGGTTCCAGGATCCGTCTGGCGGGGCAGGGGGAGAAAGGCTCCGGCGGCGCGCCGGATGGAGACCTTCTGCTTGAGGTTCACATAAAGAAGGATCCCTGTTTTGGAGTGGAAGGGCAGGATCTGCGGACGACTGTGGACATCACCCCCTGGGAAGCCGCTCTCGGGGCCAGCGTGCAGGTTCCCGTACTCGGCGGCTCCGTGACCATGAAGATACCGCCCGGCACTCAGAGCGGGCAGGTTCTCCGTCTTAAGGGCAAAGGACTCCCCGGGAGGGGAGATTGCGCGGGGAACATACTGGTGACCGTAAGAATGGTCGTCCCGAAAAAACTCTCCCCGCGCGAGCGGGAGCTTTTCGAGGCCCTGGCGAAAGAGTCGGAGTTTAAACCGGAAAATCGTAACTCGTGACGCGTAACGCGTGACTCGGAAAACCAAAACCTGAATATTGCACCACAGAGAACACAGAGAACCACGGAGAAGGTCAAAAGAGAAAAATCAATATGCTGTGTTTAAAACCAAAACTACTTCATTTGATTTTTTTGGTTCTAACAAACAAAAGATTTTCTACCCTTCGCTGTGCTCGGGCACTTTGTCCGTGTCCTCTGCGTCCACTGTGGTGATGCTTCAGGTTCTGCTTTTTTGTCTTACTTCTTACGCATTCAGGAGGTAAACACATGAACCTTAACAAACTTACTCTTAAATCGCAGGAAGCTCTTTCGAACGCGCAGAATATCGCCGTCACCATGGGGCACATGGAGGTCGACGGGGAGCACCTGCTGCTTGCTCTCCTGAGACAGGATGACGGACTGATCCCGCGTCTTCTTGTAAAGATGGGAGCCTCGCCCGAGGCTATCGCAAAAGAAGTAGAAAATGATCTGACCCGCAGGAGCAAGGTCTCCGGACCCGGCGTCGAGCCCGGGAAGATAATGATCTCGATGCGCCTCTCCCGCCTTCTGGTCTCCGCCGAGGAGAGCGCCGCAAGAATGAAGGACGAATACGTATCCGTGGAGCATATCTTTTCCCGTCTTCTGGAGGAGGGCAGCTCCACTGCCGCCGGGCGCATCCTCGCAAAGGCCGGCATCACTCCCCAGTCGTTCCTTAAAGCACTTCAGGATGTAAGGGGGAGCCAGAGAGTGCAGAGCGCCGATCCGGAGAACAGCTATGAAGCGCTGGAAAAGTACGGCCGCGACCTTGTGGGCATGGCCCGTTCGGGAAAGCTGGACCCTGTCATAGGGCGCGACGAGGAGATACGCCGCGTAATACGCATCCTCAGCCGCAAGACGAAGAACAACCCGGTTCTCATCGGAGAGCCCGGTGTCGGGAAGACCGCCATCGTAGAGGGTCTCGCGCAAAGGATAGTCAGAGGGGATGTCCCCGAAGGACTGAAGGACCGCTCCGTATTCGCGCTCGACATGGGCTCCCTTCTTGCAGGGGCCAAGTTCAGGGGAGAGTTCGAGGAACGCCTCAAGGCGGTTCTCAACGAGGTAAAGGATAGCGACGGCCGCATACTGCTCTTCATAGATGAACTTCACACGATAGTCGGGGCAGGAAAGGCGGAGGGAGCAATCGACGCGGGCAACATGCTGAAGCCGATGCTCGCCCGCGGAGAACTGCACTGCATAGGTGCTACGACTCTTGATGAATACCGCAGGCACATAGAGAAGGACGCCGCTCTCGAGCGCCGCTTCCAGCCCGTGATGGTCGAGCAGCCCACCGTCGAGGACACGATATCGATCCTCAGGGGGCTCAAGGAGCGTTTCGAGGTGCACCACGGCATCCGCATCCTGGACAACGCCCTCGTGGCGGCGGCTGTTCTATCCGATCGCTACATCACCGACAGGTTCCTCCCTGACAAGGCGATAGACCTTGTAGACGAGGCTTCCGCGATGATCCGCACCGAGATCGATTCGCTCCCTGCGGATCTGGATGCCGCCACGCGCAAGGTCATGCAGATGGAGATAGAGGAGACCGCACTCGCAAAAGAGACAGACAAGGCGAGCGTCGAGCGTCTGGGAAACCTCCGCCGTGAGCTGCAGGATGCCCGTGCTTCGGTTGATTCCATGAGAGCCCGATACGACGCCGAAAAGCAGGCCATCGGAAAGCTGCAGGATATCCGGGGGCAGATCGACGTTGTCAAGCGTGAGACGGAAAAAGCCGAGAGGGACTACGACCTCAACAGGGCGGCCGAACTCAGGCACGGCCAGCTCCCCGAACTGGAACGAAGGCTCGCCGCAGAAGAAGAGATACTTGCCTCCAGACAGGGAGGAGACAGACTGCTCCGCGAGGAAGTTACCGCCGAGGAGATCTCCCGCATAGTCTCACGATGGACGGGCATCCCGGTCACAAGGCTTCTTGAAGGGGAGCGGGAGAAGCTCCTTCGCCTGGACGAGGTCCTTCACGAGCGAGTCATCGGTCAGGACGAGGCCGTGCGCCTTGTTGCGGATGCCGTGCTGCGCGCCAGGTCCGGGATAAAGGATCCCAAAAAGCCAATAGGCTCTTTCATATTCCTGGGTCCCACCGGGGTGGGCAAGACCGAACTTGCCCGCACCCTCGCCGAGGCTCTTTTCGACTCCGAGGCGAACATGATAAGGATAGACATGTCGGAGTACATGGAAAAACACTCCGTCTCGCGTCTCGTCGGGGCGCCTCCCGGTTACGTGGGTTATGACGAGGGCGGACAGCTTGCCGAGGCCGTCAGGAGAAAGCCCTACTCCGTAGTACTCTTCGATGAGATCGAAAAGGCTCACCAGGATGTTTTTAACATTCTGCTCCAGATACTCGACGACGGCCGGCTCACGGACAGCCACGGGCGAACCGTCAACTTTACCAACACGATCATAATCATGACGAGCAACATAGGAGCCTCCGATCTTATGGAGGGGATCACGTCTGCAGGAGAGATACCCGATCAGGTTCGCGACAGCGTGATGCGCCAGATGAGAGCCTCCTTCAGACCCGAATTCCTCAACCGCGTCGACGACATCGTTTTATTCAAGCCGCTCCGGATCGAGGAGATAGAGCAGATCGTGGGTCTTCTCGCCGCAACTCTTCAAAAGCGTCTTGAAGGTATGGGGATGGTTCTGGAAATTACCCCGGCAGCCCGCGCCCTCATCGCGCGCGAGGGGTACGATCCCGTATACGGCGCAAGGCCTCTGAAGAGGTTCATTTCACGGGAGGTTGAAACGCCCGTCGCCCGATTGCTCATCGCCCATGGTCTCACCGAAGGCGCGAAGATCACGGTCGATGAAGAGAATGGAAAACTCATAACTCGGGAAAAATCTTCAAAAACTGAATAAAAGCATCACCACAGACGAAGTGCCCGTTTTTGGCGACAGACAAAAACGGGCACTTCGTCTGCGGTGCAAAGATTTAGATTTTGACTTACGACTTGCTATTCACGATTCACGCTCAACGATCAACGTTTTTGCTCCCACCCACACCGGGGCGGTCATCACCGCCATTATAAGAAGTGAGAAGGGGATGCTCGCGTCGACCGCCCCGGCCAGCATTATCGCTGCTCCCTTGAAGACAGCGGAGGCGTAAACTACAAGAAGAATGCTTGAAAGAAGGCCGAGATATACCTTAAGACCCGGCGAGCCCGCCCCGGCCGAAAGTGTCCTTGCAGGTGTCTTTGCGTGCAGTTTCCGCTGCCATAGCCTCGTTGGCCAGGCGAGGAACCGGTAGACGAACCATGTTCCCAGCCACATGTTCCCCGCCGCGACCATAACCATCTGCATAGGAAAGGCCGTAACTCGTAATGCGTGACGCGTCAATCGTCACGCATTTTTACTTCACAAACCCGAACCCTTTTTCAAATACCCTGAAGCAAGACTGAACGACCTTCTCGTCGAAAAGGGTTCCGGTGCCGCTTCGCACTGTCTCAAGAGCCGCTTCAAGGCCGTGTGCGGCACGAAACGGTCTGTGTGAACACATCGCCTCTATGACGTCGGCCACCGAAAGGATCCGCGCATCCTCAATGATCTGTACGCCCTTCAAACCCCTGGGGTATCCCGAGCCGTCGAGGCGCTCATGATGCTGGGCGATGATATTTGCAATAGGCCATGGGAAGGAGACTCCCCTCAGGGTCTCCGCGCCAACCTCTGCGTGGCGTTTGACTATCTCGTACTCGAGCGCCGAGAGGGATGTGGGTTTGTTGAGGATCTCGCCGGGGATGTGAAGTTTCCCGATGTCGTGTATCATCCCTGTTACCCATAACCCTTTGCATCTGTCCACGGAAAGGCCCATGTCTTCGGCGATAGCCTTTGCCAGCCTGGCAACATTCTCCTGGTGGTCCGCGGTGTAAACGTCGCGTATCCGCATTGTCCCGGCCAGGAGTTTTACGGTATCGTCCAGGACTCTCTCCAGTTTTTCTCCGCTCAGCCTGAGGGTCTCTTCCATAACCTTGCGGTCGGTAATGTCGCGCCCCGCTGACTGGTACTCGAGGATGTTCCCATTCTTGTCGAGAAGCGCTGTGTCGACCCACTGCAGCCATCGGACCTCTCCCGAGGGAAGCACCGTCTCCTCCTCGGATGTCCTTGTCGGGTCCTCCCTGGTGATGTTTTTCAGGTGATTTATGGTAATCTCTCTCTTGTCGTCGGGGACGTGATCAAGAATGGATATACCGATGACTCTTTCGGGGCTCTTTTCGTAATAACTGCAGTAAGCCTGATTTGCGAAAGACACACGCCAATCGGGGGAGAACCTGACGATCAGATCCTGTTGCTGATTGACGATAGCCCGGTAGCGTTCCTCGCTCTGCCGGATCGCCTCCTCAGCATCCTTGCGGTCGGTGATATCACGGTACATTCCGTAGATAGCCACGACTTTCCCCTCTTTGGAGATGGGGATCCCGAAAGCGGTCACGTGGAACCTTGATCCGTCCTTTCTCTGCCGGACAGATTCGAAGGAAAACTCTTCCCCCATAACGCACTTGCCGGTGTAGGAGGAAGCCTCATCATGCACCTCCGGGTCCTTGCCCACAAGTGTGTCAAGGTCGCGGCCGATGATCTCATCATGAGAGTAGCCAAACATCTCGCAGAATGCCGCGTTTGCCTTTTTGACAGTACCATCAATCTCTTGGATCACGACCCCTTCAGGAGAGTTATCGAAGAGTTTTTCAAAAAAAACGGCGTACTCGTGGTTGACTCCGGGTATCATGTAAAGGTCCTCCTGCCAATGGTTGCAACTGGAATGATTTCTTATTTTATCATGCTTTTTAATAAACACGCTTAATTTCTGGAGGTGCCCGATGAGGATAGCGGTTCTTCTCAAGCAGGTCCCTGATACCGACGAGGTCAGGATCGATGAGACAAAGGGTGTGCTTGTCCGGGAGGGATTGGGGACGATCATCAACCCGCTCGATCTTCATGCCCTTGAAGCGGCCCTGCTCCTCAAACGCTCGCGAGGTGTTTCCGTCACTGCTCTCACCATGGGACCTTCCCAGGCCGACGTGGCGCTCAGAGAGGCCCTTGCACTTGGAGCCGATGACGCCATCCTTCTTTGTGATCCGTCCTTTGCGGGGTCCGACACCTGGGCCACGGCAAGGGCCCTCTCGACTGCGCTCTCCGCTTCCGGTCCGTACGATCTCATTCTTGCCGGTGAAAAGGCCACCGACGGTGAGACCGGGCAGGTAGGTCCGGAGACAGCAGTGATGTGCAAATTGCCTTTTAGCACATACGTGAGTTTTTTCAGCGTATCAGATGATTCGGTCACCGTCCGGCGAACGGTCGAGGACGGCATCGAGACCCAGCAACTTCCACTTCCGTGTCTTCTTACGGTTCTGCGGGATATCAACGAGCCGTCCATGCCTGCGCTTTCGGGAAAGATGCGCGCCCGCCGTGCGCATATCCGGGAGATGGACGCTGGTTCTCTCGGCCTCGACCCTTCCACGGTGGGGCTTTCCGGATCGCCGACAAGGGTCGTGCGGATCTTCTATCCGAAGGTGACGAGGAAGACGGAATTATTTTCCGGCAAGGAGATCGATTCCGGGGTCGGCCGTTTTGTTGAGGCGCTCAGGGAGCGCTCTCTTATTGGGAGGTGAGGTCATGTCCTGGAGAGGGATCCTCGTGATCGGAGAGGTCAGGTCTGGTGCCATCCAGCCCGCGACCATGGAGCTGACAGCAAAGGCGAGAGTGCTTGCCGATGCCGATGGATCCAAAGTCACGACACTGCTGATGTTTGACGATATCGTCTCAGACCCAAAAGAGTGCATCGGATACGGGGCCGATACCGTGGTCTTCGCCTGCGCCCCGGCTTTTGGGCTCTTCAACCAGGATATTCAATACAGGACGGTGGTCCACCTGATCGAAAAGATCAGGCCCGCGATAGTGTTGGCCTCTGCAACCTCCGCCGGAAGGACGATCATGCCCGCCGCGGCTGCCGTGATCGGGACGGGACTTACTGCCGACTGCACTGGACTGGAAATAGACCCTGAGAACGGGGACCTGCTCCAGACTCGTCCGGCCATAGGCGGCAACGTCATGGCAACGATCCGGACGTCGGATCACCGTCCCCAGATGGCCACGGTTCGCCCGAGAACCTTTCCGATCCCGGATCCTGATCAAAAGAGGAAAGGGAAGGCCGAGCGGCTGGATGTGCCTCCGGAAATTTTACAGAGCCGGGTCCTTCCGATGGGGATCGAGATCCAGGAGGGCGAAGGATCCAACATACAGGACATGGACGTGGTCGTCTCCGGGGGCAAGGGGATGGCACGCACGGAATCCTTCGGTATGCTCCATGAACTGGCCTCTCTTCTGGGTGGCGGTATAGGAGCCAGCCGGGCGGCGGTCGACAACCGCTGGATCGGATATCCTCACCAGGTCGGGCTCTCCGGCAAGGCGGTCTCGCCGAAGGTCTATATCGCGGCCGGAATCTCCGGTTCGGTCCAGCACCTTGCGGGCATTCAGACCGCTGGATACATCGTTGCCGTCAACAAAGATCCCGACGCTTCCATATTCCGGGTGGCGGATCTCGCACTTTGCGGGGACCTCTTCGAGATCGTCCCGAAGATGATCGAGGCTGTAAAAAGGGAGACAGAAAAGTGAGCTTGATAAAGGATGGGAAGTATTCCCCGGTTGACTCAGGGGTAATCGGGGAACTGACTGAGATCATGGGTTCCGAAAACGTATCGTTCGACCCTGACAAGATAAGGGTCTATTCCCGTGACGAAGTGGGCGGACAGTTCTGGGAGAGCGACTACCTTGCCGAAGTTGTCGTCTTCCCCCGCAACACGGAGCAGGTCTCTGCGTTGATGCGTTTGGCATCACGGAAGGTTATAGCCGTCACTCCCAGGGGTGCCGGCACGGGGCTTTCGGGGGGTGCCGTTCCGGCGTTCGGCGGCATAGTCGTCTCTTTTGAGAAGATGAACCGCATCCTCGAGTGCGATCCGGTTAACCTCACCGCGACCGTTGAACCGGGAGTTATCACAGCAGAGATATGCAGAGCGGCGATGCCATACGGCCTTCAGTACGCGGGCGATCCATGCAGCGGCGACGCCTCTTTCATAGGGGGCAATGTCGCAGAGAACGCCGGCGGGAACAAGGTCATCAAGTACGGGGCCACGGGTGCCAATGTTCTGGGGCTTGAGGTGGTACTTCCCTCGGGAGAGGTCACCTGGTTCGGGGGCAAGCGGCGCAAGGATGTCACGGGCCTTGACCTGGTGCATCTTGTAGCCGGTTCCGAGGGGATCCTCTGCCTTATTACGAAGGTGATCGTAAAACTCGTTCCCCTTCCTTCCTGCATCGTCGACCTGCTGGTTCCCTTCTCCACGATGGAGGAGGCGATATCCTTTGTCCCCAAGATACTGACGGAAAGCCGCATCGTTCCTGCCTCCATCGAATGCATGAACAAAAATTCGCTAAAGATAGTGTCGCGATATATTGGGTCATCCCTTCCATTCGAGGAGGCGGGGGCACATCTGATAATCCAGTTGGAGGGGAACGATCCTGATTCTCTTGCCGATGATTACGAACGCCTGGGTCAGGCCTGTCTCTCCTCAGGAGCTCTGGAGGTCTTCGTCGCAGACAACCGCAATTCGAGGGATCGCCTCTGGAAGGCTCGCAAGAGTGTCGCCGAAGCGGTGATGGCTTTCTACACCCGCTACGCCAAGGAGGACGTGGTCGTTCCGACAAGCGAAGTGCCGGAGCTTATGAGGGAGGTCGACCGCATCTGCGAACACTACGGGCTCGAGGGTGTCAACTACGGACATGTCGGTGACGGCAACATACATGTGAACCTGCTGATGGAGGAGGACCGGCCCGATTGGAAAAGCGTCATCGAATCCGCCCGGATGGAGCTTTACAGCGTTACGGCGCGGCTTGGCGGGACCCTTTCAGGGGAGCACGGCATCGGCCTCAAGCGGAAAAAATACATGACCATATTCCTTGATGAGGCTCAGATCGGCCTCATCAGGAGGATAAAAAAGGCATTTGATCCTCTGGGTATTCTTAATCCGGGAAAGATCGTCGATTGAGCAAAAAGACTCTGCACAAAAGACCCTGCCTCATTGCCGGGCATCGGTGTTGATGGTATGATGATGTTGCTGTAAAATTCAAATAGATATAATTATTCCAGTTTGGAGGAGTTTCGCATGAAGAAGGACAACGTTATCATCACCAACCTTGCATGTACATCGGATCTCTGCACGATGGTCGAGTTTGATGCACAGCCCCTCCGCGACCTTATGGACGATTTTGAATCCGGCTGGGTCGAGTCGAGGGCGCAGGTTCCTGAATGCGGCAAGGGCTGAAATAAATGCGGTTGAGCGCACTTGGCGTAACTGAATAGATGAAAAAATC
>JAUSOU010000164.1 GCA_030656095.1 Thermovirgaceae bacterium | reverse complement strand
TACTGGCGAAACCCTTCCCGTCGGGGATACCATGGAAGGGTGGGTCATCGAGATGGCGCCCTCTCCCGATGGAGTTGGCGGCCTGTGGGTTGCGAAGAAGGTTCCCGACGGAGAGATCTTCGTGGGCGCCAACGAGTTCCGCATCCGCGAGGTGGATCCCGATGATCCGGACATGATGTTCTCGAAGAATCTTCACGAAATTGCGCAAAAGCATGGCTGGTGGAAGCCCGAGGATGGGAAGCTCGACTGGCTGAAAACGGTGAGTCTCGGCGAGTACAATCACCCGTACTACTCGCTTCGCCGGGTGTGGCGGGTCTTTTCCCTGGCTGCTCCGTCGAAGAACTTCTCTCCGTGGGTGGAGGATGGTTTGACAAGGGATTACCCGTTTTCTGTCAAACCGGATAAAAAACTCTCCGTCAGGGATGTCATGCGCCTTCACCGCGATCACTACGAAGGTACCGAGTTCGACCTGACCAAGGGTGTCGCGGCAGGGCCGTTCGGCTATCCAGACCGTTATTACGGTCCCTACGATGGAAGTGGCGATGTGGGCGATCCTTCACGAAAACTGGGAGGCGCGTGGGAGCGTCCGCTCTCAGTAACTTACTGCGGTTACGTCTTCGTGAACCAGGCGCGCGGGTGGCTTCCGGATCCGATCGGGGGCATCATGTGGCTGGGGCTGGACAAACCTGCTGATACTGTTTTTATCCCCTTCCATGTCGGCGTGACGTCGCTGCCGCGATCCGTTGAAGTCTGCGATACGGAAAAGTTCTCCCGTGAGAGCGCATGGTGGACCTTCAACTTCCTTTCGAACTACCAGGGGCTCAAATACAGCTATATGCACAAAGAGATCGTGACGCTTCAGGAGCGGCTTGAAAAAGGTTTTCTCGTCTTCCTTCCCGAAGTTGAGAAGAGGGCGCTGGAACTGTACTCGAAAGATCCCTCCAAAGCAGTTAAGTATCTGACGGAATTTGCTGAAAACAACACTGCTTCAACGCTGACGGCATGGTGGGGTCTGGCCGAACATCTCATCACAAAATACAATGACGGCCTGCTGAGCGAACCTGGGAATGTGGGGCAGCCCCTGGGATATCCGCAGGAGTGGCTGGAAACAACATCCTGGCCCACTGGGCCGACCACCTACCAGAAACCGGCAGAAAAGTAGATTCCCTGATCACTAACAGTTACACTGTCTGGAGCAGGCAGGAACAGAATATCGTGAAGAAAAGGTGGTTTTGATGGGAGCAAGGGACGATACGATCTTTGCGGGGCGTCTTGAAGACCTGCCAGTGATCCCGACCGATGATCACGGAGGGACGGAGAAGCGGGTCGTCTTCGGGCCGGATAAATTCTGGGACGATTACGTGATGCGGCACTTCTCGATTGGGATAGGAGCTAAGTCTCCGTTTCACGCGCACGATTGGCCTCATTATGTCGTGATCCTTGAGGGCGCTGCGAAGGCGTTGATCATGGGAAAGACCTGGGATCTCTCTGCCGGGTCGTGGGCGTTCGTGCCTCAGGACACGGAGCACTTCTTCGAGAATGTGGGAGAAACCGGTCTGAAATTCCTCTGCATCGTCCCGAAAAAGGGCGATATGTACTG
>JAUSOU010000151.1 GCA_030656095.1 Thermovirgaceae bacterium | reverse complement strand
TCCTGCGAAGCGGATGGTCCCGTCGGATCCTTTCGGCAATGTTTATGTTGGTGTAAAAGATTTTGCCCTGATCCGGCTCCTGGATTCCCATCATGGCGAACACCCCCTGACAGTATCCATTTTACCGTAAATTACCCCTTTATTCCCTCATTTGCATCATTTGGGCAACAGACCGTTAAGGGGTGACATTATCGCTGTCCGGCGACATCTTCGCCACCCTGGGGTAGCATTTTACCGTAACGCTATGTTATACTGCCTCCGAAGAATGTGAAGGGGGCGTATCGGAAGTGCTGAAGCTTGAAGTCGAACACTACATCCTGCTTGGGCAAAAGATCCGGGAAAGAGCGACTGAGTTGTGCAACCTGTACATGAAGGTTCACTTCGAGTGCACTGACTGCGAGGTTTTCGTCAGCAGTGTCGAGACAGGCAAAAGCGGAAGGTTCCGCATCATGTTCACGGAGTCGGACATGGAGGATATCCTGAATCTTCCATCCGAGTATTTATGGCTTACTGACGACGAAGTAGCAGTGCGCATGACGATAGATCGGGATATCCGCGAAGGAGAGTTGAAAGAGCGCCGCAGGTCGAGGGTCTGAACCGGGGGTCTTCGGGGGAGCTCAGTCAGAGTACGGAATAAAGATGAACTTGACCACCCTGTCATTTTTGTCGAACCTGATGTTGACGCTCTCGAAACCGTCGCCATCCTCGAAGACCAGGTCATCCTCCCACGGTGTCCCGCACCCCAGGATCTTTTCCACCTCTTCCTTTTTTGATCCTATCCTCAGGCTGCTGAATTTCATAAAAGGGTCGGTGACAACAACGTTCATCAGGATGGCACTGCCTGGAGTCCGGGATGGACGGTAAAAGAGAAAGGAGAGATTTTCATACTTGTATTCTACCGTCTTGTCGATAACGTCCGACCAGTGCGGGTTTTTGATATTCGCAACCTGCGTCGAAAGGGGCTCTCCGTGCCTTTGCTTCATAGCCGACTCGTTCCTTCCCAGTTTGTCTATCGAGTCGGAGCTGAAGTTATCCGCCACGGAGGCCTGGGACTGCGCACAAAGAGAGAGGGTCGCCGCCAGCAACAGGAGTGAGGCGCTAACGATCCTGATTTTCTTCACGTGAGGGTTTCCTTCCTTATAACAGGATGTTTTTCCAATAATAGCACGAAAAAAAGGAATTTCAGGACTCCCGCTGACCGTCAGGGTCACCCCGTTCGGGCAAGAGGCTTCCAGAGGAAGAAATAGACCGCCGGGGCAAAGAGGAATAGAATGCCTGGAATGACGCGAAAAGCTCCGGCGACACCCAGAATGGATGAGGCGTAGCCCATTACCACTGGCGTGATGAAAAAACATCCGTCGAGGATCAGCCAGACCATTGCTGTAGCCTTTGGCCGAAGATCCGGCGGAGCGACATCTCCGATCATCGCGAGAGAGAGCGGGAAACCTACTCCGACCCCTATCCCGTAAAGAAACCCCCAGAAGGCGAACGCCGTGTTCGTAACTGAAAAGGCCGTTCCGAAGAGGGACAGGGACGTGACGGCGATCACGGCCGGATACATCCTGTCCTTGGGGAAGACATCCATGAGACGGAACCCGGCAAACCTCACCGCGATGGCGCCGACCGCGAACGAAGACATGAAGCATGAAGACACAAGCCCCCTGCTCATCGACAGGGTCGAGATCGAGATTATCGCGGCGTCGGTCATGCCGTAGACGAAGACCGAAATGAAGAGGGCCCTCGCGCCGGGAAGCGCGAAAAGCTGCGAATATGTCCCCCATCTCCAGTTCTTAGCGGTTCGATTCCTGTCGACCTTCGCGAATGTCATCCCCACAAGGGCACATACGGCGGCGATCACCGGCCCCACCCAGATGAAAAGTCCGAAGAATCCATTGTGCAGTATCCAGTCGATAAGGGGGATCACGATAAGAAAGGGTGCCATCGCCCCTATGGTAATGAGAGCGAAAGCGCCTCCTCTCACCTCGTTGGGTATCACCATCGTCAGGTATGTTGTGAAGGAGACAAGGAAAAGGCCGAATCCGAACCCCATCAGCACCCTGGAGGTCACCAGCAGCGGGAGCGATATATCAGAAAGAGCCAGCCCAATGCTCCCAAGCGCGCAGCAAAGAGCGGCGCCGGTGAGAGTGGCCCTGAAAGAAAAGCGTTCGACCAAAAAAGCCATGAAGGGCCGCGGTATCGTCGAGGCCGCATAGTATGTCCCGAGGATCCACCCTATCGTAGCCGGAGACTTGAGACCGACGTGATCCAGGTAGAGGGGGAGGAGAAAATATACGCAACTGAAGCTCATGATAGCGAAGTTGGTTCCAGCCATCCTTGGGAGCAGTTCCCGGATCCTCTGCATCTTTTTTAAACCTCCGTATGTTCCCCGGTCCCTGCGACCGTCCTGCCGGGCAGGTGAAAAGCCTTGCGCAAAAAAGTATCGCACTCCGCAAGCAGCACCCCGGCCACGATCACGCCCCCCCCCAGGACTACCTGGAGATTAAGGACCTCCTGGCCTATGAAGACCGCAATGAGATAACCGAACGGCCCCTCCAGCGAAAGAAGTATCGCAGCGTGGACCTCGGGGCTGAATCTCTGCGCCACTGTCTGGACAAGAAACGGTATCACGGTGACGAAAACGACGACATAAAGGATCCCCCACAGTGCTTTGGGGGCAACGGCGGCAAAGTCCGGAAAGGGTTCGAAGACGGCAGCCGACACGGAGAGCAAAACAGTCGCCGTGAACAGCTGAACCACGGTCAGGGCAACGGGGTCCATTCTGCGGCTAAGGTTCCCCACCGCGAGTACGTGCAGTGCGATGCCGAAGGCAAGGATCAGGGAGAGAAAGTCGCCGAAATTGAAAGTCAGTCCCGGAGTGAAGGCCATTATCAGTAATCCGGCGGTTGTCAGAAAGGCTCCCGCCGTAGCTATAATTGAGGGCCATTTTTTGTAGAAAAGGGCGAAGAGGAAGGGGACCATCACGACGTTGGATGAGGCAATGAACGACTGCTTGCCCGGTGTCGTGAATACCAGCCCCATAATGTGGGCGACAAATGTTATTGAAAGAAGCAGCCCCAGCAGACACCCCAGCATGACGTCCCTTCTGCCCAGGAACCTGAGGCGTTTTCTGAAAAAGATCAGAAGAATAATGGAACTGAGCACGAACCTCGCCGTCAGAAGCCAGAGTGGGGAGAGGTAGCCAAGGAGCCAGGTCGTTACGCCGAACCCTGAACCCCAGAATATGGCGATCGTGAACATCGCTCCATCGGCAAGCAGGACTCTCTTTCTTTCTTCCAAGACAGGCACCGACCTTTCAGGATCTTTCGGAATAGAGCATAACACTTGAAACGCAGGTTGTGTACAAAGACTGGTGTGGTATTATTTTCCGACAGGTCACATTACCGACACCCCGACGGAGGTGGAACGATGCGTCTTAGATCCATAACAGTGATTGCTTTGGTCATGACAGCCCTGCTTGCCGGCACCTGCCGGGCCGGAGATGTCTACAATTTCAACGGAAACGTAGACAAAACAACACGAGGGTCAATCATCTTCAAAGCCTTTACCGATGGGCTCAAGCCTGAAAGTATGGAGATGGTTCTCGACGAGGAGCCGGATGAGACGGGTCGGGCAAGGCATCTCTATCTCGACCTTTACGGATGCGATCTCGGGGGCGTCAGAATAGACCGCCTGGAGATCGAGGCGATCGACGTCCAGTTCACGCCACCCTGCGAATGGGACGAATCGGGCCCCGATATCGATAACATGCTGGCCGTTTACGCCCAGGCCACCATACTCGAAAAGGACGTCAACGCGGCGGTCGCCGGAGACGCCTTCGGAGACGGCGACGGCAACTGGCACGACATCTCTCTGGACTTCCGGGAGAAGGGCGTCTATGTTAAGGGTTACTACCTCTCAACGGTCCTCTTCCGGTTGGACATCCTCATAGAACTGGAAGGACGCTTCGGCATCGTCAATGGCAAGCAGGTCTGGCTGGAGGACTATACGATGCGCGTCAACAGGGTCGATCTGCCCGATTTCATAACCGAACGGGCGATCGGGAAGATCCAGCCGATCATCGACCTTGAAGAATTCGTCTTTCCCCTTACCCTGCGAACGGTGATACAAAAGGACGACAGGATAACTTTACAGAGCAGGGTTCTGCCGGGCCGTTTTGGGG
>JAUSOU010000150.1 GCA_030656095.1 Thermovirgaceae bacterium | reverse complement strand
TCCTGCGAAGCGGATGGTCCCGTCGGATCCTTTCGGCAATGTTTATGTTGGTGTAAAAGATTTTGCCCTGATCCGGCTCCTGGATTCCCATCATGGCGAACACCCCCTGACAGTATCCATTTTACCGTAAATTACCCCTTTTTTCCCTCATTTGCACCATTTGGGCAACAGCCCGTCTACCCTTCACTGCGTTCGGGCACCTTGTCACGCTTCTAAGATTCACACCGTTTACTGTTCACGCCTTCGCCCTTGTTGTCATCCCGGTGCATTTTCCGGGGATGCCCTGTCGCCCTACTTTCCTGGCCATCCGCAATTGTTTTTTTGCTTTTATTAACTAGGAGTCTGTCGGCCTTGAATCCGGAATGAGCACCAACAGCTCCCTTTGAGTGTTGGACATTGACTTTGTAACCGGGTTTCACCTGAATCGCTGTCCCAGGAGGTCAGGACAAGGCGAAACCATCTCCTGTTTTTACGCCGCTGCGAACATCCTGTGCATTTTTTTGAGGTTGTAGGCGCAACAGACCAGGTTCCATTCGCCTCCGGCCGCCTTGTAGCCTCGAAGCAGGAACTGGCGAAACCCCATTACGTGCTTGATGATTCCAAATACCGGTTCGATCCGCGCCTTGCGTTGCCCGTAGATCTTTCTTCCCTCGGGAGTCTTGAGCCGGTGCTTCATGAGCAGGACGAGGTCATCGGTCTCCGGAGCCGGGAGGTTTGTCCCTTTCAGACGATCCTCAAGCGACAGGTTGTGCTGCTCACGGCCGATAGATATGTACGGGGTTATGGAGTCTTTCAAGTTCGTCCAGAGTCGGTTCGAGTTCTCTTTTGTCAACGGTGGCCTGGGCGTTGTAGGCCTGCTCGAATCCGCCGCCGGAAACTGGCATGATGCGGGACTCTTCATCCGTCAGGTTGACCTGGTCCTTGTCTTCTGGACCCGGTTTCGGTTCTTTGGGAGGGCGTCCACTCGCTTTCTTGCCGGTGCTCTCTTCCTTGCGCTTCCGCTCTTCAATCTTTTCTTCATACTCGCGCATCCGGCTCTCGTAGCGCTCGTTCGCCCTGCGTTCGATCTCGACCTTGGCCTCGGCTATGACCCTGAGACGGTCGCTTCTGCGCCTGAGTTCTTCGGGGATATCCGTCTCAGGCGCAAGCTCCGTCGTGTCGGCTTCTTCGGCGAGCCGCAGGAGATGCTTCACTTCGGCTTTGAGCTGTTTTTCGAGTTTGACGGCGCGTTTGTAGCTCAGCGCCTTGTGTCTGTAGGCGTTGGCCTTTACCTTCGTCCCGTCGATGCTGACGATACCCACCTTCTGAAAACCCATGGCGTGGGCTATCTGGAGGATGCGTACAAAAAGATCGTCGATCTCGCGGAGAAAACGCTTCCTGAAGGAGGCGATCGTGTCATGATCTGGATGACTTCCGGCCGCGATGTAGCGAAACGCTACGGAGTCGTATGTGGCCGCTTCGATCTTGCGGCTCGAGAAGGTCCTGTTGGCGTAGCCGTAAAAGAGCAGGGAGAGCAGAACGGATGGGTCGTAAGCTTTTGATCCGTGCCCGGCGTATGATTCACGCAATGGGGAAAGATCCAGCATGGAGACGACTTCGACGATGAAACGGGCCATATGATCCTCCGGCAG
>JAUSOU010000149.1 GCA_030656095.1 Thermovirgaceae bacterium | reverse complement strand
TTATAGTATATGTTAAAATGCTGTAAATGCCCGAACTCCTGATGACGAGAGTGAGTGATCCAATGAGGTTTGAAAATCTTCTCGGAACCGAAAGTAAAACGGAACGGCAGAACCGGCATGAACCCCCGGTTGATCCTCATGCCGCCGCAGGGGACTGCGGGGCTCCCCACGGAAGGCCCATGAGGGGCAAGTTGGAACTTTCGGTAAAGATCACCCTCACGGATGAAAGCCAGATCGGAAGATCCGCCCTTTTTCTTGCATCCACCACAGGGGCGGCGGAGGAGAGGCTTCTCAAGGACCAGATAGAGGATTTCGGATGGAAAGCCGTTGCCACTGAGGTCGGAGGACTTGCCGGGGAACTCCCGCAGAAGATAACGCGTGCAGTCGTTGGGGCCGCCCTCAACGGGAAAATCGTCATCAAGGTCTCGAACGAAATGCACGCGCTTATGCATGCTGCTCTCGAGGCCATGAACGGATTCATGGCAATGGGGATGCTCGAGGCAAGCATCGGAGTAAAGATCGCGATAGTCCGCAACAGGACATGGCTAGCCGTGGCAGTCGTCGGAGACACCGCCTATCACGCGGTTGCCCACCATGAAAGATGCGGCCTCGGCGTGATGCATCTTTAGCTTATATTGCGGACTGCCTTCATCCGGAGAGCGGCACGATAACAGCCCCGCGTAAAAACCGAAAAAAAGCCTGCCGCAAAAGGCCTGCCGCTTCTTGTTTTTTTGTCTGCCGTGTGTTACATTTCTCCCTTGTGATATAGCAAGAATGAATACCAATGGAGGTGTACTGCTGTGAAAAAGGAGATTCATCCCAAGTACGGTAAATGCCGTGTTTCCTGTGCCTGCGGGAATACGTTCGAGACCGCTTCGACAGTAGAGGAGATCAAGGTCGCCGTCTGTTCGGCCTGTCACCCTGTCTATACGGGAAAACGCGGAAGCCGCGTTTCCGAAGCGGGAAGGGTGGAGAAATTCCAGCAGAAATACGCCGGTACCCGTTTCGGCAAACCGGACGAAGAAGAGCAGAAGGACTGATCCTTTCTGCGAGGTGAACCCATGGCCATCAGCGTTCTGCTTGTAGCGAGCACACCAGAGCCCGACAGGACTGTTGCAGCGGCTGCCCGGCTTTGTTACAGCGACGCTTCGGCCGGTGATCTTGTCGGAAAGATGAAGGGAGAGGACATATCCCGGTTCATCGATCATCTCCGGGGATCAGGCCACCTCTCGCCCTTCGAACATGCCGTTTTTACTTTCGCCGTAGACGGCATCAGCAGGGTATGCACGCACCAGCTCGTTCGTCACAGGCTGGCGAGTTATTCCCAGCAGAGCCAGCGTTACGTCGAAATGAAGGATCCCGAAGCGGTCGTTCCCCCGTCAATATCGTCAAACCCGGCCGCCAGGGAGATATTCGACAGGAAGATCCGTGAGTCTCATGAGGCATATAAAGACATGATCGCAGCGGGGATCCCCCGGGAGGACGCAAGGTATATCCTTCCCCATGGATGGATGACGAAGATCGTGGTGACAATGAACGCCCGCGAACTGCATCATTTCTTTTCGATGCGTCTTTGCCGCAGGGCCCAGTGGGAGATCAGGTGTCTGGCCCGGGAGATGCTCGCCATCGTCAGGGATAAGGCGCCTTGCCTGTTCTCCCTGGCAGGTCCGGATTGTGTGGTCAGGGGGCGTTGCTTCGAAAACAGGCCTTGCGGCTCTCCTTTCAGCAATGTTGATGAGGTTCTCTCGGAATGACACGTCTTTGCAAGTCATTCCCCGGTCTTCTCCTGGGTCTCCCTGTTCCGCTTCTTTCTGCCAGAGAGATACCGGTCGGAGGCCAGGCGGTCATTGAGGGTGTACTTATGAGAGGGCCCGCGAGATGGGCACTGGCCGTCAGGCCGCCTGAAGGCGGCATCTGGACAAAATGGTGGGAGGCCCGTCCCTGGAACGCATCAATGCCCTGGAGTCTCCCTGTCCTCAGAGGGGTCGCCACGATGGGGGAGATGCTCGTAACGGGTTTCAGGGCGATATCCCTTTCGGCCCAGGTGGCCCTGGGCGAGGAGGAGAAAATCGGCCCTCTTGAACTGGCCGCCACGTTCGCGGTGGCGATCGTAGGCGTGGTCGGGCTCTTCATAATCCTGCCCGTCTGGGTTTCGGATATCGGGATAAGATTTCTCAAGGTCGATCCCTTCTGGTTGCTCATTATCGAAGGACTGGCCAGGGCCATGATCTTTATCGCCTATATTGCAGTAATAGGCCTATGGAAGGACATTTCCAGAGTCTTCGCCTATCACGGAGCCGAGCACAAAACGATAAACGCCTGGGAATCCGGGGCATCCCTTGATACCGCTACTGTTTCCGGTTTTTCCAGGATACACGGGAGGTGCGGAACCTCCTTCCTGCTTGTCGTTATCGTCGTGAGTGTGATAGTCTTCGCTGCCGCCGGGCATGGCTCGATAATCTGGAGAATCCTTTCCAGGGTCGTTCTTCTCCCGCTGGTTATCGGCATATCCTATGAAATAATACGTTGGTGCGCCAAAAACAGAACTGCTGGAAGGGCTCTTATGGCCCCGGCGCTCTGGCTGCAATATCTGACGACACGGGAACCGGATCTCGATCAGCTCGAGGTCGCCATTTCGGCCCTCAACCTGGCGCTTGAAGATAAGGCCGGCCCTATCGCCGGCGACGGTGGTGAATAGATAATGGACTTGTCCGGAAAACTGGATAGTTTTGAAAAGGCTCTTGAAGAAGTTGAGGCAAGGATGGCTGACCCTTCCGTTGCCGCCAATCAGGGAGAAAGACATAGACTGGGCAAGAAGCATTCCGATATCGTCGGAATAGTCGGAACTTACAGGGAATACAAGGGAATCCAGGCCCGCCTTTCCGATGCCAGGGGATTCCTTCATTCGGGAGATCCTGAGATGACGGAACTTGCGTGGGAGGAGATCCACGAACTTGAGCCAAAACTGGAGACCCTCGAATCCGAACTCAGGATACTACTTCTTCCAAAAGACCCCAACGACGACAAGAGCGTAATAGTCGAGATCCGCGGCGGCACGGGCGGAGATGAGGCTGCGCTTTTCGCAGGAGATCTCTTCCGCATGTACACCCTCTTCTCGGAAAACAACGGCTGGAAGACAGAACTTCTTACAAGCAATGAGACGGGGATCGGAGGATTCAGGGAAGTGATCTTTCGAGTGGACGGACACGGGGCCTACAGCAAGCTCAAGTTTGAGAGCGGTGTCCACAGGGTCCAGCGGGTTCCGGTAACCGAGTCAAGCGGAAGGATACACACCTCAACGGCGACCGTCGCGGTTCTTCCCGAGGCCGAGGATGTCGATATCGAAGTGAGGCAGGAAGACCTCAAAATAGACACATACCGGGCCAGCGGTGCCGGAGGGCAGCATGTCAACATGACTGATTCAGCCGTCAGGATCACCCACGTCCCCACCGGGCTGGTGGTCACCTGCCAGGACGAAAGGTCGCAGATCAAGAACAGAGCCAAGGCGATGCGTGTTCTTCGCGCGAAGCTCTACGATCTGGAACTTCGCCAGCAGCAGGCGAAGATGGCGGCAGAGCGCAAGGGGCAGATAGGAACCGGCGACCGGTCGGAAAGGATAAGGACATACAACTTCCCCCAGAACAGGATCACCGACCACCGCATTGGCCTGACCCTCTACAAACTCGAAAGCATGATGGAGGGAGACATCCAGGAGATGGTCTCCGCCCTGGTAATGGCCGACCAGGCAGAGAAGATGAAGTCAACGGAAGGTTGACAGTTGGACCTTAAGGATGCCCGGTCTTTGGCAGCGAGGGAGATCGGCGCCGCCGGTATCGAGAGGCCCTGGTACGAGGCGGATCTCATTATTTCTTCCCTGACCGGATACGATCGCTCCAGACTCCATGCCGACCCCCATAAAACCCTGTCCGACGAGATGGTACCCATCTTTCTGGAAGCAATTTCCAGAAGGGCAGAAAGAGAACCCCTTCAGTACATTCTGGGAAACTGCCGATTCATGGACCTTACCCTGGCCGTAGGGCCGGGTTGTCTTATACCCAGGCCCGAGACCGAACTGTTGGTCATTGAGAGCAGGAAGCACTTCCGCAGGGGAGTATTTCTGGACTGGGGGACAGGATCAGGATGCCTTGCCGCAGCGATCCTGCAGGACAATCCGGAAAGCCGCTGCATCGCCGTCGAGAAGGAGCCAAAAGCCATAATGTGGGCCTGGAAGAACCTGAAAAATTCAGTGCTGCTGGGTCGTTGTCTCCTCTGGCACTCAGGCGATCCCGGAAGAGTGCCGGTCCCCGGTCCGGGCCTCGAAATGATAGTGGCCAACCCTCCTTACATACCATCCGGAGAGATACCAGGGCTGATGCCTGAGGTTTCCATGTTCGAACCATCAAGCGCGCTTGATGGTGGTCTTGACGGTCTTGACTTCTACCGCCTTCTGGTCCCCTGGTCCGCGGAAGTCCTTAGACCCGGGGGAGTTCTTATCCTTGAGATCGGGGATGATGGACAGGCGCGCGAAATAGAAACGATCTGTTCCCGCGTTTTTTCGGTTGAATCGCTGGTTCGCGATCTTCAGGGCATCTCCCGTATTCTTGTGTTGAAGAAGCATGGCTTCTGATACAATGGAAGTTGGCTTCATGCCAGACAAGCCTCAATCGTCAGGGAGGAATATTTTTATGGAAAAAAGGGAACTCGTAATCATAGGAGCAGGTCCGGCGGGACTTACCGCCGCCATCTACGGAAAGAGATCGGGTCTTGATGTTCTTATCCTGGAGAATGGTATTACCGGCGGCCAGATAAACCTAACCGATGAAATCGAAAACTGGACGGGAGTCATACATGCCAGCGGAGCAGAACTTGCCGATTCTTTCCGCAGACACGCCGAGCATTTCAAGCCCGAATTCAGGGATGTGGAGGTTAAAAGTATCGCTCTTCGTGACGGGAGAAAGATAATCGGGACGGGATCGGGAGATATCGAGGCCGAGGCCATAATCGTTGCTACAGGGGCCAGATTCAAGAAACTGGGAGCACCAGGAGAAGCGGAGTTCACCGGCAGAGGAGTAAGTTACTGCGCTGTCTGTGACGGGGCATTCTTCGAGGACCAGGAGGTTGCGGTCATCGGGGGAGGGAACACCGCTGTAGAAGAGGCGGTCTACGTCACCCAGTTTGCATCGAAGGTCACTATCGTCCACAGGAGGGACAGCTTCCGTGCCGAACGTGTCGCCATAGAGCGAGCAATGTCAAACCCCAAAATAGAGGTCGTCTGGAACTCCGTTGTCGAGGAGATCGCCGGGGAAGAGATGGTTGAAAAGGTCGTTCTCAAGAACGTGAGAACCGGAGATATCACAGATCTGCCGGTTTCAGGGGTTTTTGTCTTTGCCGGAATGGACCCCAACGCATCCTTCCTGAATGGCATGGTAAAATCCGTCGGGGGAGGCTGGATAGTCACCAACGAGCGTATGGAGACCAGCGTCGAGGGCATTTTCGCCGCCGGCGATGTCAGGGACAAGTATCTCAGGCAGGTTATAACCGCAGCAGGCGACGGAGCAACGGCAGCAATGGCAGCCGCGGCCTACATTTCGGAACAGCTTCATATCCAGAGCGTCCTTCTCGAACCCGAACAGGTCACGGCGTTCATCTTCTCAAGCATTGAGGAGCCTCAGGCAAGGCTGGCCGCAGAGATAGAGAAGATCCCCGCCTCTGGGGCATCGAAAGTGATCTCTCTTGACGGCTACAAGAACAGGCGGATGGTTGAAAAGCTGGGCATCGGTGATCTCCCGGCCCTCGTCGAATTCAAAAAAGGCAGGATATCAAGATCGGAAGTTGTCTCCGATCTTGACAGTGCGCGCAAATTCCTTTCCTGAATTCTTCCCGGTTTTTTCAGATGCCGGGGAAGCGTTTGACATACCCGCTGGGAGGTGCAGTTTTTGATTGTAACGGTGACGCTGAATCCGGCTGTAGATGAGGAGTTTCTGGTTCCGGAATTCCGCCCGGGGAATTGGTTTCGCACAAGCCATGTAACCCGTTCTCCCGGAGGCAAGGGGATAAATGTCTCCTACATGCTCTCCCAGGCGGGCTATCAGTCCGTTGCCATGGGCTTTCTCGCGGGTTTCAACGGAGAATACATCAGGGACGCTCTCCGCAGGCTTCGTATCACCACGAACTTTGTCCATGTTCCTGGAGAGACCAGGTCCAACGTCTACGTGGTTGACGAGGTGGGACATGTCGAAACAGGAATTGCGGAGGCCGGCCCATATGTCCCGGAAGAATCCCTGGCGAGATTCCTTTCCAACTATGACAGGATGCTTGGCCGGGCAAAGATCGTTGTCATGGGGGGCTCCCTGCCCCCCGGCGTCCCGCAGGATATTTACCGTGACCTTATCGGCCGAGCCAAAACCAGAGGCATCCCCACCCTGCTTGATGCGGCCGGGCCTTCCCTTATGACCGCCATTGAGGGAGGCCCCACCTTCGCGAGGATCGACCACAGGTTCATGGCCAGAGTGGCGGGGGTTTCGCTGACATCACTGGACAACCTCATAGAGGTGGTCTCGCGGGTCCACGATTATGGAGTAGAGTGGGCGGTCGTATCCTACAGATCCTACGGGGCAGTGTTTTTCACACCGGCGGGCATATTCCTGGCGGAGTATGAGAGGAGGGGGCTGGTCTCCCTTTTCGGCGCCGATGACGCTCTTGTTACCGGTTTCATTATAGCCCGCGAGGAGAATATGGACGTCGAAAGCACTATCCGCTTTGCGACTGCCTGCGCGTGGGATGACTCTCTCCACGTGGATAAAGGTTTCAGAAGCAGGCCGGAGATAGAAGAACTGGCTCCGCGGGTCAAGGTCGAAAAACTGGATTGACGGCCATGACAAAAGACAACCCCCGAATTATTATGTTCGTCTGCTCCGGGAATACCTGCAGGAGCCCAATGGCAGAGGGTTTCATGAACTTTTTACTGAAACAGAAAAAGCATGAATCCGGATGGGGGGTCTGCTCGGCGGGGACCCTCGCGTCCAAAGGGATCCCTGCCAGCGATCTGGCCGTCAGGGTTATGGCGGAGCACGGGGTGGACATCTCCATGCATCGATCCTCCCCTCTCGGGATCTGGGAGCCGCCCGGCGGGACTCTTTTCTTTGGAATGACCATGGTGCACAAGGATGAACTGTCGAGGATATTTCCCGGTCGTTCCTCCAGCATATTTCTTCTCGGAGAGGCCGCAGGACCTTTGAACAGCGGAGGTCCGACCGAGGTCCCCGACCCCTACGGTTCCAGTGTTGCTTCCTACAGGGAGATTGCGGGCATGATCCGCGATATGACCCTTGCCCTGCTCTCCTCTCTCATGAAGGATCCCCGTTTCCTTTCCTGATCGTCTCCTTTTTTAAGTTTCCTCTCTTTCTGTGAAGCCCGGTTTGCCATAGAATAGAGATGCCGGAAGCGGTTTATCCGTATGACCGGGATGCACAAGATGTTGTGAAAGGGTATTCAGATGAGAGCAAATGCCCATAGATATTTTCTGTTGATGGTGTCCATTCTGCTTCTCCTGTGGCTCTCCCCCGCCTCTTTCGCCTCTGCGGCCGATGCCGACGCGAAGGAGATCAAGCTTGGGGAAAAGGTCTCAAAACAGATCGAGGAGCAGTGGGAGCGGGTCGTGGATCCGGTTCGTGTCGCAAGGCTTTCAATGATAATGTCCAGGCTTCTCCCCTTCACGGAGAGAGACCTTCCATTCGAAGTGCGCCTGATAGAGGAAAAAAAGCCGAACGCTTTCGCCCTGCCGGGGGGAAGGATATACTTCACGACCGGCATGCTGGAATTCTGCCGCAGCGATGATGAAGTGGCCGCTGTGATGGCGCATGAACTCATTCATGCAGACAAGAGACATGTGATGATACAGGTCGCAAGAAACCAGCGTCTTTCACTCGGGGCTCTGGCGATCCTGATCGCGACGAAGGGGCAGGGAGCCGCCCCCATACTGGCGAGTCTGGCACAGGTAGCGATCATGAATTCCTACGGCAGGGACCTCGAAAGAGAGGCCGACACCGGAGGGCTGAATATGCTTGATCAGACGGGGTATGTGCCTGCTGCTTCGGTCACGGTGATGGAGCGCCTTCTTGAGCAGGAGATCAAGCATCCCTACGTGGACCCGGGCATTTTTGCCGGCCACCCCAAGACCCGGGAACGGGTCGCTGATCTTGTGGGGATCATCCGTGACAACGGATGGCCCCTTGAAAGAAAAAAGGCACTGCATCTTCTCAGGACAGCAGTGTCGGAATCGGAGGGGTTGCTCTCTCTCACTATCGACGGTCTCACGGTCTGGCTGGGACCGCGGGGTCCCGGCACACTTGAGGTTCTGAACAGGACGAAGGAATCCATTGACAAGTATCTTCAGATGGAATCCTCACCATTCGACGTGATGGTTTTGAAGTCCCAGGGTGCGGAAGTTCTCAAGATCGGTCTGGGAACGATCGCGGCAGAAGAGGATGTCCTTCCGGGCATGCCTTCGCTTTCCGAATTCAGGGAAAAATTACTCGAATCTCTTCATAAGGCCAGATCTATCCACCCCGTCGCGAATTACCACAGTTAGCCTGTAGCCATGGCTGCAGTTATTTGCATGAATATCACTTCAACTGCTCGCGGGAGGCGATGATATGCATCTTTCCCTTTACAGAAGACACAGGCCCCGGATCTTTTCAGAAATGGTGGCGCAGGAGGCTGCGGTAGCTCTCCTTAGAAGGGAGATAGGGAAAGGCAAAAACAGCCACGCCTATCTATTTTCGGGACCCAGGGGTTGTGGAAAGACCACCCTGGCAAGGATCGTGGCAAAGGGCCTGAACTGTCCCAACCGAGGGGAAGACGGAGAGCCTTGTGATGCGTGTCCGAGCTGTGTATCCATTGCTTCTGGCGACAACCTCGATGTAGTTGAGATAGACGGAGCCTCAAACAATGGAGTCGACGAGATAAGGGAGCTGAAGGAACACATCTCCCTGTCCCCCTTCTCGGGAAAATTCAAGGTGTACATCATCGACGAAGTCCACATGCTGTCGGCCTCCGCCTTCAACGCGCTGTTGAAAACTCTTGAGGAGCCACCGCATACTGTCGTGTTCATCCTTGCGACGACCGAACCTCACAAGGTGCCTGCGACGATCCGCTCCAGGTGCCAGCACATTCCTTTCCACAGGATACCGGTGGGAGCGATAGTCGAATGCCTGGACAAGGTGTCGGCCCAGGAAGGCTCTGCATTTGAAAAGGATGCCCTGTGGGAGATCGCCAGAGAATCGGACGGATCCCTGAGGGATGCCCTTTCTCTTCTGGAACAGGCAATTTCGACAGGACTCCCCACCTTTTCACTGGAGGACATGCGGGGGATCCTTGGCGGAGGAGGGAGGAGCGACCTCGAGAAACTTGTCGCTCCTCTGAGGGACGGAAGCTCTGAAGCCCTGGTCCGGCTTGAAATGCTTCTGGAGCGCGGCCTGAACGCGGAGCGGCTACTGGAGGGTATGTTCCTCCTCTTCAGGGACATTCTTGTTGCTGTAAGATGGGGAGAGGATGGCATCAGCGCGCTCCCTCTGAGCGACAGCGAGAAGGAATTCATCAGGAAGGAATCAGGGCAATGGAAAGAGGCCGATCTGTGGAGAGTCCTCGAATTCTGCACCAAAACCCTCCCGAGGGCCCGCTTTGGGCTGAAATCCGAGATCGCCTTCGGGATGTTCCTTGGCCTGTTTTCGACCGTTTCGGTCAAAGAGGGTGCTTTGCCCTCTCCCCGGGAAATTGATGCGGTGAAGGAAGCGGCAAGGGAAAATGTCCCGCAGAAAAGACGCGATCAGCAGCCAGAACCCCAGGCAGGCAAAAGCGCGTCAAGGGGAGAAGAGAAAAAAACGAATGACTGGGCGGAATGCGTTGAGGCGATGTCGGCGGATAACCTGCTGCTTTATTGCGCCTGCATCTCGACCATGGCCGCAAATGACGGAGATATGGTTTCAATAGTTTTTCCCGAAAAATTCCGGTACAGCTTCAATATCGCCGCCTCTCCACGAAATCTGGCATGCCTTGACTCGATAAGGGAAAATAATTTTCCCGGAATGAAAATGAGGATCGTCTGCGGCGAGAGGACGGTAACTATCGCTCCTGTCGAAAATGGCCAGACGCCGGCGCTGCCCCGGCCTCCTGAGGCTGAAAACATCGACCGGGCATCGCAGGATAGTTTCGCCCCCCCGGAAATGAAGGCAAGGCAACATGCAGTGAAGGCTCCAAACGAAAAAGCGGCAGTTGAAGAACCCAAAGAATCCTTTTCCGAGATACAGAGATGCTTTAATGCCGATCTTCTGGTGCTCAAGGACGAAAACCCCGACGGGGCGGATCTGCCGGAAGGAGCAACTTGCGAATAGTGAAAAATCCCTTTGTCCATCTTCATGTTCATACCGAATACAGCCTGCTGGATGGAGCCATCAGGTGCGACGACCTGGTGCGCCGCGCTTCAAAATGGGGCTGTCCAGCCGTTGCCATTACGGATCACGGCGCGCTCTACGGTGCCATCGAATTCTATGCAGCCTGCCGTGAGGCAGGCATCAGGCCGGTGATCGGCTGCGAACTATATGTTGACCCAAGGGGGCACACCCTCAAGGACAGGGCAGGGCGCAACTATCATCTTGTTGTCTGGGCCGAGAACCAGGAGGGATATCAGAACCTCATAAGGATGGTATCCATTGCGAACACGGACGGTTTTTACTACAAACCGAGGGTGGACCACGATCTTCTCTCCAGATTTTCGGGCGGTCTGATCGCCTCCTCGGCCTGTCTCGCCGGGGAGATCCCCAGCCTTATTCTCGAGGGAAGCGAAAAGGAAGCTGCGGAAAGAGCCATTTTGTATCGCGATATTTTCGGCAAGGACAACTTCTTCCTCGAGATCATGCACAACAGCCTTCCGGAGCAGGCAGTCGCAAACAGAGCCCTGATAAAAATGTCGGAATCCACAGGCATACCTCTTGTCGCTACAAATGATGCACACTACCCGGAAGCGGGGGACGCATCCTGGCATGACGTGCTGCTTTGTGTCCAGACGAACGCCACCGTGAACACTCCCAACCGATATCGCTTCGGGGCGAGCGAATTCTACCTCAGGTCGCCGGAGGAGATGTGGGACCTCTTCGGCGCCGAGGTCCCCGGGGCCCTGACCAGAACGGTCGAGATAGCGGGAAGATGCGACGTATCGTTCTCCTTCGGATCCTACAGGCTTCCCCGCGTGAAGGTCCAAAAGGGAGCCACCCTTGAGGAAGAGCTCGAAATCAATTCACACGAGGGGCTTCAGAGCCGTTTCAGAGGAGCGGGAGTGCCCCCGGAGTATCTGAAGAGGCTGGAGTACGAACTCGGGGTAATAAGCCAGATGGGTTTTGCGGGTTATTTTCTAATCGTCTCGGACATAATCCACTCCGCCAAGGAGGAATCCATACCCGTGGGGCCCGGCAGAGGTTCCGCCGCGGGGTCCCTGGTGGCATACTCGCTGAGGATCACCGAAATAGACCCTTTGAAGTATGGTCTGCTATTCGAGCGTTTTCTTAACCCCGAGAGGATCAGCATGCCGGATATCGACACGGACATTTCTGACAGAGGGCGGGACAGGGTACTTGAAATAATCGTCGAAAAGTACGGAAGATCTCATGTGGCCCAGATAATCACCTTCGACCGCATGAAAAGCAAAGCCGCCATAAGGGATGTTGGAAGGGCTCTTGATATGAGATACTCTGACGTCGACCGGATAGCGAAACTTATCCCTACAGGAGCGGCATCGATCCGGGAGGCTATAGAGCAGTCGCCGGACATTCGGCAGGCACTCCAGGATGACCCTTCCGTAGTAAAGCTTCTCGATTACGCCGCAAGGATCGAGGGCCTGGCAAGACACTGTTCCCAGCACGCGGCCGGGGTAGTCATAACCCCTGAACCGATCACGGAGATCGTGCCCATCAGGCGCATCGGCGAGGATCAGATCGTCACGCAGTATGCGATGGACCCCCTTGAGAAGCTGGGCCTCGTCAAGATGGATTTTCTGGGTTTGAGGACTCTTTCGATGATAGAGGAGACCATCGGGAACATCGTCAAGAGCGGGAAGCAGCCGCCCGACATGTACTCGCTTCCCCCCGTTGACCAGACAACATTTGAGATGCTCTGCCGCGCGGATACTCTTGGGGTATTCCAGTTGGAGTCCTCCGGCATGAGACAACTGCTGAAACAGCTGCGGCCCGACTGCTTCGAAGATATTATTGCCGTTCTGGCACTCTACCGCCCAGGCCCGCTGGGGAGCGGCATGGTTGAACAGTACGTTGACTGCAAGCACGGGAGGCGCGAGATCTCGTGGCTTCACGACGATCTCAAGGACATTCTCGCGGAGACCTACGGAATGATCCTCTACCAGGAGCAGGTAATGCAGTGTGCTGCGAAACTCGCAGGCTATACCCTTGGAGAGGCCGACCTTCTCAGGAGGGCGATGGGCAAGAAGAAGACAGATGTGATGGAAACACAGCGCCGGCAGTTCGTGGCCGGATGCATTGAACATGGAGTGAAGCCGGAACAGGCGGAACACATCTTCGACATCGTTCAGGAATTTGCCGGTTACGGGTTCAACAAATCCCACAGCGCGGCTTACGCCATGATCACATACCAGACGGCTTACCTGAAGGCTCATTTCCCGTGCGAATTCAACTCTTCGTTCCTCTCGAGCCATATCCACTCGAAGCTCGATGTGCTTGCGGGACATATCCGGGCCGTGAGGAACTCGGGGTTAAAGGTTCTTCCTCCGGATGTGAACAGATCCGAATCCAGTTTCAGCGTTGACGGCGACGACATTCTCTTCGGACTTGGCGCCGTGTCCAAAGTCGGGCAACCCCCTGTGGATCAGATCATCCGGGCAAGAAAAGATGGGCGCTTCTCCTCGCTTTGGGACTTCATCAAAAGGGTTGACCTGAGGATAGCCGGCAGGGCTGTAATCGAAAATCTCATCAGGGCGGGTGCCTTTGACGGCGTTACTCCCAACAGGCGCCAGCTTCTGGAATCCCTTCCAGGCATGCTGGATATCGTTCAACGCCGGACATCGGAAAGCCGTCGGCAGAACCTCCTTGGTCTCGAGGATGAGGCAGCCGAGGACGGGCCGGTACTCCTCGAGACGGAGGACTATGACTTCCACAGCAGGATGGATATGGAAAAGGAAGCTACGGGTCTTTACATCTCCGGACACCCCTTCGACCATTACGAAACTACGATCGCTCCTTACCTGACCTGTACGATACCAGATCTGTCATGGTGGAGATCCGAGGACTGCCCCGCAGTTGTCGCCGGGATTCTGGTGGGGGTGCAGGAACGCTATACAAAGAAGGGGGACCGTATGGGGATCCTGGAGATAGAGGATTCCTTCGGGAAGGTCGAGGTTGTATGTTTCCCGAGGATGTGGGCTACTCTTTCTCCGACTCCTGAAAAGGGCAAGGTCATCCTGGTTAAAGGATCCCCGCGAAACCGTGAGGGTCTTTCAGTTGTAGCGGAAACCATAATTCCTCTCGATGATATCGAAAAGACCGCGAAGCGCTGGCTCAAACTCAGGATCTCACTTGAAGGCACTGAACTGAACGGCAGGCTCAGGGACGTCTACAGGGAACTAAAGGGGCACCCGGGAGACAACTGTGTCCTTCTCGATGTAACCAGAGGGGGGAGAAAGGCGATCATGAAAGCACGAGATCTTAAGGTAAACCCGTCAGAAGAACTGACCCGGAAGATTTTTGAGATATCCGGCGGAGGGGTTGAGGTGGTATAAATGAACAAGGATCCATTTCCGGATGATCTGGCGCTAGGAGGAAAAACCATGCGTGACAAGGACTACTGCGATTGTTCAGTTCTTTCTGACTTTGTTGTGGTTAAGGCTCAAGAGAACGGTGTTTCCGTAATTGGTCTCACCAGAGGGCAGGAGACCAGGTTCGCCCACTCCGAGAAGCTGGATGCTGGTGAGGTATGGATAGCCCAATTCACGGAATTTACCTCGGCCATGAAGATAAGGGGAAGGGCGACAATCATGACCGCTCACGGGACTCTCGAAAGCGGAAGATCGAATAATGAAACGGGCTAAGATAGTCTGCACAGTAGGCCCCGCCTGCGTGGAATACGATGTTTTGAAGAGAATGGCTCAGGCGGGCATGGATGTGGCCCGCCTGAACTTTAGCCACGGAGACCATTCTTCGCATGGTCTTCATCTTGAGAATGTTCGAAGGCTCGAGCGCGAGCTTAAACGCCCCTTCGGCACGATGATAGACACCAAAGGCCCGGAGATCAGGACGAAGGGTCTAAAGAGCCATTCTCCCGTGTTGCTGGAAAGAGGCAGGGAGTTGATCCTGACTGCAGATGACTTCGAAGCAGGAGACTCGACGAGAGTCGGGGTGACCCATGCGCCTCTCGCGTCCGAAGTCCGCCCCGGGCAATCTCTTTTCATTGATGACGGCACGCTTCATCTGACGGTTGAGGGAGTATCGGGAAAAGAGATCAAGTGCCGGATCATCGTCGGGGGCGAACTGGGGGAGAACAAGGGCATTTCCGTGCCCGGAGTCAAAACTTCACTCCCGGTTCTCACACCCAAGGATATCAAGGATGTCCGCTGGGCTCTGGAGAACAGGATGGATTTCATTGCTCTCTCCTTTGTCAGAAACAGGGCTGACATAATGGAAGCAAGGCGAGTGCTTGAAGACCTTGGGGGAACTCTCAGGATCATCGCCAAGATCGAGACCCGCGAGTCGGTCGACAACCTGGATGAGATCATCGAAGTGGTGGATGGAATGATGGTGGCCAGGGGGGATCTCGGAGTGGAGATACCGCTTGAGGAGGTTCCTCTCGCTCAGAAGAGGATAATAGATCTCTGCAGATTACATGGAAAGCCGGTCATTGTCGCCACTCAGATGCTGGATTCAATGATACGGAATGTCAGGGCCACCAGGGCAGAAGCGAGCGACGTCGCCAATGCCGTTTTCGATGGGGCTGATGCCCTGATGCTTTCGGGCGAAACGGCCAACGGAGCTCACCCCGTACTTGCCGTCGAAACGATGTCCAGGATAATACGCAGGACGGAGGAGGGGGATTTCCCCTGGGGCAGGAAGATCCCTCCACTTACTGCCAATTCAAGCATCCCGGACGCCGTGAGCAACGCCGCGGCGATCATTTCCGATCAGATGCGGGCTCATGCGGTGCTCTCCCTTACACAGAGCGGGGGGACTGCCCAGATGGTCAGCAAATACAGGCCCAAAGCCCCGATAATCGGAGCCACGCCCCTCAATGGCACACTCAGATATCTGACCATGGTATGGGGAATTCAGCCGCTTTTTGTCCCTATGGAAAAGAATCTTGAGTCGGCACTGTCATCGGCTGTCGAGATCGCCCAAAAAGAATCACTTCTCAGTGAGGGCGACATGGTCGTGGCCACGGCGGGATCGCCGGTCGGGAGCCCGGGGACGACGAACTCGATCCAGGTGATAACAGTTGCAAAAACGCTACTTAAAGGTCTTTCACTTTTGAAGCGCGATGCGTCGGGCGTCGTGGTCAGAGCATTTTCCGCCGCGGAGGCAGCCGAAAAGATGACCGACGGCGCGATACTGGTCACGAGACAGACGGACAGAGATTATGTCCCTGCTATGAGAAAAGCTGCGGCAGTGATCTGCGAAGAGGGCGGGCTGACCAGCCACGCCGCCATAGTCTCCCTGGAACTCCGGATCCCCTGCATCGTAAGCGCTTCGGGAGCGCTGTCCGCACTTGATGAAGGAATGACTGTCACGGTTGACGGAAGGCGCGGAGTTGTCTACCGAGGCATCGTCAGGCTTCACTCCGATGAAAGCGGTTAATGAACGGCAGCAGACAACGCGGCGGATGCTTTCACAAATTCCCTGCGGAGACAGCAAAAAGACGTGGGCCGAGGTCCCCGGTCCTCCAGAAAGACAAAGCGCGGTTCTGGTCCCTTTTTATGCCAGGGGGGATGATCTCTTCCTTCTGGTAGTTGAGCGCTCTGTTTCACTTCGCCGCCACCCCGGACAGATAGCCTTTCCGGGAGGGGCGCGCGAAGAGGGGGACCGGGGGCCGGCGGAGACCGCTCTTCGTGAGTTCGAAGAGGAGACCGGCATCTCTTCAGGCAGTGTTGAGATTATCGGCGTTCTTCAGGAAGAGCACGCGTATTCCAGCGATTTTTTGCTTTACCCGGTCGCGGGTTTTATCGATAGGGAAATATCAATATCGGAACTTGCCCCGGATCCGGTTGAGGTCAAACGTTTGATCGAAATACCATTCGGGGAACTTTCCGCCCCTCCCCGGATGGAGGATTTCGTGTGGGGAGGAGAGTCTTTCCGATACCCCGTTTTCCTCTTCGATGGGGCGGTGCGGATATGGGGAGCCACAGCCTGGATTCTCTGGCGGCTGATCCAGAGCCTTGAAGACACCTCCAGGAGCCCGAAATGTCTTTGATAGGAACCCATGTTTCGGTTGCCGGAGGGATCTGGCTGGCCCCGGAGAGGGGAGATTCGCTGGGGTGCGAGTCGATCCAGATCTTCACGAAAAACCAGCTTCAATGGCGGTCGGCTCCTCTCTCGAACTCGGCATGCGAAAGGTTTATGAATGCCTGGAGGCAGAGCCCGATATCGAAGATCATTGCCCATGCGTCATACCTCCTGAACCTTGCCTCGGAAGGCGAGACAAGAACCAGGAGTCTGGCGGCTCTCGCCGATGAGGTCCGCCGTTGCGAACAGCTCGGAATAGACGAACTCGTTCTGCATCCCGGTTCCCACCACGGAGAGGGTATGGAATCGGGAAGGGCTCTTGTGGCCGAAGGACTCAAAAAGGTCATTGACCAGACAGTATCATCCAGGACCAGGATCCTTCTTGAGACGATGTCGGGACAGGGGAATACCCTTGGATCGAGCCTTGAAGAGCTCGCGCGGATCCTGGAAAGCGTGGACGACACCTCCCGACTGGGGGTATGTCTTGATACCTGCCATCTTTTCGCGGGGGGGCACGAACTTCGTGGCCGTGTCTCTTATGAACGGCTCGTTCGGTCCGTTGAACGGCTTTTCGGGACAGACCGCGTGGGGTGCTGGCACCTCAACGACTCGAAAACGGATATGGGCAGTCATCTCGACCGGCACCAGCATATTGGCGAGGGTCTGATAGGAGCCGAGGTTTTTTCGTGCATAGTCTCCGACCCGAGATGGGAAGACACCCCCTGTCTTCTGGAAACTCCCAAGGAGGGCCCCGGCGACGAGGGAAACCTTGCGCTTCTGAGAAAACTGAGGGGTTTTTAAAGCGCAATACAGTATCAGGGAAAGCGAGGCGGCAGGCTTGAGATACCCCGAGATCAGCATTCGCACCAAAGTGATCGCGGAAAACGCGGGAAAAGTAGTGAGCCTCTGTTCAGCAAGGGGCATCAATGTGTGGGGTGTGACAAAGGGAGTCAGCGCCAACCCCTCAGTTGCCGGGGCCATGCTTGATGGCGGCTGTGCGGGTCTGGCTGACAGCCGCATGGACAACATCCGCAAGATGCGCCTCTTCGGGATCCGCGAACCGATGATGCTCCTGAGGATCCCAATGCCCGGCGAGATGAAGCAAGTTGCGGCCATGGCCGACGTTTGTCTCATGTCCATGCCCGAATCGATCTCAATGCTGGACAAGGCCTGTGAAGATGCAGGAACCAAAGTCGGAGTGATAATAATGGTGGACCTGGGAGATCTCCGGGAGGGAATATGGCCTGATGGTGTTGCTGTCATGGCAGAGGCCGTTTCAAAATGCCGCAGGATCCGATGTCTGGGGGCAGGGAGCAACCTTGGGTGCCTCTCCGGGGTCCTTCCGACTGTAACGAATCTTTCACTTCTGGTATCTATCGCACGTGAGTTTGAGACGTTTCTGGGGTATCCTTTAGAGGTGGTGTCCGGCGGAGCCACATCCTCACTGCCTCTTGTTGAGGACGCCAGCATGCCGCCGGGGGTCAGCCAGCTCCGGATCGGCGAAGCCATCCTGCTGGGGACCGATGTTTCTGGCGGCAGGGCCATCCCTTATCTTTCACAGGATGCGATAAGGATCTCCGCTGAGGTCGTCGAGGTCAGAAGCAAACCCTCCTTGCCTATCGGTGAGACAGGGTCGGATGCCTTTGGAAACAAGCCCGTCTTCGAGAACAGGGGGATCAGAAGGCGCGCAATACTGGCTATCGGGAGGCAGGACATCAGGCCCGAGGGCCTTGCGCCCATCGACAAGGGGATCTCCATAATCGGGGCATCAAGCGACCATTTAACCCTCGATGTGGAGGAGTTTGATGGTTCCATCCGCCCCGGCGATGTCGTATCATTTTCCCCCGACTACGGCGCGACTCTTGCGGCAACGACATCAGCATATGTCAGGACGAGGATAATCGAATCCTGATCCACCTGGAGTGATAACTTGGCTGGAATGATCGGCTCCATCCACTGGCAGGATTTTATCGATATCGCGGTAATAGCCTTTATTGTCTACAGGCTGCTGCTTCTGCTTGTTGATACTCGCGCCATGCAGCTTGTGAAGGGCCTTTTGGTTATCGGTCTGCTCTTCGCTATTGCCCGTCTCATGCAGCTTTCTGCCCTTTCCTGGATACTCGGCAGGATGCTGGGCGTTTTCATCATAGCTATACCGATAGTATTTCAGCCCGAAATAAGAAGGATGCTGGAGGAACTCGGAAGGGGAAACATCTGGCGCCGCCGCCAGGCAGAGGAGAGAGCAGCCCAGTTGACGGATGAGATAACAATGGCTCTTCTATTCCTCCAAAACAAAAAGATAGGGGCCATTCTGGTATTCCAGAGAAATACGGGCCTGAAGGACATCTGGCGTTCCGCAGTTCAGATAGGCGGCGATATCTCCCAGGATCTCATTGTTTCCATCTTCTGGCCGGCCAACCCCCTCCACGACGGGGCGGTCATCCTGGACAGACAGAAGATCATCGCCGCAGCCTGTTATCTTCCCTTGACGGAGAACAGCAATCTTTCGAGGTGGATCGGCACGAGACATCGTGCGGCCCTGGGAATAACGGAGGTATCCGATGCCATGTCCCTCGTTGTTTCTGAGGAGCGCGGGGAGATCGCCCTGGCTATAAACGGGCATCTTTCGCGTGAACTCAAGGAAGGCCAGATAAGAAAACTCGTGATGCACTTCTTCTCCGAAGCCCCCGAATCGGTGGCTTCACTCGATGGGGTCAGGGACAGGCTGGGATCACTGCTTTCAGGGAGGGGCGATAAAAATGATGAAATCGATTGACCGCCTCCTGGCGTCCAGGCTCTTTCTGAAGGTTATTTCGCTTCTTGTGGCGACGCTTGTCTGGTATTATATCGCGGCGGACAGGGGGACAGAGGTTGTCAGAACGGTCACCGTCCCCGTTGAGTTCCTCAACGTGCCGGCCGACATGTCGGTAACAAGCAAAGTTCGTGATGTTGACGTCCAGGTTTCCGGGACAAGAGAGTCCGCCTCTTCACTGAGCGGAACAATAGCCTCGCAGGTCGATCTGAAGGGGCTGGAGCCTGGAGTCCATCGGGAGCCTGTCCATGCAGTTCTCCCTTCAGGTGTCAGACTGGTTGAGGTATCACCGCCCTATGTCGATCTCGAGTTGACTAAAATGGGGTCAAGACTGCTGCCGGTGAAGTTGGGAACTCCAGATGACTTGCCCCCCGGTCACAGGGTCGAAGATGTGCTGATAAGCCCCGGCGAGGTTACGGTAAAAGGCTCCGAGGAGGAACTCGCTCTTCTCGAGAACGTCTGGGTTCTACCTACCCTTGATCAGATCCAGACCCAGAATGAGATAGTTCTTCCGATAATCTCCTCTACCGGAAATACCGGGAAAGATCCTTTCCTGGCCGAACCTGGACAGGTGACTCTTTCATTCACTCTGGTAAGGGGATTTCCGAGGAAGGTTGTGCCGGTGAGGATTGAGACAGTTGGAGATCCGGGCATGGATTTTCAGATCGAGGCGGTAGCGGTCGATCCTCCCGAGGTCACTATTCAGGGCCCCCTGGAATCGGTCGAAAGGATCGAAGAGTTATTTCTGCCCCCCCTGGATGTTGAGGGGATCACAAGCGATATAACCAGAGTAGTGCCGATAGAGAGGCCGGCGGATGACGTGGAAGTCGTCCTCGATAACTCCGTGAATGTGAAGATCCTTCTCACGCAGAGGATCGAAAACCGTCTCTACGCCAGAATACCGGTTCAAATTTCCGGCAAGAGCATCTACCAAGGCTGGAGGATTGATCCGCTCGAAGCTAACGTTTTTCTTGAAGGTTCTCCTTCTGACCTTGACGCCGCTGAGAGCATGGGGAGCCCGGTTGAGGTTTTCGTCGATGTCACGAACCTGGTCTCTACGAAGATCAGGGTTCCCCTACAGTTCAAAATAAAAGGAAAAGGTCTGAAAATGTCCCTGATAGAGCCTGCCGTCGTGACGGTATATGCTCTCACGGAATAGCCTTTAAAGCGGAGAGCGGAAAGGGGTGGAGTGATGCCTGGGTGTGAGAAGAACCGGTGCCTCTTCGGCACAGACGGCGTAAGGGATGTCGCGAACAGAGGCATCATGACCCCCGAAATGGCGCTCCGTCTTGGAAGGTCTTACGTTCTTTTTCTTATTGAAAGCGGCGTGTCAAGGCCCTCCATCGCCGTCGGGCGGGACACCAGGCGATCCGGCCCAATGATAGAGTCCGCCCTTATCGCCGGCTTGACCTCTGCGGGGGCCGATGTTTCCAAACTTGGTATTATTCCCACCCCTGGTGTAAGCTTCGCGGTTTCAAGGCTGTCCTGCAGCGGCGGCGCCGTCGTCAGTGCCTCCCACAACCCCTCCGAATACAATGGTATAAAATTCCTCGGCCCGGATGGAAGCAAGCTGAGCGATGATTCCGAGGCCGAGATAGAGGATTATCTGGGAGATATTCTTTTTGACGAGTGGAGACCTACCGGTTCCTCTGTGGGGTGCGTTCTGTCCAGGAGATCTTTTTGCGCGGAATATGCTGATTGGGTGGTTGACTCGTGCTGTATCAATGTCGACAGGGATCTGTCGGTCGTCGTCGATTGCGCCAATGGGGCCGCTTCACCAGTTGCGGGGGAACTGTTTCGAAGATGCTTCAGGAACCCTGTCGTGATAGAGGATAACCCGGACGGGACCAACATCAACGAGCAATGCGGCGTTATGCATACCCACAATCTGGCCTCGCGGGTTGTGGCAGGCGGGCATGATCTGGGCCTGGCTCTTGATGGTGATGCCGACAGAGTTCTTTTTGTCGATGGCAAGGGACGGCTCATTGACGGGGACATCATGCTCTGGATCATAGGGAAATGGCTATCGAAAGAGCACAGGATAGGCGGGGGAGTAGTGGCAACCGTAATGAGCAACAAGGCCCTGGAAGAGCATTTGCAGGACGAGGGGATTCCCGTAACCCGGTGCGCCGTCGGAGACAGATACGTGCTGGAAGCGATGCGGAACATGGGAGCACGTCTGGGAGGAGAGCAGTCCGGCCATGTCATTGCCAGCGAATACGTTGCGACTGGGGACGGGCTCTGTTCGGGACTGCTTTTTCTTACGGCCTGCAGGGTTCTCGGGGAGGATATGGGAACCCTTGTGGACAGGTTCGGCAGGTATCCGCAGGCTCTGAGGAATTTCCACTCGCTCGACAAGGATGAATTTCTGCGCCGTGAGAGCGTCGAGGAAGCCGTCAGCAAGGCAAACCGTGAGCTTGGAGAATCTGGAAGAGTCCTTGTCCGTCCTTCGGGGACCGAGCCCCTGGTCCGCGTTCTCGTCGAGGCAAAGGACGACGGGATGCTCAGGACTGTATCGGAAAGCCTCTTTGCGGCGATCCGGAAAGAGGAGGACGGAAACCGCCCGGACCACTTCGCGGAGGTGACCCCTCAATGACCACATACCCGGTGACGAAATGTCTCTTCCCCGTGGCCGGCATGGGGACAAGATTTCTGCCGGCTACCAAAGAGATCCCCAAGGAGATGCTTCCCCTTATCGACAGGCCTCTCATCCATTATGGAGTCGAAGAAGCCGTGGACTCCGGCTGCAAAGATATCGTCTTCGTCACCGGCAGAGGGAAGCGGGCAATAGAGGATTATTTCGACAGGTCCATGGAGCTGGAACAGATCCTGATCGATAAGGGCAAACCCGAGTATGCAAGGATGGTCAGGAGGATAAGCGAGATGGCGGAATTTGCTTACGTCCGTCAGTCCGAGCCGCTTGGGCTGGGCCATGCGGTTCTCTGCGGCGAGTCCTGCTGCAGGGGGGGGTATTTCGGGGTCATCCTTCCGGATGACGTAATGCTTGCTCCTCCCGGCTTCTCTCCAGTCCTGAAACAACTCATCGAAGTGCATCACCGCCTCGGAGGATCGGTTGTGGCCCTTGAGGAAGTCTCCCCGGAAGAGACTTCAAGGTACGGGATAATCAGTGGAGAGATGGAAGAAGAAGGCCTTTACCGCATTACCGACCTCATGGAAAAACCCGCTCCCGGAAAGGCTCCAAGCGGGCTGGCGGTCATGGGAAGGTACGTGCTCTCTCCCTCGATCTTCGACCTGTTGAGGAATTCGTCAACAGGTTCAGGAGGAGAGATCCAGTTGACCGATGCGATCAGATCACTGTCCGTCAATGAACCTGTTTGGGGGATAATGTACAGGGGCAAAAGGTTCGACTGCGGCACCAATGAGAGCTGGCTCAGGGCTACCATCGCGATGGCGATGCGCAGGGATGACCTCAGGAAGATAGTGATGGAGGAAGTCGGCAGCCTGGCCTGTCCGGGGGGGATCAATGCAATGACAAATTGATGGATCGCGGATAATCCAAGCGCCAGAACTGGCTATTTGCCAGTTGACGAGGTCCGGGGAGGATCGATTTTTCGGCGGATGCCCCGGGGGTCTGAACGGTCAGGCCATCAAGCCGTCCCACAAATCCGGGGAGTGATCTTCGGGACAAAAGGGCGGCAGCCGTTCCTTGCGATGAAAGAAAGGCGGTGCCCATACAACAATGTGTGGGATAGTTGGTTATGTCGGCAAGCGTAACGCCGCGGAGATCCTGATAGATGGACTCAAGAGACTCGAGTATCGAGGGTACGATTCAGCTGGTCTCGCCCTCAAAACCGATAAGGGTCTCCTGATATTGAAGGAGGTCGGCAAAGTCGCAGATCTGGAGAGAATGCTCCAGGACAGGGCCCCGGTTTCCAACCAGGGAATAGGACACACGAGATGGGCGACCCACGGCGGGGTGACCCTTGCGAACGCGCATCCCCACAAGGACGGAAGCGGGAGATTCGCGATCGTCCATAACGGCATCATCGAGAACTTTATGGATCTCAAGGAAGAACTCGAACGTGATGGCGTGGTTTTTATTTCAGAGACTGACACCGAGGCTATCGTGCACCTGATCGCCCGGTTCTACTCGGAAACAGGAGACATCCTTGCTACGCTGGTGGCGCTGCAAAAGAAACTGCGCGGATCCTTCGCGCTGGCGATGATCCAGCAGGATTTTCCGGACAGGATCTACTGCGTCAGAAAAGGATCCCCCCTTGTGATTGGTTCAGGGAACGGGGAATCTTTCTGTGCATCGGATGTCCCGGCCTTTCTCCCCTATACCAGGAATATTCAGTACCTTGATGAGGGGGACATCGCGGAAATATCCCTCCAGGGGATAAAGATATGGGACGAGAATGGGGAACCTTCAGAAAAACCGGTCGTCACAGTCGATTGGGATGTTACCATGACCGAGAAGTCGGGGTTTTCCCACTATATGCTTAAAGAGATCCACGAGCAGGGTATGGTTCTGCGATCCACGCTCAAGGGAAGGACCGCCGATGGAAGGATTTCCATCGACCAGGAGCTCGGATGGGACGCCGAAACAGTATCCAGGTGGGACAAGATACATATCGTCGCCTGCGGGACCTCCTATTACGCGTCCCTGGTGGCCGAAAGGGTTCTTGAAAAATGGACGGATTTTGATATAAAGGTTGACGTGGCTTCGGAGTATCGCTACAGACATATCAGGTGCGACTCTTCGACTCTGGCAATTTTCGTCTCGCAATCCGGGGAGACGGCGGATACCATTGCCGCTCAGAGGAAAGCCAGGTCTGAGGGAGCCCACTGCATGGCCATAACAAATGTGCGCGGGTCGACTCTTGCCAGGGAGGTCCACAGCGTCATGCTTCTGAAGGCCGGCCCTGAGATCGGAGTAGCCGCGACAAAGACATTTACCGGCCAGATGGCCGCCCTTTTTCTTGTTGCTCTCCAGTTGGGCAGACTCAGGGGTACACTTTCTCCCGAAGAGGAAGAGCGGCTGATCAACGAATTCCTTCAGATCCCCTACAAGGTGGAACTTCTTCTGGAGAGGGAACAGGAGATCCGGGGTCTGGCCATGAACTATGCCGACAAGAGCAACTTCCTGTTCATAGGAAGGGGCATATCCTTCCCTATCGCGCTTGAGGGAGCCCTGAAACTGAAGGAGATATCCTACATTCACGCAGAAGCCTACGCCGCAGGGGAGATGAAGCACGGGCCTATAGCTCTTCTGGAGCCCGAGGTGCCCGTTGTCGCTGTCATCCCCAGAGATGGTCTCTATGAGAAGACCCTTTCGAACATCCAGGAAGCGAAGGCGAGGAATGCTCCGCTGATAGCGATATGTACTGAGGGGGATACGCATATTGCCAAATATGTCCAGGCTGTTGTGGAGATCCCCTGGACCGACGAGGAGTTCACTCCTTTTCTGACCGTCGTGCCGTTGCAGTTTCTGGCGTTCCATATTGCCCTTCTAAAGGGAAAGGAGATAGACCAGCCGAGAAATCTTGCCAAAAGCGTCACCGTCGAATGATGGACGTTTACCGCCGGGAGGGCGTCATCAGTTGCCGCCCTCCTGCGGTTCCCCTGTAAATGGAAAGTAAAGCCGCAGGTGAGTGACTTCCTCGAGCGCGTGATCCTGCCTTCCGGAGACCTCCGGCATTCCGGTCCAGGCTCCTCCGCTGATCCTCACAAGAGCGAGAGGCCTTCTTCCATAGGTTGCCCAGAGATCCCAGAGATATTCTCCTCTGCCCGGACCAGGCAGCAGCCCGCCCGAAAACATCGGCCGTGTTCCCTTGAGGGTATGACCACCCGGGGCTGGTGCGACTATCATCCATTGCGTCATCTTCCATGCGCCCTGCATCTCGCTGGATGAGGCGTGCTCAAGGGGCATTATCTGAAAACCTCCGACAAGGCCCTCCGGGGAAGTACTGATATCGATGACGCCGGGATGATTGGCGCGGATCCTTCCCCGCTCCTGGAAAATCGTACCTTCAAACCGCCCTACGCCGGCAACCGGACGTATGATCCTCGCGATGAGCCGGGGACCGCTCTCATACCAGGCGGTGACCCTTCCGCCGGGTCTGTTCTCGATCTCAAGGAAATAAGGGTTCTCAACCGGAACCATTGAAATGCGAAGGGTTTCTCCCAACAGGGGACGGTGAGCTCCGCTTTCAGCCCTGCCGTCAGCGCTCCTTACTGTTACGGCGCTTCCGACCGCCGGGGCCCACGCTCCGAAAAGAGACCGTCCGGCTTTCATGTCGGTAATGATCGAAGCGCCTGGGCCTGCGGCTGGGGCAACGGTCTCGGCGGGAAGGATGCTAAGGGTTCTGCCTTTCCCCTTTTCCACTGAAAGAAGAATGTGTATCGCGTTCACGGCAGTCGCGACAACTGTCCCTTCCTCTCCCCATGCGGAGGCGGTGAAGCTTGGCCATCTTGTGGTGTCGGGGATCGCCAGTACGGTTCCAATGATCACGGATGGTTCCCCTGCCCTTTCAACTGAGATCGTTCCGCCCGGGAGGCAGGTTATCGATACGCTGAAAGCCTCGTCCAGGGCGGGGCAGAAACGTGGCAAAAGTAAAAACAGGAAGAGTGCCAGTGCTCCACGAAAAACAAACGCAGGCATTTTGTTGGATAAAGCGGCATATTGCGCCTGCCGGTTCTTCAGCCGCATCTGCCGTCACCATTCCGGGGCGTAGGACCGGACCTGTTCTGGATCGTAAGGATGATGAGAGCAGGGATCGCAGGAGCGAGGGCGATCCAGGAAGGGGCGATCGAGAGGAGAAAAAGCGAAGACGCGACAAGGAAAAGAAGCAGGGTGATCCAGAAAAGCCTGATCCATAATGAACTGCTGTTCCTCGCGGCCATAACTCCGGAGACAAGGGAGAACAGGCAAAAAAATGCGACCGGAAAAGCAAAGAGCCAACGTGTTATTTCAGCAGGAATTACCATGCCTGACACCGGCTGCTTCCGCTTCCTCGCTTGCCGAACAATGGCGGCATTTCCCGTAACAGTAGACGTGGACGGTTTCGATCTCATCGTCCGATGACTCCCGGATCTTTTTGATGATCCCGTGGGGCATGGGAATGTCGGAGACGGATCCGCACTTCCTGCAGCGGTAATGCGCGTGCGGAGCCGGGTCGGGATCGAAGAAGACCCGCTGTCCGTCTATGGTCAGGATCTGCAGCAGGCCGGCTTCCTGGAGTATCTGCGACGTGCTGTAGATCGTAGCGAACGATATCGTGGGGAAAGATTGCTTCATCTCCCTGAATATCTGTTCGGCGGAAGGGTGGTCCTTCCTGTTCTTCAGCAGCTTCAGTATCCCCACCCTCTGAGAGGTGATCTTAAGTCCTCTGTTCCGGATTCTTTCGGTTCCTTCCTCAATGGTCCACATTTTGGCAGGACCCCCTCGTTCGAATTAGCAATCATTCAAAAGTTCTTTTTTCAAAATGATAATAGACCAAAATTGACGAAATGGCACGCGGTCATTTCAAGTGCCCATCCCGCCTTGACATTTTCCCCCCCGGTGAAGCTATAATTGCGGAGCCCGGGTATTGGGGTGTAGCCAAGCTGGCAAGGCGGCGGACTTTGGATCCGTGATCGCTGGTTCGAATCCAGCCACCCCAGCCAAAAAAATACAAGATCAGGGGAAGCCCTTAAGCTTCCCCTTATTCGTTGTTGAGTAGCGGCGGCTTTCTCCGTGATAGAATCTTGATGGATAATCTGTATTGGGGGGGGATCGCGATGCCTGAATCTGGAACAGGGGTTCTTATCCTGGCGGCGGGCAAGGGAACACGCATGAAGAGCGAGACTCCGAAGGTTCTTCTGTCACTTCTTGATGAACCTCTATTGTATTACCCGATGAAATCGACTGATTCCCCGCCCTTTTCCAGCAGGGCGGTCGTAGTCGGGCACGGCAGCGGAGCCGTTGCGGAGTATCTGGAAAAGGCCTGGCCGGGGACTGATGTAGTTATTCAGAAGGAGCAGCTTGGAACGGGGCATGCAGTAGCCGTCGCGAGAGACTGGATTGCCCGGTTTGAACATGTTCTGGTCATCCCGGGCGATGTGCCGCTCATAAGCAAAGAGACATTCTCCATGATGCACTCCAGACACGTGGAGGGCGGCGAAGACTGTTCATTTCTGGTATTTGAGCCGACGGATCCGACCGGGTACGGCCGGGTTCTCGATACTGACAGGGGTTTCAGAATAGTCGAGGAGAAGGACGCCATGGAACACGAGAAGAAATGCGGACGCGTCAACGGCGGAATATACGCCTTCCGGACCTCGGTACTTCTCGAACAGCTGGACGGCATAGGCAGGAACAATGCCCAGGGGGAGTACTATCTCACCGATATCATCCATAATCTCTGCAGTTGCGAAAACAAGGTCAGAATGATCATGTGCTCCGATCCTGAAGAGATCGAAGGAGTCAATGATACTGTTCAGCTCGACAGGGTCTCAAGAATCCTGAGAAGGCGCATACTTGCAGGGCATATGGAAAACGGTGTCAAGTGCGTGGACTCAGAATCGGTATGGGTTGGGCCCGGGGTAAATATCGGCGAAGATGTCATGCTGGAGCCCTTCGTTCAGGTCTGGGGAACATCCGTGATCGGCAGAGGATCGAGGCTGGGCAGTTTCTCTATTGTCAGGAACTGCCTTATCGGGGAGAATGTCCACTTGTTGGGTCATGTTGTTATCCACGACAGCGCCGTAATGGAAAATGCCCGCATCGGTCCCTTCGCTTTTATCCGGGACGGATCGGAGATAATGGCCGGGGCGTTCGTGGGGAAGTTTGTTGAGATAAAAAAAAGCACGATCGGCGAGGGATCCAAGGTTCCCCACCTCGCCTATATCGGAGATGCCACGGTAGGTATCGGAACCAATATCGGTGCCGGAACGATCACCTGCAACTTCGACGGCGAGAAGAAAAACCCGACCTTCATCGGAGACAGATGTTTCGTTGGAAGCAACACCATGCTTGTTGCTCCCGTCTCTATAGGGGATGAATCATATATTGCCGCGGGTTCCGTTATTACAAAAGATGTCCCGTCCGGGAGTCTTGCGATAGGCAGGGCAAGACAGAAGAACATTGATGGATGGGTCCGAAGGCGGAAAAAACCCGAAGAGGGGGGAGAATGAAAGTGGCCTCTAAATTGCGGGAACTTAAAATCTTTTCGGGGACGGCCCACCCTCAATTCACCCGGGCGATCTGCGAAAATCTCGGTGTAGGGGTTGCGACAGCCAACCTGTTTCGTTTCTCCGACGGGGAGATAGGAGTATCCGTCGAGGAGAGCGTCAGGGGAGCGGACGTGTACGTGGTTCAGCCCACTTGTGACCCGGTGAACGAGAACCTCATGGAGCTTCTTGTAATGCTGGATGTAATGCGCCGGGCCTCAGCCTACAGGATCAACGTTGTGACGCCATATTTCGGCTATGCGAGACAGGACCGAAAAACCAAAGCCAGGGAGCCTATCACAGCCAAACTGGTAGCCAATATCATCGAAAAGGCCGGAGCGGACAGGGTTATTGCCGCGGATCTTCATGCGGGGCAGATCCAGGGTTTTTTCGACATACCAGTGGATCATCTCACGGGCATTCCGCTGCTCGCTGCATATTTCAGGGAAGCGCTGAAAAGCGAACTGGAAAAGGACAGGATCGTTGTGATTTCCCCCGACATAGGCGGCGTGGTCAGGGCCAGGCGCTTTGCGGTCCACCTGAACGCGGACCTTGCCATAGTGGACAAGCGGCGCTCGCACGAGGTTGCGAACTTCAGCGAGGTAATGGAGATAATTGGTGATGTCAACGGAAAGATCGCAATTCTGGTTGACGATATCATCGATACGGCGGGAACGATGGTTCAGGCGGCGGAAGCTTTGCTTTCGAGGGGGGCCAAAAAAGTTCTGGCGTGTGCTACGCACGGAGTTCTTTCCGGCCCGGCCATAGACCGCATCAGCAAGTCTCCTATCCATCAGGTAGTTCTTACGGATACGATACCGCTTCCGGATGAGAAGAAGATAGACAAGATCACGGTTCTTTCAATAGCGCCGCTTTTTGCGGAGGCGATCAGCAGGATCCATTCCGATCATTCGGTTAGCATTCTTTTCAGGTAAACAACGGCAGGTTTTGCGCCAACAACATCGAGGAGGGAATTTTTATGGCTACAATCGACAGGATCAAGCTCGAAAAAAGGGAAGCAACAGGGAAACAGAGCTGCAGAAAGATCAGGAACGAGGGCAAAATACCCGGGGTACTTTACGGTCCCGGTTATCCTGATTCAATACCGTTTTTCGTATCGGCGGACAGGGTCACGCCGGTTGCCAAATCCGGACGATGGGAGACCGTCAGGCTTGAGGTAGAAGTTCCCGGTGGAAAGAATGAGCTCTGCCTGATGAGAGATCTTCAGAAAGATCCTCTTTCGGGAAGAATACTGCATGTGGATCTTCTCCAGCTGAAACAAGGACACAAAATATCGGTTAACGTTCCTGTGGAGATAATCGGCAGGGAAAAGTGTCTCGGGATCAAGCAGGGCGGTGTCTTCGAACAGTTGATACACGAGATCGAGATGGAGGTCCTGCCCAAGGAGATCCCGGATTCCTTTGTGATCGACGTTTCATCCCTTCCTCTTGAAGGGATTGTCCGCATAGTGGATCTCGCCCTCCCCGAAAGCGCCGTGCTGGAGCTGTCTCCGGAAGAGATAGTCGTAACGATCGGCCATGCCCGTGTCGTGGCGGAGCCGTCAGTGGAGTCCGTTGAGGAACCCGTGGAGGTCAAGGTAGTTTCGAAGGGCAAGGCCAAGGAAGAGGAGGAGTAGCCTTTCTTGAACCTGGTGGTCGGTCTCGGTAATCCTGGGGCTCGATATGCCTGGACCAGGCACAACGCCGGGTGGCATGTAATTGACCGGCTTTGCGAACGCCTGGCGGCTCCCGAAAAAAAAAGGTCCCCGGATGGGATCGTCTGGGGGCCATGTTTTGCGTCGGAAAAGAGGTTTTTTCTGCTGAAGCCGATGACTTTCATGAACCTCAGCGGGATCGCCGTCAAGAGCGTAACCTCCATGCTCGGTCTTGACCTGGCCGATATTCTTGTCGTCTACGACGACGTCGCTCTTCCTTTCGGCAAGATACGATTGAGACCCGGCGGATCCGCTGGAGGTCACAAGGGGATGCTTTCCGTAATCGGGCACCTTGGTTCGGGGGAATTCGCCAGGCTCCGTATAGGTATCGGGGGAGAATATCCTGTGGAGGACCTTTCCGATTACGTTACTGAACCTTTTTCACCCCGAGAAAGGGAAGCGCTTCAAGGAGTCTGCGAAAGAGCAGTCGATGCGGTCCTCCTTTGGCTTTTGCGTGGGACGGAGGACTCAATGAGAGATACCAATGCTCCCCCCGGAAAGGAACCGGGTGGAGATTATTGACGGTGACAGACCAGGGGTGGTTTTGTTTTTATAAAAAACGTCATGAATGCCAATAACGGAGATATTCCCTTGATAGTCAACTCCCTCGGGAGCATAAGCCCGGACGCTTCGGGACTTGTCCCGGGCGTTCACCTTCCGGCAGGTCCTTCTTCCTGGTGTTGGGTTCTCAGGGATATGAAGAGGCCTCTGCTGATAGTTGTTCCCGATCAACAGAGGCTCGGGGAATTCGTCTCGGACTGGGAAGCGCTGATGCCCGGACGGGAACTGTTTGTACTTGCCGAAATTCCCCTCACACATGAGCTCTTCTCCAGCGAGGCTGTCAGGGTCGAACGCGGACATACGGCAATGAAGTGGAAGGATTCAGGAGAGTGCATGGTTACCACCCCTCCGGGCATAATGGCCCCTATCCTTCTTTCGGCCGACGGAGTCGAAGTCGGAGAGGGTCTGGATATCGAAAGAGACGGACTCCTTGAATGGGCCCTACGGTCAGGCTACAAACGTTCTGACCTCGTCTGGCAGGGGGGGCAGTTCGTGAGCCGGGGGAGCATCGTCGACATTTTTGATCCATCCTACCGCTACCCTCTGAGGATAGAGTTTTTCGACGACAGGATCGAGAGCATGCGCCTGTTTGATCCACAAAGCCAGAGGAATCTGTCGCCTGTAGGGATCACGCGCCTTCTCTCTCTTGCGGGGGGGAAAAGCGGACAGTTGCTTCAGATGCTTGAACCTCCGGCAAGAGTTGTGTTTTTTGAGCGGGTCGGCATCGGGAGATCTGCAGAAGCTTACAAATGGATCTGGGACAGAATGGCCTCCGAAAATGGGGCTTCCGGTTTGAATTCATGGGAGTTCTACGAGTCGGAACTTTCAAAATCCGGTGCTTTTTCGGTTACCAGGGCAGTCAAGGATACATCCTTCCGGATCCCGGTCTCGGAAATACCCTCTTTCAGGGGAAAACTGGAGGCGGCCGAGTCTTTTGTACGCGGCTGGACCGAAGATGGTTACTTGGTGACTCTGTTCTCTTCAAGCGATGTTCTTCACGAATGGGCAAGGGGAATTGGGATCCAGTCCGAAAGGGGAGGCCTTTCCCGGGGATTCGCCGACAGGGGCGCAAAGAGGATATTCCTCTCGGACAGCGACCTGGTCGGGATAACCCCGGTCTATTCCGGGGGAAAGGTTTCCCGTGTTCCACCCCGCGAATGGGAGGAAAGGATAGAGGAACTGGATTATGTGATCCACGAGGATTACGGTATCGCCAGAAACCTGGGGATAGAGCGCGTGACCTCCGGGGGCATGGACCGTGACTGTCTTGTTCTCCAGTTTGCCGAGAACAGGCGGCTCATGATGCCTCTTGTCCAGCTTTTCAAGATCACTCCGTATCCTGCTCCAGCGGGTGAAGATCAGGAGCTGGACAGCCTGCGGGGCATGGCGTGGCGGAAGGCCGCATCGAGGGCCAGGGAAAAGGCGCATGAGGCGGCCCGGCAGATCATAGCGCTTTACGCCGCCCGCGAATTTTGCAAAAAGGAGCCATGCCCTCCCGATGGAGATCTCGCAGCCGGTTTCGAAAGCGGTTTTCCCTTTACCGAAACCGCGGACCAGATATCCTCGGTCCTTTCCGTAAAAAGGGACATGAGCAGCCCTGTACCAATGGACAGACTCCTGGTAGGGGATGTCGGATACGGGAAGACCGAAGTAGCGTTCAGGGCGGCCGTGAAGGCGGTCGAAGCAGGGCGCCAGGCGGCTTTCCTGGTTCCAACGACACTCCTTGCGGGACAGCACCATGAGTCCTTCACAGGAAGGATCGCGAATTTGCCGATCAGGGCGGAGGTCATCTCGCGGTTCGTTCCAAAAAAGAGGCAGGATGCCATCAGGCGGGATATCGAAGAGGGCGCTGTGGACGTCATTTTCGGGACACACAGGCTTCTCCAGGGAGATATCAGGTTCAGGAGGCTCGGCCTCGTGATCATCGACGAGGAGCATCGGTTCGGGGTCCTTCACAAGGAACGGCTCAAGAATCTGGATCCCTCGGTGGATGTTCTGAGCATATCGGCAACTCCCATTCCGAGGACTCTTCACATGGCCCTTGGCGGAATGAGGAACATTTCCTTGATCACTTCTCCCCCGTACAGGCGGCATCCGGTTATGACCTATGTGGGCCCCTGGCGCGATGACCTTTTCAGGGAATCAGTCCTCAGGGAGATGGCCCGGGGAGGACAGGTCTTCTTTGTTCATAACCGCATCGAAACCATTCAAAAAGCGGCCCAGGACATAAAAGCAGCCTTTCCTGGAGTTTCCGTGGACATCGCACACGGAAGAATGCAAGAGAGAGCCCTCGAAAGCGCCATGCTCAGGTTTTCAGGGAAAGAGACCGATCTGCTTGTATGTACGACCATCATCGAAAGCGGTCTTGATCTGCCTGGAGCCAATACGCTGATTGTAGACAACGCACAGGACCTGGGGTTGGCCCAGATGTACCAGTTGAGGGGGAGAGTCGGGCGCCGGGAGGAGCAGGCTTTCGCCCTTTTCTTCTACCCCCCCGATCGCCCTGTTCCGCACGAAGCAATGGAGCGCCTGGAGGCTATCGCCGAGATGAACGATACTGGCGGCGGTTTCTCGCTTGCCAGAAGGGATATGGAGATCCGCGGCGGGGGCCAGATAGCCGGCACCAGGCAGCACGGGCACATGGAGCGGGTCGGATACCACTCGTATTTCAAAATGCTGGAGGAGGAGATAGCGAAGCAGACGGGAAAAGGTTCAATAAAACTTGTGAGGATGGACATTCGTCTCCCTGTAGTCCTGCCGAGTTCCTATGTGCCGCAGTCAAGTGTCCGCATCGTGATTTTTCGCAGGCTTCTGAGGGCCGAGTCAATAGAGGAGACGACCGAACTTGAGAAGGAGATCCGTGAACGCTTCGGCCCGATCCCGCAATCTGTGGCGTTCATGATCGCTTCCGCAAGGGTCAGGTCCCTTGGAACAGCTCATGGGTTACAATATGTTCGTTGCAGTCTCAAGGAGACCTGCGTAACGGGAGACAAGGCATCTCTTGCGGCTCTGTTCCGCGGTATTTCGGGGTGGTTCCTATCCTCCGACGGATCCCTTGCAGGCCCCGGCGGATATAGAGGCATGCTCGAACTGGCCAAAATGATTTAGAGTGAACGAAAAACAGTCTCCGGGGGAATTTTCATGGAAAAGATTCTGCATCTGAATGAGCAGATGGGACAACTTATCAAGATAATGGACAGGCTCAGAGGGCCTGGCGGATGCCCCTGGGACAGGGAACAGACACTGGAGTCCCTGCGCCCCTGCATCCTGGAGGAAGCCTATGAACTTATCGAGGCGATCGAAAGGGACGACTCATCCTCCATCTCCGAGGAGTGCGGGGATCTTTTGCTGCAGGTGGTGTTTATCACCTGGATCGGAATGGAAGAGGGGCGCTTCGACCTGGCAGATGTAGTCAGGGAATTGAACGAAAAACTGCTCAGAAGACACCCGCATGTTTTCGGTGAAGAAAAGATCGGAACGAGCGAGGACGTCAAGAAGAACTGGGATATGATCAAGCAGAAAGAGAGAAGAAATTGGGAGCGTGACTCTTCCCTGTTTGCAGGGATACCCCCCGATCTCCCCGCCCTGGTCAAATCGCGGCAGATCCAGGAAAGGGCCGCAAGGGTGGGTTTCGACTGGGGGGAAGGGAACATTGAACCCATCCTGGACAAGATCCACGAGGAGATTCGGGAGTTCTCCGCCGCCGTCGCTTCGGATGACGCCGATCATATCGAGGATGAAATGGGAGACATGTTCTTCGCCCTGGTCAATCTGGCGAGACATCTTAAAATAGAGGCGGAATCCAGTCTTCAACGCGCAAACCGCAAGTTTGTCGAACGCTTCCGCTTCATAGAAATCCATGTCGAAAAAAGCGGCCGGGCATGGTCCGACTACTCGCTTGAGGAGCTCGAGGTTCTCTGGCAGAGTGCCAAGAAGGCGCTTTACGCGAAAACCGTTTGATGGATGCCACCCTTACCGGAGGTGAGGAAATGAGCGAGAAAAAAGAAATATGGGCGATCCCGGTTGCACAGGAAAGCCAGAAAACCCGGAGCCCCGAAAAGCCCGGCAAGGCTCCAGAGGCCACAAGCCGCAGGATAGGGATCACTGAAACGGCCCTGAGGGATGCACACCAGTCTATAATGGCCACCCGGCTTCGGACGGAGGACATGGTCCCGATCGCCGAGAGGATGGACGAAGTCGGATATCATTCGCTCGAGGTCTGGGGAGGAGCGACGTTCGACACCTGCATGCGTTTTCTTGATGAAGATCCATGGAAGCGCCTCAGGATTCTCAGGAAATGTTTCCGGAAGACAAAACTGCAGATGCTCCTCAGGGGACAGAACGTTGTCGGATACAGGCACTACGCAGACGATGTCGTCCGCGAGTTCGTCAAAAGAGCCGTCGGCAACGGGCTCGACATTATCAGGGTTTTCGATGCACTGAACGATCTGAGGAACATGGAGATCGCCGCCGATCAGGTCAAAAAGGAAGGATCCCACCTCCAGATGTGCATATCTTTCACGATCTCCCCGATGCACACGCTCGAGGCCTTTGCGGATCTTGCCCTCAAAATGAAAGGCATGGGTACCGATTCGATCTGTATCAAGGACATGGCAGGGCTGTTGGGGCCGGTCGATGCCTACAAACTGGTTGGGGCCATCAAGAGGAAGACAGCGCTTCCGGTCCAGGTTCATTCGCATTACACCAGCGGCATGGCCGCAATGGCCTATTACGCGTCGATCCAGGCGGGAGCGGATGTGATCGATTGCGCCATATCGCCGCTTGCGATGGGTACAAGCCAGCCCGCCACGGAGACAATGGTCGCCGCGCTGGCCCGGGGAGAGTTCGATACCGGCATTGAACTCGAAAAGCTCATTCCCGTTTCGGAGCATTTCAAGAGTGTCAGGGAGAAATACAGCAAGCTGATAATGGGTCTTGAGGGTGTCGACATCAATGTTCTCATCTACCAGATACCTGGCGGGATGTACTCCAACCTCGTAAGCCAGCTCAGTGAACAGAACTCGCTGGAAAAACTCCAGGACGTTCTGAAAGAGGTCCCCAAGGTCCGCAAAGAGATGGGCTACCCGCCCCTTGTCACTCCTACAAGCCAGTTGGTGGGGACTCAGGCCACCCTCAATGTCCTCACGGGAGATAGATGGAAGCTGGTCTCAAAAGAGGTAAAGAATTACTTCCTGGGATATTATGGCACCCCTCCCGGTCCTCTGAACAGCGAGGTACAGAAAAAGGTCATCGGAGACGAAAAGCCGATCACATGCCGCCCCGGAGAGGTCCTTGAACCGGAGCTTCCGGGAGTTTACAAGGCCATGGGGGCCTGGATCGCACAGCCGGAGGACGCACTGAGTTATGCCCTTTTCCCCTCCGTGGCCAAGGACTTTCTTGTGAGTAAATTCGCGAGGGACAACCTCCGCGATGTAGGACTGGAACCTCTGGTAGACGATTCCGCTTACCCGCTCTAGCCAGGTATTTTCGGGAGGCCTGTATATTGAATATCGAACGCAAGTGCGTGGAATTGACCACTGGGGCCGCTAAAGAGTCGTGGTTGAACGAAAGGGTCGCCGGACGACAATGAGCACGGAAGGCAGGAACCCTGACGGAGTGAATGTTCTGACTGGTTCAGCCTCGACTCTTGTCGAGGTCCCCAACGAGGAGACGCTGGCAAGGCTATTGGGTCCCAGGGACGAAAATCTCAGACTGATAGAAGAACGATACCCCGTTCGCCTGGTCATAAAAGATCTTTCCGTCTCCGTACAGGGGCCTGACCCATCCGTGATCAAGCTCGTCACGGCTCTGCTGAGACAGCTTTTTGGCATAGCCAAAAAGGGGCATGTCCTCAGGCCGGCGGAGGTTTCCTATGCCATGAACGTCTTCGCGGAAGAGGGCCTCGTTGACCTTTTGCCGATTTACGAGGATGTAATATGCATCACCTACAGGGGCAAGCCCGTCCACCCCAGGACCAGCGGGCAGAAACGTTATGTCGACGCCATCAGGAGCAACGACATTCTTTTCGCCATCGGGCCCGCAGGAACAGGAAAGACATACCTTGCCGTCGGGATCGCTGTCGCGGCGCTAAAGGAGGGGAAGGTCAGCCGGGTCGTTCTGGTCCGTCCGGCCGTCGAGGCCGGGGAGAGCCTGGGTTATCTTCCCGGAGATCTCAGGGAAAAAGTTGAGCCTTATTTCCGCCCTCTTTACGATGCCTTTTACGAGATGTTCTCCCCGGAGAGGTTCCTGAAATACGTGGAAAAGAAAGTGATCGAAATTGCGCCTCTTGCCTACATGCGCGGAAGAACGCTGAACGACAGCTTTATCATTCTCGACGAGGCACAGAACACCACCCCGGAGCAGATGAAGATGTTTCTTACCAGACTTGGATTCGGATCCAAGGCCGTGGTGATCGGCGACATAACCCAGATCGATCTTCCATCCGGGAAGGATTCGGGCCTGAAGGTCGTAAGGAATATTTTGAAGGGAATTCCGGGAATTGAGTTTATAGCGCTTGACAAGAACGATGTGGTCCGGCACGAAGTAGTCCAGAAAATTGTGCAGGCATACGAGGATTATGAACAGAACCGGCAGTGACGGCTCATTTGTATCCCTGGCAGTCAGTGTTGCCGGCCGGCTCGCGCGGGATACCGAATACCGCTTTCGCTGGATAGCCACGATCACAGTGATCGCGGCTGCGACTCTGATCCTGGTCTTCGCCTGGTGGCTGAGAGACGGAAGAGACTCATTCCATGCAGGATCCCCTGCCCCCCAGACCTACTTTGCTCATTCCAGGATGAAGATCGTTGATGAAAGTGCGACGAGGGCCTTAAGGGAGCAGCGCATGTCTGACATCGGCGGGGTCATGGTCCGAGACCGCGGTCTGGTACAGGAGATAAGGAATAAACTCCTGATGATCGAACGCGGTGATTATTTCTCTGCTCTGCCCGAACCCCTTGTTGAAATACTCAAAAGCCTCCCCGATGATTCCAGAAACCGTGTCGTGTCGAATTCTTCCTCCATAGGAAGAAAGATCCTCGAATCGGCCAACCTTCCCGAACATGGTATAGACCCGATCTGGAGCGCGCTGGAGGGCTCCGGTCTTTCTATCCCGGAGCAGAATCTAGCCTTCCAGATACTCGATCACGTAATGGGGCAGCCCATGGTCTCCGATCCTGATGCCACAAGAGAGTTCAAGAGCCAGGTGGCCGAGGGGGTTGTTCCGGTGGAAAGGATCCTCTCGATCGGCGACACGATAGTCCGCAAGGGTGAGATCGTCTCCCCTGAGCTTTCGCTTGTCCTCAGGGCCCAGGGGTATCCGGAGAGATCTTTCCCCCGGAATACGATGCTTTTCGTGATCCTTGCGGTGATGCTGTGGACATCCTGGATGTGGTGGTATGCCAGGCGAAGGGAGTTCAACTTCGACTCCCGCGAGTGGGGGTATATCATCTCCATTCTTTTTTCCGGTTGGGTCGCGATGCTCGTTTCATCCCATTTCGGAGGGAACGGCCTTGGGGTCCTTACTTTGGCCGGGTGGGCATATCTTGGTCTTCCGGGTTCCTTCTCCTTCCACCTTGTACTGTGGGGCGGCATTATCGGCTCCATAATCACTTCCGGCAGTTCCTCAATGGACCTGATGCTCTCCATTTTCGCTTCAGGGATGTCTGCAAGTTTGGGATATGTACTGATGGGAAAAATCGCAAGCCGGTATGACCTCGTGAGGAAGCTCTTCCTTCTGGGTATGGGGCTTTCGCTGGGAGCCTTCATGATAAGGTGGGGTCTTTATCTTCCTTCCGATTGGGGAATATTCTTCTCTCACCTTCTTTCGTCGCTTGTCTGGATCCTTGTTACCCTCGCAGTCCTGCCGTTTTGGGAAAAGTTTTTCGATATTCTGACCCCCATCCGTCTGGTCGATCTCACACACACGTCTCACCCCCTGCTGAAAAGGCTTCAGATAGAGGCTCCCGGCACATATCATCACTCTCTCATGGTCGGGACTTTGGCCGAGGCTGCGGCGGAGAGCCTGAAGATGAACGCCCTTCTCGTCAAGGCTGGGGCCTCTTTTCACGATGTCGGCAAACTTAGGCGCCCGCAATTTTTCGTCGAAAATCAGCAGAAAGGACAAAATCCTCACGACGATCTGGCGCCGACCCTCTCCGCCCTGATAATCATCTCTCATGTAAGGGATGGACTGGAAACAGCAAGACAGTACGGAATTCCCAAGAAAATCAGGATTTTTATCCAGGAGCATCACGGGACGACGTGTCTGGGCTATTTCTTCCGAAAGGCCGTTATCCTGGATCCTGATCTTCAGATGGACCAGTTCTGTTATCCGGGGGATCGTCCCAGGAGCAGGGAGTCCGCGGTCGTCATGCTCGCGGACTCGGTCGAGGCGGCGGTACGCGCCGCCGCAAGCGCCATTACCGACCCTCGCTTGCTCGAGGAGGTAGTCAACGAAGTCATCGAGACAAAGATCTCCGAGTCCCAGCTTGACGAGGTGCCGCTCACGTTCCAGGATATTACAAAGATCAAGGTAGCTTTCAACGATACGCTCAAGCACATGTACCACACGAGAAAGATTACACCCGTAAGTGAGGGTGACAGGACTGATATTTCCTGATGCGTGTTTTCGTTGAAGTTTCAACAGAGCTGTTTGAGGATATTTTCCCGGATGGTTTTTCAGATAAAATGAACGATGCCCTTACTCCGGTCATAGAGGGCCTCCTTGGAGACTTTTGCGGAGGGCTGTCTCTTCCTGAAGAGACCCATCTCTCCATCAGCATGCTTAAAGAAGAAGCAATGAGGGGACTTAACAGAAGGTTTCTCGGTGAAGACGCACCAACCGATGTTCTGGCATTTCCTCTTCACTCCGGCGCCGGTGGATTCATCATTCCCGACCATGTTCCCTTGCTTCTCCTCGGAGACATAGTTGTCTGTCCGCCCAGGGTCCATGCCAACGCGGCCGAGGCCGGGCATTCTTTTTTGAGAGAATTGTCTCTTGTAGTTGTTCACGGTCTTCTGCATCTTTTCGGAATGGATCACGACACCGAAGATAACAAAAGAGTCATGTGGGAAACACAGGAGCGATATTGGGATACAATTGAGCAGGCCCTCTCTTACCCGATAAGCCGGGAAGCGGGCAATTAATGAAAGGATTGATCTGTTGGTGAGCGGAGAAATTGCCCGAAGTATTTTGATAATGGTTGTCCTTTTGGCCTTATCGGCCTTTTTCAGCAGCAGCGAAACGGCCATAACTTCTATAGGAAGAGGGAAACTCCTCGCCATCCAGGAGAAGAACCCCCAGAGGCAGAGGGGAATTGAGTGGCTGATCTCGGACATGCAGCGCGCCCTCACCGTCGTCCTCATAGGCAACAATCTGGTAAACATTGCCGCCAGTGCTGTTGCTACCTCCCTTGCCCTTTCTCTTATGGGAGCCAGTGGACTGCTGGTGGCGGTGGTTTTAACGACTGTTGTTATTGTGATCTTCGGAGAGATCCTGCCGAAAAGCGTCGCGATAATAAAGCCGGAAGGAATCGTATCGATCTCCCTGCCCATGCTCAGGGTTATTAATGTTCTTTTCTCTCCGCTGATATGGCTCACTGTCGCCATCGTGAAGTTCTTTGGCTCTCTCCTGAGATTGAATCTCTCCTCCCGGCACCCCTTCGTGACCCGTGAGGAGATCGAACAGATGGTCAACATGGGAGAGGCTTCAGGCGTCTTCGAGGAAGAGGAGCGCAGAATGATCCATGGAGTAATATCCTTCGAGGAGACGCTGGTGTACGAGATCATGATCCCGAGGACGGACATGGTTACGGTATCAGGGGACATCAGCATAGAGGAGTCCATCCCGGTCTTTCGCGAGTGCGGCCATTCCAGGGTGCCTGTTTATCAGAAGAGTCCCGACCACATTCTGGGTATCCTTTACGTAAAGGACCTTATTGGAGCCTTTATATCCGGCAAGACGGCTACAACAGTAGCCTCGCTCGTCAGAGAAGCCCTGTTCATCCCGGAAACGATGAGGATAGCCGATCTTTTCGATGTCATGAGGGGAAAAAGGGTTCACATAGCGATAGTCGTCGATGAGTACGGCGGCACGGCAGGCCTGGTAACCCTTGAGGACCTGATAGAGGAGATCGTTGGAGAGATCCAGGACGAGTACGACGATGAAAGGGCACTGATCCAGAAGGAACCCGATGGAAGCTACCTCGTCAGGGGACAGATGGGACTGGAGGATCTGAGCGAGATGCTGCACTACCCATTTGAATCAAGCGACATGGACAGCATAGGCGGACTTGTCCTCTCCCTGGCCGGCCGGTTTCCAGATGAGGGGCAGAGGCTTCCCTACGGTCACTGGGAATTCCAGGTCCTTGAGGTTGAGGATCACAGGATCAAACTTGTTCGAGTTGCTCCGAGGGATGAGCTTTACAGATTGGGCGAGGTGGAGGAATGATCCTGAAAACGGCCGAATGGGACTTTTTGGGAATATCGCCGGAAGATCTCCTGGACGAGGCAAGAACCGCCCGGGAGTGCGCTTACTCACCCTACTCCGGATTTCCCGTCGGGGCCGCACTTCTCGCTGATGACGGCAGGATATTCAAAGGGTGCAACGTGGAAAATGGCAGCTATGGGTTGACCGTTTGCGCCGAAAGGAGTGCCGTCTCCCTGATGATCGTATCCGGCGGGCGCAACCCAGGAGCGATCGCCATAGCCTGCGGTTCCGGCGTTCCGTGCCCTCCTTGCGGGTCCTGCAGGCAGGTTCTGGCCGAATTCAATCCAGCAATGATCATCGTCCTTGAATACGGGGAAGGCTCTTTTTCTCTTTATTCACTTGAAGATCTTCTCCCCTTGTCCTTTAAGTTAAGGAACCGCGACCGATGACGGGCCCCAATGATCTCAAATCCGGGGTGGTGGCGGTCATCGGCAGGCCGAATGTCGGGAAATCCACACTTGTCAATGCAATAGTCGGGGGCAAGGCCGCCATCGTATCCGACAAGCCGCAGACCACCAGAAACCGTATCCGTGCCGTCCTCAACGACCCAAAAGGGCAGGTCATTTTCGTGGATACACCTGGACTTCATCGCCCCCTTCACGAGTTGGGGCGCTTCATGAAGCGCCAGGCTGATGAATCCCTCGGGGGATCCGATGCAGTATGTTACGTGGTTGAATCTTCCGATACGCATATTGGAAAGGCCGACGAGATAATCCTCAAATTGCTGGAGTTCTCTCCCGTACCGGTTATCCTTGTCGTGAACAAGATCGACTACGCAGTTTTTCCGGCTCCTTCGGGGGGATGGAAAGTTTACCTTGAAAGGCTTAATCCAGTGGAGACGATACAGGTCTCGGCTCTGCATGGTACCAATCTTGATGCCCTTGTCGGCAGGGTTTTTTCCCTTCTTCCCCCAGGGCCGCCCATCTTCGATGACGACCGACTCGTCGACTGCACCGAGCGGTTTCTTGCGGGAGAGATAATCAGGGAGCAGGTTTTGCGACAAACGGAGCAGGAAGTGCCGCACAGTGTCGCTGTCGATGTGGAAGAGTTCAAATCGCCCGATGAGTATCCCGAGAGAAAGAACCTGCTTGTCAGGGCTACCATTTATGTCGAGAGAGAGGGGCAGAAAGCTATTCTTATCGGCAAGGGCGGCTCAAAGATGAAGAGCATAGGCGAGCAGGCGAGAAGGGAAATCGAGGAACAGTTCGGTCAGGATGTATTTCTCGATCTATGGGTCAAAGTCAGGCCAGGCTGGAGGAATTCCGAGAGGGATCTCCGGAGGATGGGGTACGTCTAGAGGGGATGTAGCGTGGAGAGCAGATCCGGACAGGGTCTTTTGCGCCGAAGGGGTGTCGTGCTGCGGCGCAAGGACTCGCCTGAGGGGAACAGAAGCGTTTACGTGCTTATGGAGCACGAGGGTCCGGTATGGCTTCTGGCTCCTGGCGCCGCAAGGGGCAAGGTCCGTTTCGGGGGCTCTACCGATCCGCTTGTCTGGGGGACCTTCCATGTTTACAGAGGGCCTAACAGATGCTACCTGCGGGATGTGGATGTACGCAAGGACTTCTGGACCCTGAGAGCCTCATCCCAAAGAATTCGCCAGGCGGTAGGGTGGTCTGTATCTCTGGCCCGGCATACCCTTCCCGGGCATGCGTGTGATGACCTTCTGCCGATCTTTTTCTGGTCGCTCTGTCTTCTGGAAGAGCCTGGCATTCGCGATGATCTTTCGAACTGGAGGTTTTACTGGCGCTGGCTCCGCAGTTGGGGGTTGGCACCTGATCTGAACAGGTGTCAGGATTGCAGGGTTTCGCTTTCAGGGGCCTTTTTCTCGGGAGAATCCCTATACTGTGAAAAGTGCGGACAGAGGTCAGGGACCGGAGTGAGTCTTGATGCGCACGATCTTTATGTGCTGTACGCTGTGGCAAGCCTTAAGCACGAGGATTTTCTAAGAAACGCCGGTCAATTCAGGATTCATCCGGAAACGGTAAGATCCTGCACAACAATTCTTGAAAACACGCTTGCCGAAAGGGCATGAGGGATCAGTCAAAGGGGGAATATCCGGGTGAATCTGCAGGAGATCGTGATGCGCCTCGAGCGTTACTGGGCGGAGCAGGGGTGCATAATCCAGCAACCTTATGATATCGAGGTGGGGGCGGGCACAATGAATCCCGCTACGACGCTCAGGGTCCTTGGGCCGGAGCCGTGGAGGGTGGCCTACGTGGAACCATCGAGGAGACCAGCCGACGGCAGGTATGGAGAGAACCCCAACAGGCTTCAGCACTATTACCAGTTCCAGGTGATCATCCAGCCGGCACCAGTG
>JAUSOU010000128.1 GCA_030656095.1 Thermovirgaceae bacterium | reverse complement strand
AAAACGAATTTCGCGCCGTGAAGGTGGCTGTCCCTCATTCCCACGACCGATTCCCCGTCCTCCAGGGATATGAACTGGTTCGTCAGGCGCCCCTTGCCCGTCTTGGGCTCGGGGATGACGTGCCCCTTTACCGCAAAAACCCTTCCTTTGGTAGTGAAAAGGAATATGTCCCTGTGGGTGGTGGATACGGCAATGATCGCCGCCTCATCCCCCACCTTCGGGGTGGCACCTTTGACGCCCTTGCCTCCGCGCCCCTGGAGCCTGTAAAGCTCAAGAGGCATCCTGCGCAGGTAGCCGTCCCGGGAGAGGACAACGACTATCTCCTCTTCGGGGATCAGGTCTTCAAGGGATACCTCGTCCACGGCGTCGACAATGGTCGTTCTCCTGTCGTCGGCGAAGCTTGCACGGACCTCAAGCAGCTCCCCTCGAACGACGATATCGAGAGTGGCCGGGTTGCCGAGTATGCTCCTGAACTTCTCGATGTCGGCCAGAAGCTGGGCGAACTCCTCCTCCAGCTTGTTCCTTTCGAGATTAGTGAGGCGCTGAAGCCTCATATCGAGTATCGCCTGTGCCTGGGCTTCGGAGAACCCGAGCTCTCTTATCAAGCCCGTTTTCGCTGCGGAGGGGTCTTTCGACGCCCTTATAAGGGTTATGACGGCGTCGATCATGTCGATGGCGCGGATCAGCCCCTCCACGATGTGAGCCCTCTCCTCTGCTTTCTTAAGGCGGAATGCCGTCCTGCGGCGTATCACCTTGCGTCTGTAGTCGAGGAAGATGTGCAGCATGGTCTGAAGAGAGAGCTCCTTGGGCTGCCCGTCGACCAGGGCAAGGTTTATCACTCCGAAGGTGGATTGAAGCTGGGTCCTGCGGAAGAGCTGTCGCTTTATGACATCCGGGTTGGCGTCACGGGCCAGTTCCATTACCACCCTGAGCCCCCTGCGGTCTGATTCGTCGCGCAGGTCGGTTACCCCGTCGATGGTCTTGCTCTGGACACCTTTGGCTATCGTCTCGAGGAGGTTCGTCTTGTTCACCATGTATGGGATCTCTGTTATAACTATGGAGCTTTTTCCCTTGCGGCCCTCTTCCACATGGGCTCTTCCCCTGACGAGGATCTTCCCCCTGCCGGTGCGATAGGCATCCAGGATGCCGTCCCTTCCCAGAATGATCGCCCCTGTGGGAAAATCAGGCCCCGGCATTACCGCCATTAATTCCTCCAGCTGGGCATCGGGGTTGTCGAGCAGGATACAGAGGGCGTCGATAACTTCGCCCAGGTTGTGGGGAGGCATGTTGGTCGCCATCCCTACGGCGATGCCTGTACTGCCGTTGACGAGCAGGTTCGGGATTCGCGTTGGAAGCGTCAGCGGCTCCTTGAGCGAGTCGTCGAAGTTGGGGCCCCAGTCGACTGTCTCCTCGTCGATGTCGGCCAGCATCTGTTCACCGATGGAAGATAGTCGCGCTTCAGTATAACGCATCGCGGCCGGGGGATCTCCGTCAAGCGAACCGAAGTTGCCCTGGCCGTCCACAAGGGTCTGCCGCATCGAAAAATCCTGGGCCATCCTTGCCATGGTGTCGTAAATGGCGGAGTCCCCGTGAGGATGGTACTTGCCCATGGTCTCACCGACGACGCGGGCCGACTTCTTGTAGGACTGGTTGTGCCGCAGCCCCAGTTCGAGCATCGCAAAAAGGACCCTGCGCTGAACCGGCTTGAGGCCGTCCCGGGAGTCCGGCAAAGCGCGGCCCACGATGACGCTCATGGCGTAATCAAGGTAACTGTGCTTGATCTCTTCCTCTATGGAGAGCGGGACCACTTTTCCGAAAGAGAGTTCTCCGGATTTTCTTTCCATGCGCGCTTCCTCTCCTTTAACGGCGATAACAGCAAAAAGCGGCGGGAAGACCGCCGCCGCAAGGCGCAAAAAAAACGTTCGCTTCCATCGTGGCGACGGAAGACTGTACGGTAAGGATATTTTACACCATATTCCGCGCATGAAAAGGCTTAGACCGAAGGAAGGATAGTGCTATATAATAATCTGTGAATTGTTCGCAGTAAAAACACCAGCGAACCCGGAAGGAGAGAAGAGAACATGTCCGACAAGGTCGCAATACTCGTCGAGAACGATTTTCACGACATCGAATTCTGGTGCCCTTATTACCGTCTGCAGGAATCCGGATACGAACCACTGGTAGTGGCGCCTGTGGCTTCGATGGCATACAGGGGAAAGTACGGGACCACTGTCGAGGCTCCCTACGGTCCGGACGGGATCGACGGCAAGACTCTCAAGGGTGTAGTGATCCCCGGCGGATGGGCGCCGGACAGGCTGAGAATGTCGCCTGATATCATCGCCCTGGTAAAAAGAATATACTCCACCGGCGGTTTCGTCGCCGGGATCTGTCACGCGGGAAGCCTTCTGGTATCGTGCGGCATTCTTTCGGGCAAGACGGTCACCAGCTACCCCAGCCTGAAGGACGACATCATCCTTGCCGGCGCGCAGTGGGTCGACAGGGAGGTCGTCAACTGCGACCGGATCATCACCAGCAGGAGGCCGTCGGACCTCCCGGCCTTCTGTGCCGAGATAATCAGGGCCCTCTCGGCCTGAACAGATCCCTTCAGCAAGAGAACAGGCTTTGTGAATAGTGATATAATTTTTTTGATTTACCCAGATAAAACACTACAAACCAATTAGGGGGGACGGCAATATGAACCTGCGACTGTTCAGAAATATTTTTGCGGCTATCCTTCTGTCTCTTTTCCTTTCTGGAGCGGCATGGGGAGCGATGGGCGATATCACCGATTTCTCTTTCAGGAGCGCACAGGAGGACATGCTCGGGATGAACGAATCGACGGCGCCTGACGGGAAACAAGATGCGCTCTTCGTCGTCTCGGTCAAGGGCATCGGAGCGATAACGGATGTCTCTCTCAAGGCCGTCGACGGCGCCCGTGAGTGGGACACGGTCCGCGGCAACGATAAGTGGGGGATCGTGGTAAAGGATGCCACCGGCAAAACCATAACATCCGAATCCGGAATGCCGATCGTGCCTTTCCTGGGATTCGCCACGCTGAACCTTTACGTCTCCGACGACGGAACCGCCTTCTCCAAAACCCGTGAATTCGAGGTTTCCGTGAAATTCATAGACGGAAGCACCGCTGCCGCAAAAACCACAGTCACGGGAATGCCGGATATATTCAAGCCTGCGGTTGCGGCCCAGACCCAGCAGGCCCAGCCGCTCCAGGGAGACATGAAGGCATTCCTGTACGGCATCCGTGCACGTGATGTCGTGGGCAAAACCGAAAACCTCGGAGCCGACGGAATCGATGACGCCCACTTCAGGGTCACATTCTCGACAATCTCAGTAGTTGACCAGGTAACCATTCGCAATGTCGACGGGACCAACGCGATGTGGGATACGGTCCCCGGCAATGGAACCTGGGCCGTCGCGGTCCTCCTTGACGGCAACTTGAAGAACCGTACTGACGGAAGCGTCAAATTTGCCGTAGAGGGCGATACTGCTCTTGACCTATGGGTCGCCGACAACGGTGCTGTTGCCGGAGGCAAGACCAGCTTCGAGGTCATAGTCCGCTTCAACGACGGGAGCACGCTCCGCGAGATAGCCGCCACAGAAGCATCCGCCGCCCAATCCCAGGACGAAGGATTTCTTTCCGCCTTCATCTTCCCCCCAGGCACTGCGGATCTTGCCGGGCGCGGAGAGACAGTCGGCAAGG
>JAUSOU010000127.1 GCA_030656095.1 Thermovirgaceae bacterium | reverse complement strand
GGGTTACGTTTCTAAAAGCTGGTTATTTTGGACAGCTGTGAGAGTTTTCCAACTGAGGAATTGATCTTTAACAACAGACCGCTTGAAGTGAGCGGCCTGTTGTCCGCTTTGGGGTTGGGCTTTCTTCAGGATTCATAAAATGTCTTTTTGGTGTATCGTATTCAGCGCGGGGGACATCGGTTATTTGTCGTGTCTTCCCGACTCGGGGCGCAGTATCCCGTAACGGAGAAGGTGAGGGACACAATGAAGGAAGAGCTGGCTGAAAAGGGCGGAAATTTTATTGAGCAGATCATCAGGAACGATCTTGAGTCGGGGAAGGCCAAAAAGGTCATTACACGTTTCCCTCCCGAACCCAACGGATATCTTCACATCGGTCACGCCAAGTCGATCTGCCTGAACTTTGGGCTCGCCGAGCAGTTTGGGGGCGATTGCAACCTGAGGTTCGACGACACGAATCCGACTAAAGAAGAGACGGAATATGTTGAATCCATCAAAGAGGATGTCGCCTGGCTCGGTTCCAGATGGGCTAATCTCCGGTTCGCATCAGACTATTTTGATGAGTTCTACAAGTGGGCGCTGGAGCTGATCGAGGCCGGGAAGGCTTACGTGGATCATCAGTCGGCCGATGAGATAAGAAAGACCCGCGGTACGCTTACAGAACCCGGAAAGGATTCTCCTTACAGAGAGAGGCCTATCACCCAAAATATGAAACTGTTCCGGAAGATGGAGGAAGGAGACCTGCCTGAGGGAGAGTGTGTCCTGAGGGCAAAGATAGACATGGCGCATCCAAACCTGAACATGCGCGATCCGGTCATGTACAGAATTCTTCACCAGTCGCACCACCGCACCGGAGACAAGTGGTGCATATATCCGATGTACGACTTCGCGCACGGCTATGAGGACGCCATCGAGGGTGTGACCCACTCTATCTGCACGCTGGAGTTTGAGGATCACAGACCGCTCTATGACTGGTTTCTGGATAATGTGTCGGTTCCTCACAGGCCGCGGCAGTACGAGTTTGCCAGGCTAAACCTGAGTTACACCGTTATGAGCAAGCGCAAGCTCCTTGAGCTGGTCGCGAAGGGCTATGTTTCGGGTTGGGACGACCCGCGAATGCCGACTATTTCCGGCCTGAGGCGCAGAGGATATACCCCGTCCTCTATCCGTACCTTCTGTAAAAAGATCGGCATCTCCAAGGCCAATAGTCTTGTTGATGTGGATCTTCTGCACCACTGCATCAGAAACGAACTGAACCTCAGCGCCCAGAGAGTCATGGCGATTCTCAGACCGCTGAAGCTTGTGATAGAAAATTACCCCGAAGGCCAGTTTGATGAACTGGAAGCGCTGAACAACCCCGAGTCCGATAAGCCGGTCTACAGGAAAATCCCATTCGGAAGGGAACTTTTCATTGAGCAGGACGATTTCATGGAAGATCCTCCGAAGAAGTTCTTCAGGCTCTTCCCCGGTGCCGAAGTGCGTCTGAAACATGCCTTTTTCGTAAAATGCACGGGATTCGAGAAAGATGCCAAGGGCGGGGTTGTCGAGGTGCGCTGTACGTATGACCCCAAAAGCCGCGGAGGCGAGTCACCAGACGGCAGGAAGGTGAAGGGAACTCTTCACTGGGTCAGCGCCCCCCACGCAGCGAGGGCCGAGATCCGCCTGTACGACCACCTTTTAACGCTGAGGGACATGGACGCCATGGAAGAAGGCAGGGATTACAAGGATTATCTGAATCCTGCATCTCTGGAGAAACTGACCGACTGCATGGTTGAGCAGTCACTTGTCAATGCCAGGCCGATGGAACGGTTCCAGTTCCTGAGGCACGGCTATTTTTGCGCCGACTACGAACATTCCGCAGGAAGGCCCGTATTCAACAGGACGGTATCGCTGAAGGACAGCTGGGCCAAGGAGATGAAGAAGGAGGACTGAGTTTTTTGGGGTTCAATTTCGCGGAAAAGGTTTTCCGCGTATTGTCATGGAGGAAAATTGGAAAACAGGGACCGGGGCAAAAAAACAGGTAATTCTTCAAGAGAATCTGTGCTCTTTCGCTTCAGGTCCGCCGGCATAAGGCAGGGGTGGTGGAATGAGAGCGGGCCTGTTGTCGCAGCCGTTTCCGGAGGAAGCGATTCTATGGCCATGCTCTGGCTGCTGTGTTTCTTCTGGGAAGGCCGGGTTGTTGCGGCCCATCTGGAACATGGGTTTCGGCAGGAAACAGCTCTTCGTGACGCCGCGTTCGTTGAAAATATCAGTCGCGAGTGGGGTATTGAGTGTTTTGTAGAACACCGGAATGTTCCGTCTCTCAAGAAGGCCGGTGAGACTCTGGAGGAAGCAGGCCGGAGGGAGCGCTACCAGTTCCTGAGAAAGGTAGCGGAGGAAACCGGTTCGAACTTCATCGCGACCGGCCACAATGCGGATGATGCCGCCGAGACAGTGTTTTTCAATATTCTCAGGGGAACCGGCATAAGAGGTCTCAGGGGCATTCCGGAGGTCCGGGGAGAAGTGATCCGCCCGATCATCGGATGCTTCAGAGACGAGTTGCAGTCATTCCTGAATGAACGCTCGGTTTCGTGGGTGACAGATGAATCCAACGCGGATGTAAAATATTTCCGCAACAGGATTCGTCATGTGATCTTCCCGTTTCTGGAGAGAGAGGGGAACTGCGGCCTTAGTGAACACCTCTTATCCCTCGCCGCCGATGCGTCGAATCTGGAAAATTGCCGGGAGGACCAGGGCAGATCCATGGCTTCGTGGTCAGGCATGGATTTTCCGCTTGCCGAAAGGGCCTGGCGGCTTGAAGTCCTCAGGATGATGGACGAATTATCTCTTCAGTCCTTGTTTGCGCACGCGGGACGTGATCTGGGGTTAGCGCCTCTTTCGAGGGTAAAAACATCTTCTCTGACAGGTCTCATAAGAGGGGGGGTTACTCCGTGGCGCTTCCAGTGGGAAAATAACATGGAGATATGCGGCTCAAAGGGGATGGCCGCACTTGTCGGAAGGGATGTTTTCTCGGAAGGCGCTCCGGAGGACCTGGATCTGCTGCTGGATGGTGAAGAAGGTTCCTTCAGTTGGGGACCCTGGGGTTTCGAGTGGTGTCTTGAAGAGGGAAATGGTTTCTGGAGCGGTGATTTTGCCTGCCAGGTTCCGTTTCCGGAAAACGGCTCAATAATAGTGACAAATCTTGAGGCCGACAGTCAAGGAAGGGCGGCATGCCGCAGAGTGCCCTGGTGGAGCCGCAAAAAGTGGCCTGTTCTTCATTCCGGGAAAACCCTGTGGGTGCCCCTTCAAGGTTTTTCAGCGAAAATGGAACACCTTGCCCCTGGCGAACGCTCTTTGCGCCTGAGGGCCTTCGTGTCAGATCGTATTATGAAAGGAGAGCTCCGTCATGAATTTTGAGTTGGGAGATGTCCTCATCAGGAGAGAAGATATCGGCCAGAGGGTCAGGGAGATGGCCAGTGATATAAGTTCCGCCTACGGGGACAAGGAGCTTGTTCTTGTCGGGGTCCTCAAGGGAGCAGTGGTCTTCCTTTCGGACCTGATCCGGAGCCTGCCTGTTTCGATGGTTATTGAGCTCGATTTCCTTGGGGTTTCTTCCTATGGATCTTCGACCGAATCCAGTGGGGTAGTAAGGATAATCAAGGATCTTGATATCAATATTTCCGGCAGGAATGTTATCGTTGTCGAAGATATCGTGGATACAGGATTGACACTTTCATATCTTATGAATATTCTTCGTGAGCGCGATCCTGAGACGTTGGATGTTTGCGCTCTCCTCGACAAGCCTTCGCGAAGGAAGACAGATATCGACATAGCTTTCAGGGGGTTCGAAATACCCGACGAGTTTGTGGTAGGCTATGGCCTTGATTATTCCGGAAAATGGAGAAATCTGCCTGAAATATACACGGTGACGGAAAAGTCATAAAATGGCGGTTTCGTCATGAGTCATACGAACGAGAGGTGGGACCGCATTGGGAAGAATGGCTAAAAATCTCGGGCTATACCTGATAATGATCGTCCTTGTCGTCAGTCTGGTGAACATGTTCCTTTCGCCAGTCCAGGGCCCCGAGGAATATGAGTCAATCAGTTACAGTGCTTTTCTCAATTACTTCAAGGAAGGCAAGCTGGAACGGGTCTCAATAGAGGGAGATATCATCAAGGGCACGAGAGAAGGGGCCAAGAAATTCAGGACTATCGCGGTAGGGGTAGGAGAACTGGCTCCCCAGCTCGCCGCAAGTGGTGTACAGGTGGAGGTTTTGCCTCCTGCCAAGTCGCCATGGTGGGTTAACATGATGTCGTCACTGTTCCCGACCCTTCTATTGATAGGCGCCTGGATCTTTATTATTTACCACATGCAGGGCGGTAGCAACAAGGTAATGAGTTTTGGCAAGAACAAGGCTAAGATGTTCCTCGACAACCGGCCCAAGGTCACTTTCGATGATGTGGCTGGGTGCGACGAATCCAAGGAGGAGCTGAAGGAGGTTGTAGATTACCTCCGCGACCCTGGGCGTTTTTCCAGGCTCGGGGCCAAGGTCCCCAAGGGCGTTCTTCTCCTCGGTCCCCCCGGAGCCGGAAAGACTCTTCTTGCGCGGGCATGTTCCGGAGAGGCAGAGGTGCCGTTCTTCAGCATCAGCGGCTCGGATTTTGTCGAGATGTTCGTGGGGGTTGGCGCTGCCCGTGTCAGGGACATGTTCGAGCAGGCCAGAAAAAACCAGCCGTGCATAATTTTTATCGACGAAATTGACGCGGTCGGACGTCACCGCGGAGCTGGTCTTGGGGGAGGACATGACGAGCGCGAGCAGACCCTCAACCAGCTGCTCGTGGAGATGGATGGATTTGATGTCTCTACCGGGATCATTCTTATCGCCGCGACGAACAGACCGGATATTCTGGACCCGGCACTTCTGCGGCCCGGCCGTTTCGACAGGCATATAGTTGTGGATCGCCCGGACCGCAACGGCCGCGAGGCCATATTGAAGGTTCATCTTCGGGAGATGAAGGTAAACGAGAATGTCGATCTCGAGGTGCTTGCAAAACGCACACCAGGCTTTGTCGGCGCGGATCTTGCCAACCTCGTGAACGAGGCTGCGCTGCTCGCCGCAAGGCAGGACAAGGAAAACATTACAATGGTCGAATTCGAGGAGGCCATTGATCGTGTGCTCGCGGGACCTGAACGCAGAACTCGCCTGATAAACGACAGGGAGAAGGAGATAATTGCCTTCCACGAAGTAGGGCACGCACTTGTAGCCAAGTTGGTCCCCGGGTGCGACCCGGTCCACAAGATATCGATAATTCCCAGGGGGCATAAGGCTCTTGGGTATACCCTGCAACTTCCTGAAGAGGACCGCTTCCTGATGTCAAAGAAAGAACTGATGAACCGGATCAGCGTGCTTATGGGAGGACGAGTTGCCGAAGAGATCCATTTTGATGATGTCACTACCGGCGCCCAGAACGACCTTGAAAGGGCGACCCAGATCGCCCGCCAGATGGTAACGGAATTCGGGATGAGCGACAGCCTGGGGCCTGTTACTCTGGGTCACAAGCAGCACGAGGTCTTCCTGGGTCGCGACATCATGGATGAAAAAAATTATAGTGATGAAGTGGCCTACGCCATTGACAAGGATGTCCGGAGGATAGTCGAAGAGTGCTACGAGAGGGTGCGCGTCATACTTAAGGAGAACTTTGACTCTCATGTACGAATCGCACGGACCCTGCTAGTAGAGGAAGTAATTGAGGGAGGCAGGTTGGACGCTCTCCTTGAAGAGGGGATCGACCAGGTTCCTGGGAGTCCTCTGGAAGTTGCCGTAGCAGCATCGAATCCAGTCGATGGAGGTCCTGCGGCGTAGCATATATGACAGGGCTGCCTGTTTTCTGAGCTGGGAAACAGTATCTTGCTGAAGTTTCGAGCGTTCGGCCCGGTATTTCATGGTCGGGCGCTCTTTTCACTTATTATGAAAGGAGGGATTTCGGAACGATGGAGCAGGATTTGTCTGCATTCAAGCTTCATTCGGAATGGCCTCCCGCGGGAGACCAGCCTGAAGCCATAGAAAAACTCGTTGAGGGGTTTCGGAACGGAGAGCGTTTTCACTGCCTTCTCGGTGTGACAGGGAGCGGCAAGACTTTCGCCATGGCCAATGTCATCCAGAGACTGCAGAAACCGACGCTTGTTCTGGCCCACAACAAGACGCTGGCGGCACAGCTTTTCAGCGAATTCAAGGAGTTCTTTCCAGAAAACGCAGTAAACTAATTCGTCAGTTTTTACGACTACTATCAGGCGGAAGCATATGTGCCCGTTTCGGACGTTTATATCGAAAAGGACGCCTCCATCAACGAAAGAATTGAAAAACTGAGGCTTGCTACGACGAAAACCCTGCTTGAGAGGCGTGACGTAATAGTTGTCGCAAGCGTATCCTGTATTTATGGGCTCGGAAAGAGGAAGACCTATGAGGACGCAATATTTCGATTCTCAGTGGGTGAAAAATACAACCGCCGTGATTTTATCGAAAAACTTGTGGCGAACCACTACGAGAGAAACGATTACGTTCTGGAGCCGGGCAATTTTCGTGTCAGGGGTGGAACGATCGAAGTTTTTCCTGCCTACAGCGATCTTGCGATAAGGATCCTTCTCGAGGATGAGACCATCGAGAGAATTGAGGAGATAGAGCCGCTCACCGGAAAGCGTGTTCTCTCCAAACCGCAAGCGGCGATATTTCCCGCACAGCACTACATTACATCTTCCGAGGCCATAGCTGGAGCTCTTCCGAAGATAGAGGAGGAGATGATCCGGCAAACGGAAAGCTTCAGATCCCAGGGAAAGCTTCTTGAGGCGCAGCGTCTGGAGATGCGGACAAAGTATGACATGGAGATGCTGGCCCAGGTTGGATACTGTTCGGGGATCGAGAACTACTCGAGGATCCTGGATGGAAGGCTGCCCGGCGAGACTCCAGGCACGCTCCTTGATTTCTTTCCCGATGATTTCCTTTTCTTCATTGATGAATCACACATTACGCTACCCCAGGTCCAGGGCATGTATAATGGCGACCGTGCCAGGAAGCAGACCCTTGTGGATCACGGGTTCAGGCTTCCTTCCTGCCTCGACAACCGCCCTCTTAAATGGGATGAGTTCCTTGGTTTTTTGCCGCAGGTCTGTTTTGTGTCCGCGACTCCCGGAAACTGGGAGATGGAAGTTTCCTCAAATGTCGTTGAGCTTATCGTCCGGCCCACAGGTGTAGTCGACCCCGAGGTGCTGGTTGTTCCGGCGACCGGACAAGTTGACGATCTCACAGAAAGACTGAGGGAAGTCGTAGCCAGGGGTGACCGAGCTCTTGTCACAACTCTTACAAAACGTTCATCCGAAGACCTTGCGGAATATCTGGCGGATATTGGTTTTGCGGTAAAGTACATACATTCCGAGCTGGACACCTTCGAAAGGGCGGAACTCATCAGAGATCTCCGCAGGGGAGATATATCGGTTCTGGTGGGTGTAAACCTGCTAAGGGAGGGGATCGACCTTCCCGAGGTCTCCTTTGTAGCGATCATTGACGCTGACAGGGAGGGTTTTCTTCGTTCCCGAAGATCGTTGATACAGATAATCGGCAGAGCGGCCCGTAACATTTCGGGAAAAGTTGTCCTCTACGCTGACCGCGAGACCGGCAGCATTATTTCCGCTCGAGAAGAGACGATGCGTCGCAGGCAGATACAGATCGCCCACAACCTGAAGTGCGGGATCACCCCCCAGACAATCCAGAAAAGGGTTACGGCGCTGCTGCCGGAGAAACTCCTGGCTGACATCTCCCCTGATATTTCAACAAGACCCGGAGGAGAGGGTTTTACAAAGCAGGAGCTGGAACAGATGATGTGGAAGGCGGTCGAGCACCTGGATTTCGAAAGAGCCGCCGCTATAAGAGATATTCTCCATGGGGAACGGGGAGGCGAAGAGTGTCGTGCCGCAATGGATAGAGGTAAGGGGCGCCAGACAGCACAACCTAAAAAACATAGACGTAAACATTCCTAAGAACCGGCTTGTTGTTATTACGGGGCCTTCGGGTTCGGGGAAATCATCCCTGGCTTTCGACACGATCTACGCCGAGGGGCAGCGAAGGTATGTGGAGTCGCTTTCCTCCTACGCCCGGCAATTCCTCGGAGTGCAGGACAAGCCGGAAGTCGACGATATTTCCGGGCTTTCCCCGGCTATATCGATCGAGCAGAAGGGTGTCTCCCACAACCCCCGTTCAACTGTCGGGACCGTGACGGAAGTTTACGACTACCTGAGACTTCTTTTCGGAAGGGCAGGGGTCCCGTCATGCCCCCAGTGCGGCAAGCCGGTGAAGAAGCACAGCGTGGACGAAATTCTGGACATCCTTTTTCTGAAACACGATGGGAAAAAAGTTGAGATACTCTCCCCGGTGGTCAGGGGCAAAAAGGGCGAATTCAGGAATCTTTTCCTTCAGCACCAGAAAGATGGGTACCTGAGGGCCCGCGTCGACGGGACGATCTTCTGGCTGGAAGAGGATATCTCCCTGGACAAAAACAAAAAACACAACATCGAGATCCTGGTCGACCGTCTGACCGTTACAAATGACAGACGGGACCGCCTTGCAGAAGCTGTGGAGAACGCTCTTTCTCTGAGCAAGGGATACCTGCTGCTGGCTTTCGAGGACGGAGAAACCATTATTTCCGAGAAGTTCGCCTGTCCTGATTGCGACATAACTCTTCCGGAGATCGAGCCGAGGCTATTTTCCTTCAACAGCCCATTCGGAGCATGCCCTGACTGCAACGGCCTGGGAAGCCACCAGTATTTCGCGGAGGAGCTGTCGGTAGATCCCGCAGCCAAACCTCTGGAAGGCGCGATACTCCCATGGAAAAACAAGCACTATATGCTCAGGAAGCTTTCAGCCCTGGCCCTTTTCAAGGGTTGGAACATTGATATGCCCCTGCAGGATCTGCCTGAGGAGATCAGACAGGTCCTGCTTTTCGGAGATGATATAAGGGTTCCGATGACCTACAGGGAAGGGAAAAGCGAGATGTCCTACCTCGGAAGGTATGAGGGGCTCATCCCGTGGCTGGAAACACGCTGGAAGGAGACCGAATCTGAGGCCATCATGAACGAACTTTCGAGTTTCCGTGCCGAGGATATCTGCCAGTCATGCGGGGGTCGGCGCCTGCGCCCCGAGGCCCTTTCCGTGAAAGTTGACGGCCTGGGCATTGGCGAAGTCGTCGATATGCCCGTCTCCAGGCTGCTTGATCGCCTTCAGGGGGCGGAGATCCATGAGTTCATGAGAGAACCCGCACTCCGGATCATTGAGGAGGTATCCAAGAGGCTTTCATTCATGGTCGATGTAGGTGTTGGTTACCTCACCCTTTCACGCCGAGCCGATACGCTGAGCTCCGGCGAAAGCCAGCGGATAAGGCTGGCGACCCAAATCGGCTCCAAGCTTAGCGGTGTCCTATATGTGCTGGATGAACCTACGATCGGCCTCCACCCCAGGGATACTGAAAGACTGCTCGGAACCCTCGAGGCGATAAGAGATCTGGACAACACTGTCCTTGTAGTGGAACATGACAGGGACACCATGCTCAGGGCTGACTACATAATTGAGCTTGGACCCGCCGCGGGAGAATTAGGGGGTCACGTCATCGCGTTCGGGACGCCTCCTGAGATCGTCTTGAAGGAATCGCTTTCGGGACCTTTTCTCGCAGGGAACGAATCGGGCCTGTCGATGAGGCAAAAACCTCTACGCAACTCCGAAGGATCCATTCAGATCCAGGGAGCGCGTGAAAACAACCTGCGAGGGATAGATGTTTCGATCCCGCTGGGACGCCTGGTCTGCATCAGCGGCGTATCGGGGTCCGGCAAGA